>NZ_JBVTQX010000003.1:0-454554 GCF_055755235.1 Alteromonas sp. R7 | reverse complement strand
GTTTTCTCCCTTGGTTTGGTCGCCTATTAGGATAAACTCTGTTTATGCTGATAGGGAGGAGGCTCAATGATTATCAAGTCAATAAACTCACTCACTTCGTTCGCTGGGACGCATACACGCAGGGCGGCTTCGCCATTATGCCCTACGTGCCTGCGCCCGTTATTGAAAAGTTAGACTTCACGTTTGGAATCTCTTGTCTTGAACATTCTTAGGACTTTATTACCAGAAATTTTCGGTGCTATTTTTGGCATAACCGCGATAGCTTTTGCTTACTTTCTATTTAGCCTTTTCTTTCTAGCAATTGAAGAGTTCAATCATCTTGATATGACAGATAATATGAATCCACTATCAATAGGCGCGATTGTCGCAATTACACTTTTCATCATAAAAGAAGTATTGGAAGCCTACCGTAAAAATGCATCGAAAAATCGGAAAATAAAGGCACTAAAGACAATATTGGCTGAGGAGATAAAACTCAATTATTGGGTTTGGAAACAGATCGAGAGTATAGTTAAAAAAGTTAAAGAAATGCCCCCAGAAACCTTATATCAAATCATTAGTTCTACTTCAGGAACGGAACGATTTGAGTACGTTCGCCCAGATGGTGGTGGCGGTGGTATTTTTGTTCCTGAAATAAAGGACCAAGTCTTTACTCAATTGATTACCGAAATAGCAGAATTAGATGAGGATTTTTATTCCAGGAGCATAGAATATGGTAAAGGAGTTGCTGAACTTCAACATCTTAGACATGGGGTGTTTGACTTCATTCATGAAACTCCAAAGGGAGAACACTATGCTGAAGGTTTTTGCGAGTATGCGTTAGATGAGCTTCCTGATATAAAGGATAAGTTTCAAAAACTTTATATAGAATGCACTGGTGATACAGAGTTACAACATCGCATGAGGTGAAGTCTAACAATCATATTAAGTCGCTTCGCTGGGACAGTAACACGTGGGCTCTGTCGCTTCGCTCGGATTTTAGCCCACGTATTACTGCCCCTTATGTGGGTGTTATAAGCCACGGAAAATTGTGAAATGGATTCTCTTTTTATTTACTCTGCATTAGTCACATACTTAGTACTTAGCATTGCAGTATCAGTATTCTTAGCTAAAAGAGAAGACTTAGACTCTGTTCAAAAAATCGCTCAAATAATTATTGCTTAGTTAATTCCAATCATTGGAGCAGTTGCTCTTTGGCAGTTTAATAAAAGTCAGGATCAACCAACTAAGAAGTATTCTGAATTTGGTGGTGGCAACAGAGACAGTAGCGGAGCTGGGTCAGATGGTAGTCATTAACAATGGCATATAACAACTCAATAAACTCACTCACTGTGTTCGCTGGGACGCATACACGCGGGGCGGCTTCGCCATTATGCCCCACGTGCCTGCGCCCGTTATTGAAAAGTTAGGTATCGCAAGGAAAGCTTTGAGTAAATCTATATCGCAATACAAGTCTGGAAAGGAAAATTTATATTTCTTCTATCGTTTTGTAGTTTTACCGTGGGAATTGGAATGGTGTGATAATAAATTCTTAATGAAAATAGGAGACCTGGATGACTTCTGCTCTCAGAATAGCTTTAGTATTAAATCGTTCGAAAGTACAGCAAAACTAAAACTAGCATTAGATACTAAATTCATCTCCGAAACAAAGAAATATAGTGGCGCTTTTTGGTTTGTAAGAAAAGATACTAAACCTAAGGATCTTCTCAGACATTTGCGAAATAGCTTTTCTCATGGCAACTTTACAATAGGTCAAAGAAATAGACAGAAGTGTATTAATCTACAAAATATGGACGGTAACCATATAAAAGCTAAAGGATTTATTCCTCTCGAATTGCTTAAAAGTTTAGTAGATAGTAGTAGTAAGTGTATGGTCTAACGCGAGACCTAACAATCACATTAAGTCGCTCGCAGGCTCGCTGGGACAGTAACACGTGGGCTCTGTCGCTTCGCTCCAAATTTTAGCCCACGCGTTACTGCCCCTTATGTGGGTGTTAGAAGCCAAGGAGAATCATGGCTCGTCGTTCAGAGTTCAAAGGAATTGTAAGAAACTTTGCTCACATGCTAAATAACCGCAATAACGATCATCTTGGTTACTGGGCTACAGGACAACTATGCTTGCTCGCACAGCAACAGAACATCTCTTCTATATCAATTAATCTGTTAGAAATAGAGCATAACAGCGTAAAAAACCACCTCGAACCTTTTGCTAAAAGCATGCGGAAATCACTCATTAATATGCTGAACTCTCATAAGATTCCCTCATCATGGCTTACGTCAGCTACTGTTAGTTTTAGCTTTAATGAACAATATCAAAAGCAGTATCACTATTGGCGTTCGGCTCTGGGCTCCCCCTATCTGGTAACGTTGGAAATCACGTCAGACTTAGGCAAGGTGTATAAACAAACATTTGGTGGTAATGTAAATCCACACGATCCTCTTAAGGAACAACGGCGTGCAGGCTTCTAACAAAAAAATTAAGTCACTCACTTCGTTCGCTGGGACGCATACATGCGGGGCGGCTTCGCCATTATGCCCCACATGCCTGCGCCCCTTATTTAAAAGTTAGGTGCTTCAATGACATTCAAACCACCTTTCTATGAACAAATACTAGAACTCGCTTTGACTATGACCAGCGAGCCTTCTAAAAAGGTTTACTGGGAAGCGCACAATAAGCTAAGAGACATCTGCGAAACACACAAAAACTCAACTTTGGATCATCCGTTTCAGTGGGAAACTTTGGCTGACTTCACCATTGACAGTGGGGAGCAGTTAACTGCGTATTTTGTGGCTCTTGAGTTAGCACAAAAGTACGAATTGCTTGAATACATTGAATCAGTTGCTACGGAAATCTCAGAGATATATTTGTCGCAAAGTGACAAAGGCCATGCATTGACTTATTCTAAAATCGCAAAGGATGCCAAGCTAGGGCTGCAGTCAGAAAAGGTCAATTCAAGGATTGTTTAAACACGCACCTAACAATCGCATAAACTCGCTCGCAAGCTCGCTGGGACAAAAACACGTAGGCTCCCTTCGCTTCGCTCGGTATTATAGCCTACGTATTTTTGCCCGTTATGCGGGCCGTTATGTGCAAGGAGGCTCGATGAAAAAACTCAGCTTTGAATCAAGTTCTTTTCAACGAGATGAACTAATCGCTTTAACAAAAGGAAAGTTTTTATCAGAAGCGAAGCTAAAAGACTTACACAGTTTTGATGCGATACTTCGAAGACACCTTCAAGAAGCGAAACCTGGTACATTCATACACGAAGATCTAAAGGTTGCCGTAGAAAATACGAAGGCAGCTATTCAAGAAAAAACTACAAAAAAAGCATGGTATGAAAAACCTATTGGGCTAATTGGTATAGGTTTATTTGTTACTATACTTGGTAGTTTGTACGTGCTTCGCTTGTCTAATTAACAATTGCACATAACAAAAAAATTATGGCGCCCGCAAGCGGGCTGGGACACAAACAAGTAGGCGGCTTCGCCATTATAGCCTACCTGTTTGTGCCCCATATGTAGGCATTAGGTAACGGTGTAGGGATTTGACTTGTTTAAGATTGGTTTAGCGTTTTTTATCTTTGGCCTAGGCTCTCTAACAGCAGATGTATTTAGCGATTGGACGCTTTTCTCGGCTTGGATTAACGGCAAAGAAAGTTCTTTTCAAGTGTCCGAGAAAGCTTTTACGGACCCTAATCAAGGGTTTCGCGCCAACGGCCCTGAATTATTCATCCACCACACTAACCCACCAACTGGTATTTTGGTTTACTCGCAAAAACTATTGCCTGCTCAAACCACTGTAGAGTGTAAGCTTTCTGGTAATATCTGCTTTTCAAATACTTATTCAACTCTAAGCTTTCTCAATCAAAGTGTTGTCACTGGTATTTATTTGCATATATTCTTGTTAGCTCTTGGTGTTGGTTTTATCGGTGCTCACTTTCTTCGTAGAAAGCCGTCACCTAACAACCCGCTGTAGTCGGTCGCAAGCTCCCTGGGACAATAACACGTAGGCTCCCTGCGCTTCGCTTGGTATTTTAGCCTACGTGTTATTGCCCCTAAGCGGGGCGTTATGTGGCAAAGGATCATGCAAAGGTACAAAGTAAAACTAAACCTCAAAAGCTTTCATGGTGATAGAGACTTCGAATTTTTAGGTACATGGATTGGGTTTGCAGGTATGCTATTCGTCATAGGCTGCATATCTTTTTATCAATACCCTAGGCCTGCTGTAGCTGATTCTGTTCCAATTGTCGCTGGGGCTTGCTTTATCTATTGGCTAGCTACCCAAATTCGTTTTTTGATTGTCGTCTTTTGTACCTTATCTTTGCTGGCTTCAGTTTTATTTTTAGCTTATTCGGTATCAACAAATATCGACTGCTCTCAAATAATTAATTCACGTCGGCAATTACATTGTGTTCAGGACAATCTCTATCCACGTGTTGCGTTTGCGTATTTAGTTAGTTTATTTTTGGTTAGTTTGTATTACTCAATCGGTTATTTTAAGCGTGCCACATAACAAAACACTCAAGCCTCTCGCTTCGCTCGCTGGGACGCTAACACATGGGCTGCGTCACTTCGTTCCTAATTTTAGCCCATGTGTTATCGCCCCTTAGTGGGGTGTTATGCCGCTCAAAGGATGTTATGAAACCGAGTATTAAAAGCAAAATCCCACTAGCGTTTTTAACCCTTTTATCGATTTGGTGGGGGTATTATTACACATCATCAAACGCTCTCAACGAATACGGAAACGCGAAACATGAGTGGCTGTTTATGCTTGACGCTCTCTTGGTGCTTCCAATCTTGTGCTTCCTTTGCGAATCAGATAAACAAAAAGCGTTACTGAAAGCGGCCATTTTATGTTGCACCTCTGTATACATTGGAAGCTTTAGCATTCCCGAACAAAACAAAGTTATTTTCCATTTTCTCGAAAGTGGTCGTTATTTTGTGTTGGCCATTATTCTTGTTTTAGAGCTTTCAGCACTGGTTACAGTATGTTTAGCCGTTCGCGCTTCGCTTGCGAAAAAAGAAGATCCAGATTTAGCGGTCGCTAATCCTATCGAAAAAGTTTTTGGCTCCTCTTTGTTCAGCTCAATCCTTTCACTCGAAGGACGCGTTTGGAGCTTTGCACTTTTTGCGTCCCAAATACAAAGTAGCGCTTATCGCGGCAATCAGCATTTTTACTACGATAAAAAGGATGGCGCTCACAGCAACCTTTTAGGTTTTATTCTACTTATCGTTATCGAAATTCCTCTCGTTCATCTGCTCCTTCACTTTTTATGGTCAAGTACCGCAGCAAACATTGCAACGGGACTTACTTTGTTTGGGTTAGTATTTTTCTTTGCAGAATACAAAGCCGTCGGCAAGCGGCCTGTTTCAATTCATGGGAATAATTTAATCATTCGTTACGGGGTATATGCGCCCTTTACAATTCCACTGAGCAATGTTTCAGTAATATGCCCAAACAATGCGTTTGTGAAACGCTCAAGCAACGTCAAACGATTCAACTATTCTGGTGTTCCAAATGTTGCAATAAAACTCTGTTCGCCTATAAACGGAAAAACGGACGTGTATTTAGGTGTAAACTCACCGGACAACTTTATCAACAGTGTAAAACATGCAAAAAACGCGGCATAACAAGGCGCTTAACTCGCTCCCTTTGGTCACTGGGACACAAACACGCGGCGGCTTCGCCATTTTCGCGCCGCATGTTTGTGCCCGTTAGCTTAGCGTTAAGAGGCATACATTCACATGGAGAGGTCAATTTGCAAAGTAAAATAGGTATTGTGAAAAACCCATTATCTGTGATTGCTATTTTTGCGGGAATCGCTGAAATAAGTGGAACGATGGTGCTGCCGCGCATTTCTCCAGAGAATCAGGAAACTTTTATTTGGTTTCTAATGACTTTTCCATTTTCCTTGGTGATTCTGTTTTTTATTACTTTAAATTGGAATTATAAAGTCCTTTACGCGCCTTCAGACTTTAAAGATGAAGAGCACTTTGTTCGATTAACAAAAGCTACACCAACAGATCTTATAAATAAGTTTAACGAGGATTTCAGTGACGGCATCATCGATAGTAAAGGTGATATTGCTGCTGATACATTAGGTATTAACTCAGATGCTGCGGATGTTGAAAGTTTTGTCGATGACTCTGTGATGAAGGCGAGTACCGGAAAAATTAGAAATAAAGAAGAAAGGTCAAAGCACAAGGAAATAATGCGTAGTTTATCCAAGTTGCGGTATGAAGAAGGCTATTTAATGGCTGATATGGTCCTAAACAAAATTGAGTCAAAACTTGGGCAAGTAATTGATCGTAACATGGTCTTTGAAAAAGGTGGACAACGTTTTCCTTTTGATGGCGTAATTAAAAATGGTGATAACATTACTGCCATAGAGGTAAAGGTATTAAATAAGAATACATTTAATGCGAATGGGTGGAACAGGCTTTTTTCTAGGTTCGATTCGTTTTATTCATCCCTGAGTGATTCAGAAAAAAGAGGCTTTTCTTTAATTCTAGGTATTGCTACAGAAGATCCTTCAGATGAAATGAAGAATATGTTAGAGAGAAGGCTTGCTAACGCTGAATTCAAGTACTTTTTGAACATTTATGAAGTTGATGAGCTAGCAAAAGAACAAAGTAAAATAGCCTCTTAACAAGCGCTTAAAGTCGGAACGTCAACAGTTGGCTATTGTTCGTTCCTCACAATTTTAGCCAACTATTTCCGTCCGCTTAAGCGGGCGTTATGTACTTTAAGGATGAAGATGAATAAATTTGTAGTTTTAATACTGCTAATTTGGGGCTTGCTTGGCTGCCAGTCAACCGCTCCTACCAGCAATGATAATACGGTCAGCAACTCGGCAGTTGAGAACAGAAGTACTATCAAGCCAATAATCATGATTACGGCTATGTACCCTGACTACGAGTTCCAAAACGGAATTGAAGGTAGCTGTAAAGTATCATTCGATTTAATCGACCAAGAAAAATTTGGTTCTGCGCCAGCAAACGTAAAACCGTTGCAGTGCTCAAACTCTAACTTTCTTCGTGCTTGTGAAAAAGCTCTCACCAAGTGGCGTTTCAAAGCGCTCTCAGATTTGGACAAAAGTGAATCGCCTACAAGTTTGCAATACACCTGCAAGTTTGAATTAGAACGTACATAACAAAAAAATTAAGTCGCTCGCTGGGACACAAACATGGCAGTTGTGTCGCTTCGCTCCGATTATAACCGCCATGTTTGTGCCCCTTATTTGGGTGTTATGTGCCACTGAAACTCAAATGAATGCAGTTATAAAAACTTCAATTCTGGTCTTTACCCTAGCTGTTGCCACTTTAACTATTGGCATAGTTTTAATGCCTAGTGTAACAGTAGAGAACTTAACTAAATTCGAAGTCCTCGAGGCAGAAGTCCATGTACCCAGTTCTGAAATGAATTTTGGACCACTTGGGCCGGGTCAAAAAAATACAATTTATTATTCATTGGGGCAATCCGATGGCACATATGAATATAGATTTGTATTCAAAAATGGCTTTGCTCTACAAGGCAGTTGTGGCTATGTTACTGGCAACGAAGTCCGTAAACGCTTTGAAATCAAAATAAAAAATGGTAACGAGGTTATTTGTGGCTAAGGCACATAACAAACAAATAAAGTCACTCGCTGTCGCTCGTTGGGACGCATACACGCAGGGCGGCTTCGCCATTTTGCCCTACGTGCCTGCGCCCGTTATTGAAAAGTTATGTTTAAGGAGGAACATTCCATGAACCCCAGTTTTTATAAGAAGTCCTTGGCAGTATTGTTAGCTTTATTTTTAGGTTTATCACCGCAGATTGTTTTGGCAGAGGAGCCACCTGTTAAAAAAAGCAAGAGCGGCATATGTCACGCTAAAGGTAGTACTCACTATTCCAAGACAAAGAACTACACTCCATATCAGTCTATGGAGGCATGTTTAAAAAGTGGCGGGCGTCGTCCAAAGCGTTAAACATAACAATCACATTAAGCCACTCGCTGGGACAGTAACACGTGGGCTCTGTCGCTTCGCTCTAAATTTTAGCCCACGCATTACTGCCCCTTATGTGGGTGTTACCCGCTACTTGTAAATCCAGCCTTTCACTTCTCTTTTTTAGTGGTAATATCAAATCATACCCAATGGGAGTTATTTTATGTCTGATGCATTGAAAGTGATGCTTGAAAATATCGAGCAACTCAGTACTAAAGAGAAAGCACTTGCTGCCCACTGTCTTTTAACGGCTATGGATACCAAGATTGATAGCGATGTGGAATCCGAGTGGGTAAAACTTGCAGAATCTCGCAGCGCAGAGCTAGAGTTTGGTGCGGTAAAAAGCATTAGTTGGGAAGAGATAGAAAAGGATCTTAATTAAAAAATGCTACCTGTTCCCTTTCACCCAGAGGTTAAAAGGGAAATAAAAGGGTCGTTTGATTGGTATCAAGAACAGTCATTGGGGTTGGGTCACGAATTTACTCAAGAACTAAAGGAAGCCATCGATTCAGTTAGCTCTTTGCCATCGGCATGGACAAAAATGGGGCGAACTCATCGACGCTTTGCCTTAAGCAGGCTCCCATACTCTATTATTTATAAAATTATCGAAAAAGGGAAATTAGTGTGGTAGCTATTATGCACAACCACCGAAAACCAGGGTATTGGCACGAACGCGGCTAACAATACGCTCAAGCCACTCCCTCCGGTCGCTTGGACGCTGCCATGTGGGCTGACTCGCTTCGTTCGGATTATAGCCCACAGGCTAGCGCCCCTTAGCTTAAAGTTATACATAAACTATGAAATCATCACACAAAACAATTTTTATAATTTTTGTTTCATTTATCCTTTCTTCATTAGTGGACGAATACCTTTTAATTATTCAGGGCATCGAGCTCTTCACCTACCACATTCATACGATTTTCGTAGCAATTTGCCTCTTCATTTGGTCCAAACAACACGGTAGAGAGAATGGGCATACACAGCTCAGAATGTATCCCTTGTTTTGTGCATTAATAGGCTTCATTGGTGTTCCGGTGTACGCCTATAAATTTTATGGCCTAAAGCACGGAACAATTCTTCTATCTAAAGCGATTGTTGCATTAATTGTTACCGTAATAGTTTCTATTGGCGCCACTACCCTTTTCTCAACATTTTATGTATAACAAAAAAATCAAGTCGTAGGCTAAAGCCCACTGGGACGCTAACACACAGGGTCGCTTCGCCATAATGCCCTACTCGTTATCGCCCCTTGTTTAAAAGTTAGGTGACTAGGGATGGTTATGCTTCAAAAATTAAAAATTCTGTTCTTAGGTTTCTTATGTTCGTTACCGTTTTCACTCTTTTTCGGTTATGGCACTTTCTTCGTTTTGTCTCATGTTCAAGAGTTTAGTAACACCAATATTTCCTATCTCGTCGGAACAGGCATATTTACTTTAATTTCCATAAGTGGTTTAACAAATCCAGGGGCATACATAACAGTGTTTAAAATTTTTGGATTTTTTAATGACCTAGGGGATATTGCTAGTGCAATCAGTATCTTTAACATTTTCAAATAACTGTTGTATTGTGCTCAAAGGTAAATCACCTAACAAAAAATTTATGTCGCCCGCAGTCGGGCTGGGACACAAACAGCTAGGCGGCTTCGCCATTATAGCCTGCCTGTTTGTGCCCCATATTTAGGCGTTATGCACAAGGAAGTATTGAATGAAACATAAGATTATTTGTTCACTATTCTCAATAGTCATTTTTACTTCGGGATTATTTCTCGGCGCATATATCAGTACGTCGGCGGGCGCTAGTTCAAACTCTACAGAGTTATATAACAGCATTATTCATCTTTCTTCTGTTCATCAACAAATAGAAAATGGTGAATTAGAAAACGCAAAACAAGCCATCTGTAGTTTCGTCAGAACACGCATCGAATTACTAGAGCTTGGCCATCAAATTCTTAACGAGAATAGGGCCAAGGAAGTAATGGTTCTAAAACAAAGTATGGAGAAAATGTTTTCAAACACATCGCAAGCCAGCACTTCGTTAGCTGAAACTTGTGTTTAACGAGGCGCCTAACGCGTTCCCTTTGGTCACTGCCCCAAAGCTTAGCGTTATATCGCGGGATAGTTCGATGGAAGATGATGATTTAGTTATTTACGATGGGGTGTGTAACTTCTGTAATGGAGCAGTTGCCTTTATTTTGAAGCGCGACAAAAGTGAACGTTTTATATTCTCACCAATGCAATCAGAATACGCTCAAGAAGTTATCAAACGTTACAAAGTTGATACTGTAGGTGTTGATACTTTTATGTTAGTTAAGAACGGAAACGTTTTTCTTTGGTCTGACGCTGCACTAGAAATCGCAAAAGACTTAACTGGGTTCTGGTTTTTATTCGGTGTAACTAAAATCTTGCCGCGTTCTTTTAGAGACTTCTTCTACAGAATTTTTGCCCGCAACCGTATTAAGCTTTTCGGTGGTACAAAGCATTGTCAAATACCCGATAAAAAGGTCTTAGGGAGGTTCAGAGGTCTTGCGATGTAACAAACAAATAAAGCCGTTCCCGTTGGTCACTAGAAGGCATATATACGGGGCCGCTTCGCCATTATGCTCAGCGCATATGCGCCTCTTAGCTTAATGTTAGAAGCTTCTGAGAAATCAATGGCTAAATCAGAAATAAGACGATTCTTAAAAGAGATCCGCACTAAGTTTCCTGACGTTGTTCCTCTTATGGAAAAACATGAGAGTTGGGCGCTTACATTTCTAATGGGAGAGTTCGCAAATTTGACGACTATTTTGTTAAACCAAGGCGACTTAGAAGAAGCACTTGAGCAGTTGCAGTACATGAGCGAGAAACTAGATACTGCAACCGAAGCAGAATTCGAGTACATAGATGTATATTATACAGAGCACTTATTCTGGAAAGGTACCAAAGAAGGTATTGAACGTGGCTGGCCTCTCGTCCCAGATAATCTCAAAAAACTGTACTTGGACTTTCATGGTAAACCACCTAGGGTAGTGGTTTAGATAAGGTTGAGGGAAGTACAATTTTACAAAGTACGATTGATGGCTTTTGTGAAACTCAGCGCTCTAAAGATGTCTTTAAAAAATTAAAACGTTTTATATCCAATAAAGCGATTAAAAAGTCTGGTGTTCTATTTTTCCCTGAGGCTCACGGTAATCTGAGAAATGGTTGGCGATTAACCCCAATTCTAACTGGTGTGCCTGAGTTAGATGTTAAGCTTTAACCTTACAATTAAGAGTGTTTTAAACATAACAAACGCTTTAACCAAGGGACGAAAAACAGCAGGCTTGCGCTCCTTCGTCGCTAATTTTAGCCTGCTATTTTGCGCCAGTTTAGCTAGGCGTTATGCATCAAGGTAAATAATGAATCGAGCGCCCCTTTCAAAAGAACCAGTTAACCTATTTATTCTTTTAAAGATGGCCTACACCGATTCTTTGGGTGCCAATGTGCTGAACAGGCATCTGAGCAGACTGCTCAAGCAACTATTTTAAAATTGGAGCTAACTATTCGTTTTCTCCATTCAAAAGTAAGTTATTTGGAAAATGCGTAAACTAATTCCAAGACAGACACTTCAAAGTACTAGACCTAGTCTAACTTTATAAAACGCGTTCTCTAAGTTAAAAGTCAAGGAGACAATATGCATCTCGCTCAATTGAATATTGGAAAAATCAGGTTTAACTTAGAGTCCCCCGAAATGGCGGACTTTGTAAATAACCTAGACCCTATCAACGCCATTGCTGAACAAAGTCCAGGATTTATCTGGCGTTTGAAAGACGAATCAGGTGATGCCACTAATATAGAGGTAGAAAATACCCCAGATATCATTGTTAACATGTCTGTTTGGGAAAGCGTAGAGTCCCTTAAGAACTTCATGTTCAAGACGCATCACATTGATTTCCTTAAGCGTAAAAAAGAGTGGTTTTTGCCCTTAAGCGAAGCATCTTATGTGCTTTGGTGGATACCGAAGGGTCATATTCCAACCCTTCAGGAAGCTATCACTAAATTAGACCATCTTCGGGAAAATGGAGAATCTCAGGATGCATTTAGTTTTAAAAGTAGTTACGCCAAGCCTGAGTTGGAGAATCATTGATGTTTCCAAGGTCAGAAGGCACACTAGTAAGGATCTCGAACTGGCTGTTGAAATACGTAAGCACGGATCCCGACACGTAGATTCTAATTTTCGCACACGAGTTTCACATCTTAGATGGCTGCCGTGTTCTCTATTAGATAGTTTAATAAGAAAGGATATTTTATGAACTTATCGTTTTTACTTGTACTTTTTATCTCTTTTTTCACAATAAATATCCTACCTTGGGTTCTAGCACTTATATCTAAAAAGGCTTCTGGTAATAACAAGGTCATCTGGTTCTTGATGTCGTTTTTATTATCATGGCTAGGCTTTATCGTTTATTACTATCTTGTGATTAAGCCAGAATGGAAAGCTGAGTTAGAAAGAAAAAAATCAAAAAGAATACTCAGAAATGAAAATGGAATGCCTATTAAAATGTATGAGCAATCTTAAGGTTAAAATTGACACGCATTTTATCAACGCTTATATGTAGATGAACACTAGTGATAGTCTAAATCTATATTTTGAAAATTTACGAAGGAACGACAATGCCTATAAAAAAATGGACTTTACAATACCTAGTCGCATTTCCCTTGCTGGCCACTATTTTTGCCAGTGTTCAATACTTTAAAGGCCAGTCTTTTTCCTACTCTCTTGAATTCGGGGTTACATGGGCTTTTATATCTATTTCTATATTTGCAGCTCGCCGCATTTACAATTTTAAAAAGCGGATCCATTGCGAAATATGCAACGATATACAAAATCATAAGACCATTGAATAATCGAGCGCGCTATTTCAGTTGAGTACTCAACCTTAATTTCATGTTAAAAAAACGGGTAAAAAAATGAAAACACAAACCTTACTTATCTATTTTTTCTTTTCCTTGCTAGTCTCTTTCTCGTGTGAAGCCTCTACGCGCTCGCTAAAAATAGAAGATGATGGTTTTGTTGCTACGTATTACTCTTCAGCGTCACAAGAACGTAAAGTTGGCGTTTTAGTGCTTGGAGGATCCGAAGGCGGCGTGCCAGAAAAGCTCGCTAGTCCAATCGTTGAAGCGGGATTCCCTACCCTAGCTTTAGCTTATTTTAAGGAAGAAGGCTTACCACCAGAGTTAGAGAGAATACCTCTTGAATATGTAATTCAGGCTATGTCGTGGTTAAAATCGCAACCAGAAACCACGCCGGACGACATTATTGTAGTTGGCTGGTCGAAAGGCGCTGAACTGTCACTTCTTCTAGCGTCAAAAGAACCAAGTATTTCAAATGTGGTTGCTATTGCGCCTAGCTCTGTTGTTTGGGCGGGTATTTTGAAAGATTGGAGTAAAGTGCCTGGTTCCAGCTGGACTTACGACGGGCAAGACTTAGCGTTTGCTCCTTTCAACCCGTCGGGTGAAGTTAATGGTTTGCTAGATCTCTATACGCAATCTTTAGAAAATCGAGCAGACAACGGTAAAGCTAATATTCCTGTACAGAAAATCAGCGCCGATGTTGTGTTAATGACTGGCGAAAACGATGAAATTTGGCCCTCGCCTACTATGGCTGAAACAGTTTGTGAAAAAATGAATGCGCGCACTAAACATAAGTGTAAGCACATAAACTACCAAGGGGCAGACCACTTGCTTAACTACGAGTTCTTAAAAGAGGGTAGCGATATGAACCAAACCTTTATTAAGATGCTTACTAATCACAATAACCACTAGTCAGCTTCTTCAATAAATAGAATCATATGACCATTGATGAATTCAATCACTATTGCAAAGCACTCCCCCACACTACTCACGTCGTTCAGTGGGGTAATTCAGAAGTATGGAAAGTAGGTGGTAAAGTCTTTGCTATAGGGAGCATTAGCAAGGAAGGACACCCTGCTTTTACCTTTAAAACATCTGAGCAAAACTATTATTTTCTGGAAGAAAAGCCTGGCTATAGGCCTGCGCCCTATCTCGCTAGTCGTGGAATGAAATGGATACAACAGTACGATTGCGAGAGTGATGAAGATGAAGCGTTAAAATACTATTTAAGCGCATCTTATAAACTAGTATCGTTAGGGTTAACCAAGAAAATGCAAAAAGAGCTTGGTTTAAATCAACCTCAATAAAGGTGCTCACACCATGTTCAAAGCAAAAGGCTTTACGCGCAATATTCGCCCTTATGTAGAAGCTGAACTAGCGCTAGCTCATAGAAAGCAAAACCAAAACAGCCAACAGTGTGCTTTTTCACACTTAGAAAATGCCCACGTTCTTGGTCAAGCCTCTACAAGGCTACACGTTAAAGTACACGTTCAAATGCTTTTGTGGGCAGTGAAACAAGGCAATATTGGTGAGTTTTTTGGTCAACTTTTCAGAATTGCGGGCGCTGCCACAAAAACTGTATTTGGGCTAGTACCTCATGGAAATACAGGTGGCGCTAACGTTAGCCCATTTAAGGCAATGCCAATCAAACCAGACTTAAATACGATCATAAAAAAAGCGCGTTCGAATGAAAATTAAAATTAACGTTGTCGATGCATTTACTAATGTAAGGTTTAAGGGCAATCCTGCTGCAGTAGTTATAACGGGTAAATGGCTTAGCGATGAAAAAATGCAAGAAATCGCTGCTGAAAATAACCTTTCAGAAACCGCCTTTTTAGTTGAAGATGATAATGGCGTATTCACTATACGTTGGTTTTCCCCTGTGACGGAAATCGATTTTTGTGGTCATGCTACTTTAGCTTCTGCGTTTGTCATTTTTAGCGAAAACTACCAACTGCCGCACATCTCGCTTTTCGCCAAGTCGGTTGGGATGATGAAAGTCGTTAAAAAAAGCGACGGATTTATTCAGATGGATTTCCCTAATAGAATGCCCAGCCCTGTCGGTGAAGTGCCTGAAGCGTTACTAAAAGGGCTCTC
Organism: Alteromonas sp. R7; assembly: GCF_055755235.1. Taxonomy (NCBI): domain Bacteria; kingdom Pseudomonadati; phylum Pseudomonadota; class Gammaproteobacteria; order Alteromonadales; family Alteromonadaceae; genus Alteromonas; species Alteromonas sp. R7. The sequence goes on along the minus strand of NZ_JBVTQX010000003.1, from coordinate 439,597 downwards.
TATCAAGCCCAAAAGCATTTTAAAAAATAACCAAGCTTACTTTGCTGTTTATTCTAACGAAGACGACGTTTTAAGCGTAATTCAAGACTGCGAACAACTAAAAACACTAGCGCCTTATGATGTGGTAGTGACAGCGCCTGGTACGCAATTTGATTTTGTTTCGCGTTATTTTTGGCCTGCGAACGGCGGTGATGAAGACCCGGTTACCGGTTCAATCCACACTGGGCTAGCGCCTTATTGGGCAAAAGTATTTGGACGATCAAAACTTATGGCTTATCAGGCATCTAAACGAGGCGGCACATTAAAATGTGAGGTGGCAGGTGACCGCGTGCTTATTTCTGGCCAAGCGGTGTCTTACCTTGAAGGTTACATTAATATTTGATGGTTGATTGCCTTACACGAACTAATCGATAAAAGAGAACTCTTCTCTCGAGTGTTACTTCCCGGCACAAACAAAAAAGCGGAAGATATTTAACCTTCCGCTTTCTCTCACTCAACAGCGCATTGCTGCATTTAGTTTTAACTAGGCAAACGCCAAATTAGCGCCCTACTGCAATGCCTTCTCTGCGAGGATCTGCGCCGCCAATTAATTTACCTGATTTAAACTGAATGCCATGAAGACCGCTGTTTAAATCCACTACTTTAACGTTATGGCCGAGTGCCTTTAACGGCTCTTCAAGCTCAGCTATTGGTGTGCCCTTCTCTAACGCAGTGTAGTCATTTCGATTAGTAATTTTAGGAAGATTGATGGCTTGCTGAATATCCAAGCCAAAGTCTAAAACTCCAATTAGGGTTTGAGCGACGTAGCTTACAATTCTAGAGCCGCCCGGCGAGCCTACAACCACCTCTAAATTCCCTTCTTTGTCGAACACCATGGTAGGGCTCATAGCACTTCTAGGACGCTTACCAGGCTCTACGCGATTTGGTACTGGAAAACGGTTTTTGGTTGGCGAAAATGAAAAGTCGGTAAGCTGATTATTAAGCAGGAAGCCTTCTACCATAATCCCAGAACCAAACATAAATTCAATGCTGGTAGTCATTGATACTGCATTGCCCTCTTTGTCTACTATAGAAACGTGTGAGGTATTGGGCAGCTCCATTGACGTACCAAGTGCTACATTCGCATCGGCGTAGGGATTGCCCGCGCGTTTGCGGCGCCACTCTTTATCAACAGCAATACTCTCGGCTCGGCGCTGAAGATAAGCGGTATTAATCATGGCCGCAAACGGCAAGTTAGTAAAATCGCTATCAGCAATGAACTTCTCGCGGTCGGCATATGAAAGCCCACTTGCTTGCGTATATAGGTTGGCAAACTCTACTGAATCCGGTGCGTATTGACTAAGGTTAAAACCTTCTAACATTTTTAGAATTTGATAAACGTTTACGCCACCTGAGCTAGGTGGTGCCATACCGCAAATGCGTTTTTCGTGGTACAAGCCACATACGGGTTCACGTTTTACTGGTTCATAGCTTGCTAAATCTTCCAGCGACATTTGGCCAGGGTTAATCTCCGCATTATTAACCGCTTCCACTATTTTTTCGGCAACTTCGCCTTTCAGCAAATAGTCGCTGCCCTTTTCCGCAATACCTCTTAGGGTTTTAGCTAACTTTTTGTTTTTCTTAACCGTGCCTTCTTTTAACGGCAGGCCTGCCGGGAAGAAATAAGTAGAGCTTGCAGGAAAAGTTTTAAGACCAGGGTGATAGTCTAATGCAACAAGTTTGGCTAAACGCGGCGATACTTTAAAGCCGTCTTCAGCTGTTTTGATTGTATCGTCGAACAGCGTATTCCAAGGCAGCTTACCGAACTCGCCCTGAGCCATTTCTAGCGCTTTTACTGCACCAGGCACGCCAACTGACTTACCGCCTACTACGGCATCTAACCAGCGCATTGGCTTATTACCTTCAATAAACCAATGAGAATTGACAGCTTTCGGTGCGGTTTCACGGCCGTCAAAGGTGTGAAGTACTTTGTTCTTATTATCCCAATAAAGGATAAACGCACCACCGCCAATACCTGACGATTGTGGTTCAACCAGCGAAAGCATCGATTGCACAGCTACCGCTGCGTCAATCGCGCTTCCGCCCTTTTCTAAAATATTCTTTCCCGCCCAAGACGCATAGGGATTTGCCGCTACAACCATATAATCTTCGGCTTCAAATGCCTTTTTCTCTATGTAGCCTGTTGCCGCTTCTGGTTCTCCGACTTCACGTGTTTGCTTCGCGTTCGCACCAAAAATAAAACAGCTAGATAATGCAAGAGTTACCACTGAAGCTCTGAAAAAAGCACTGCGTCTCAAAATATTACTTCCTCTTATTTAAATTTTTCGGGGTTTATTGGGCGTTTTTTAAGAAACGCATCAAACGCTTCTTGAGCTGCGGTTGTGCCCAACGCTTCTAAAAATATATCAAACTCTTCGTTCATTTGTTGGTTTGTTCGCTCTCCGTCACCTTTTAATAGCGCTTTTGTTTGTTTAAGCGAAAATGAAGGCTTGGCGACGAGTTTCTCTACCGTTGTTTGAACCGTTTGATCTATTTCGTGAGCGTCGACAATTTTTGTCAGAATACCAAATTGATAGGCATCAGCAGAGGTAAAGGGTTCGCCCAGCATTAGCCACTCTGCCGCCTTTATATGACCCGCAACCTTAGGCAAAAGATAACTTGATGCATATTCAGGAACAAGCCCTAAGTTGATGAATGGTAGAACAAATCGGGTATCTGGAGTGGCGTAAACAAAATCGCAATGAAGTAAAAGGGTTGTGCCTATGCCCACTGCTAATCCGTGAACTTGTGCAATAACCGGTAAATTACATGCAGCCAAAGCTCGCATAAAGGCAGCTGTTTCTGGCACCTGAGCGTGATCTTGTTGCTGTGCGAAGTCTCCAATATCATTTCCTGCAGTAAAACAATCGCCCGCGCCTTTAATAACCACCACTTTGGTTGAGCCATCGTTCTTAACACCTAATATGGCATTCGCCATTTCTTGATACATGTCGCGTGTTAACGCATTTTTCTTATCGGTTCGGTTAAGTGTAATGGTTAAGCATTGCTGAATTGTTTCGGTAATAATGTAAGACATAATTACTCCTTTACTGTCGTCTTTTTGTTTTGGGCGTACTTCAGTTTTCACCCTGTAGGCAATTTCTGTATCATAGCCAGCAAATTCTAATTTCAAAAATAACTAACACTGATGATGTCACTGCCGTTTTCGCTTAAGTATAGCGCTGGTCCCTTATTTATTGCGCTATGCTCCGTTGTCGCGTTTTTCTTTGAGCCTATGTCTGGCAATTATTTGGCTTACGACAGGTACGCCATTCAAGGTCTAGAAACTTGGCGAATAGTCAGCGGCAATATCGTGCATACCAATGGCTACCACCTACTTTTAAATTTAGCAGGTCTGGCGCTATTGTGGGCCCTACACGGTGAACATTATCGCATTGGTTTGTATTTAAAAGTTTTTGTGTGGTGCTGTTTGGGAACCAGTATTGGCCTTTATTTCTTCTCTCCAGATCTCATTTGGTACGCAGGCTTATCTGGCGCACTACATGGTATTTTCGCATGGGGCGCCTGTGTTGATATTAAGGAAAAGATGAAGTCGGGTTGGCTACTGCTTATAGGTCTAGCCATCAAGGTGGGATACGAACAAATTGACGGTAGTAGTGAACAAGTTGCAAACCTAATTGACGCAAAAGTTGCCGTAGACGCGCATTTATTTGGTGCGCTTACGGGTATCGCAATCTTTTTACTTATGTTCATTACGGCGAAAAAAAATAGAAACTAGAGCGATATAGCGTCACTCTTTTTGCGCATTTTAATTCGTTAAAACAGATAAAATGTGCTGAAGCAAAAAATGAAGATTTAAAAAAAGGCCCGAATTCATTGAATTTGGGCCTTTTTTATAAGCTTTTTCCCGTCCTTAACAGCTACCGCGCTGTGAGCAACTCAGTGGCTCTTAATCACTGGGTTGCACTCGCAGTTTTGCCTATAAGTTTTCTTCGAATAGCTTGTATATACGACGGTATTCATCAAGCCAAGAGCTTGGCTGCACAAAGCCATGTGGCTCTACCGGATAAATGGCCGTTTCAAAATCTTCTTTCTCAAGCTCGATAAGACGCTGTACCAATCGCACGGTGTCGTGGAAAAACACGTTGTCATCAACCATAGGCGCATTGATAAGCAAAGGCTTTTCTAGTCCATCGGCAAAATAAATCGGCGAGCTACGCTCAAAAGCGATGGGATCGATATCAGGCGTATTCAGTATGTTTGCCGTATATGGCGTGTTGTAATGGGCCCAATCGGTTACCGGACGAAGTGCTGCACCTGCCGCAAACAGATCTGGCGCGGTAAACATAGACATAAAGGTTAAGAAGCCGCCGTATGAACCGCCGTATGTGCCAATACGCTCACGATCTACATTTGCATTTTCAACAAGCCAGTTAACACCATCACGCAAATCTTGCACTTCAGGCGTACCCATTTGACGATAAATAGCGGTTCGCCAATCACGTCCGTAGCCAGCACTAGCGCGATAGTCCATATCTAGTACGACATAGCCTTGCTGCACGAGCATGCTATGGAACATGTATTCTCGGAAGTAACCAGACCACCCCATGTGGGCGTTTTGCAAATAGCCTGCACCGTGATTAAACACTACCGCTTTATTTGGTGCCGACTTGTCGTAATTTTCCGGTAAATATACTCGTGCGTAAATAGGTGCATCGGTATGCGACGATTCAATAGCAACGATGTTAGGCACCGCCCATGGAAGTGCATTAAAATCAGCACTGGTGCTTTGCGTGATTTGCTTTGCCACTGTTGTTTCGTTTGCTGGCTTAACGTAAAGCTCTTGTGGTTGATTCACCTTGCTATGGCTTAGCAGCAAATTTTTACCATCAGGGCTAAGTGAGTAGTCTGTCATACCATTCAAATCAGTCATGGTATCGATGGTATTGTCACTTAAATCTGCACGATAAACTTCGTAAAGCCCCGGATGCTCCATGTTAGCTTTAAAGTAGATATAATTGTCATCGCTAGAAAGCGTTAAATCGTCAACAATAAAACGGCCGCTGGTTAGCGCGACAGACTTCTCGCCAGGCTTTTGAACGTATAAGTGAGAGTAACCAGTATGCTCAGACTGATAGTAAAGTGTTTCGCTGTCATTTAGCCAATCAAATGCGTTGAAACGGTAGTTTACCCACGCATCGTCATGAAGCCTATGTTGGTTTTCTAGCGTTTTATTCGCTAAGTCGACCGTTGCAATCCAGCGGTCTTTGTTGTCCCACGCTTCTAGCATGACGGCAACAGCGTTACCGTTTTTGTGCCAGCGAATCGAAGGCTTAGTCCAATACCAGCTTTGCAGTAAGGTAATGTCGCGCGGCAAACGATTAACTTCATAGGTCTCGCCATTGGCTTTCGCGTTTTCTTCTTTTACATCTGCAAGTACGTCGTCATTGTACCCAGGCAAATTAAAGTATTTAAGTTCACTCTTCTCGCCAGTTTTCAAATTAAGCAGCCACAGTTCATGATTTACCGATTCTGCATCTGCAACACGTTGGCGTACGGGTTTCGCGGCAATACGGCTGTCTTCTTGGATATAATGCGGCATGATGTCGCTGTCATCACGAGTCGGCTTACTTTCCGTGGTGGCGACTACTGCAAAGTTACCCGCAGGTGATACGCTAATACCCGCTAGTCGATGCGACTTATCAAAGTAAAACGGCGCAGGTGCTACACTGCTGTTTTCTTTGGCCAACGCTTTTTGAGCGTCGTCTTTTTCTTGTCTGTTTTTGCGCTGTAGTTTGATGTATTCCACCAGCGACTGTTGCTGCTCGGCAATATAATCCTTAGGCGGCTCAACCGCTTTGGGCTCGTCGCTAAACTCCCAGCTTAACAATTCTTCGCGGGTGCCGTTAGATAGGTCTATAGCAATAAATTTGTTACCGCTTAACGCCATTAAGCGGCCATCAGTCATAAATGAAAGCGTTGACAGCGCATTCCCGCCACGCGCTATACGCACGGTTTCACCGTTGGTAAATTGCACATAAACACTGTCTTCAAATGAATAAGCAATTACACCATCATTTCTTACTACACGTTCGTCAAAACGATACTTGTGCAAATCTGACAACGGTGCTTTTACGGCATTTGCAGGGTTTGAGAGTTCAGCAACATAAACATCTGTTAACGCGCTATTCTGTCTTTCTTTTTCAAAAACAATTTTATCGCCATTGACCGACCACCCCATACCTTCGGGTAGCGCGCCCATCCATTGAGGGTCTGACATTATTTGCTTTAAAGTAATTTCACCATTTTTCGCGCTGTTCTGAGGCGCGACATCGGGTGTAACGGTTTGCTGGACAGTGGCAGCAGGAAGCGATGTAGACGCTGCTTGGTTAGATGGTTCGTTAGTCGTGCTTGCACATCCGCCCAACGCAAAAGTAACGCTAGCCGCGATGAGTAAAGAAGAGTATTTTTTCATTATTTTAAGTCGTTGTTATGTAAAAAACGTTAACATTATACGCAGAGCAGTTACTAATGCGCTAACGTTCATCGATTGAGATAGTGAACCAAACGTAAACCATCTGCGTTTATGGTTGTGAAACTGGTCTGTCGGCCTGAACAAAATAACAAAAATTCACTGATGAGGTAAAACACTATGAAAGCGAAAGGTTTTGTACCTGCGTTGCTTGCGCTCAGCTTTTTCACGACTCCTAGCTTTGCGAGCGAGTGCCCCAGCGTACTAAAGTTCATGAAGCGTAAGCTCAACTCACAAGAAACGGTGAATTTGTGTAACGAATATGCCGGAAAGACCCTTTTAGTGGTGAACACAGCCAGCTATTGCGGCTACACGCCACAATTTGAAGGTTTAGAAGCCCTTTATAGTGACTACAAAGACAAAGATTTTGTAGTACTTGGCTTCCCGTCGCACGATTTTAACCAAGAAGATAATGATGAAGGCAAAACGGCAGAACTGTGTGAATTGACTTATGGCGTAAAGTTTCCGATGTTTGAACCAATATCGGTAAAAGGTGAAGACGCCGATCCTATGTATAGAATGCTAAAAACCGCCACCGGCAAAGCGCCATCATGGAACTTTAATAAGTACCTTATTGACAGCTCTGGTAAGCAAATAACCCACTACCCTAGTTCAACAAAGCCCACTGATCCGGCTTTTATCGCTGACATAGAGGCACTCCTCAAAAGCGAATAAAACCGCGAATATCAACGCTGCCTATAGGTCACACCAAACGAGAATCTAAAAGCCGCGCATAAAAAAGCCCCGCGTAACACGCGGGGCAATCAAGCACACTCAACTTGGAACACACTTTTAGCTGAAAACATACTTCCTACGTTTTAGCTAACTGCATTAATTTAGTGTGTTTAGTTGTTGGTTAGTTCAATAATTTTTTCGCTTGCTTCAGAAAAAGCTTTGTTTGCTTGCTCTTCGCCCATGTTAAGTCCTTCAGCGTAAACGAATTTAACGTCACTGATACCAACAAAATTTAAAAAGTGTTTTAAATACGGCGTTTGCGTATCAAAGTCTGAACCTGCATACACACCACCACGCGCGGCAAAAACAGTCGCTGATTTATTTTCTAGCAATCCGACAGGACCTGTCTCGGTATACTTAAATGTTATACCAGCTCTTGCAATACGGTCGAAGTAAGCTTTTAAGCTCGATGGGATGCCAAAGTTGTACATTGGCACGGCTAGCACAATTTCGTCAGCCGCTTTTACTGTTTCAACAATGTCATCAGAGATTTTTGCCAATGCCTGTTGTGATTCATTTCGCTCAGACGCCTCAGTCATCCATGCCTGCATTTCTTCACCTGTTAAATGAGGCAGTGCCAGAGAGGCAACATCCACGCGGTTAATGTGCACAGAACCGTCATTCTCAATTTTTGAAAGGTATTCGTTTGCAAGCTTTGAAGAATTACCTTGGTTGCCATTTAGGCTGGAAAATATAGCCAGTACTTTTTTCATGCCGAACTCCAATATTCGTTGTTTCGATAATATATGGCTATATTACGGCAATCGGGTTGGATGAAAATATCAAAATTATGAAGGCTTCGTTCTATTTTGCAGAACAAACTGCCAAGGAACAGAGTAAATGTGAAATTATTGAAAACATTACATTACGTTAATGTTGCAAGGAGGTTGATCTTCTCTTATTTGCTCAGCGTAACCGAGTTTGCCACAACACAATTAAGAGGATACAAAATATGAGAAGGACCAAAGCGCTCCTTGCATGTTCAATATTACCACTGTTTTTAATTGGCTGCTCGGATGACGACGACGATGTCGTACAAGAGCCCACACCCGCCCCAGAATACGCAAACGTTCGAGTTGTTCACGCAGCATCAGACGCACCAATGGTAAACATCACTGCTAACGACGCCATACTCAACGATCTTGAAAGCGTTGATTACCAAGTTGCTTCATCTCGCTTCGAAGTTGAGACAGGCATGTACGATATTGGTGTTACAGGCATTCTTCCAGGTGAAAACGCTGAAGTGTTGCAAGCTGACGTTACTTTAGAAGCTGACATGAACTACGATATTTTTGCCGTAGGTAATGTTGGCGATGAGTCGTTATCGCTTTTAACAGTGACCAGTATGGAAACCGCAGTTGACGCGGGTAATGCTCAAGTACAGATTGTACATGCAGCATCAATGGCTCCTATGGTTGATATTTATGTTACGGCACCAGATACAGATATCACTGCCGAGCAGCCGCTTGTTACTGCTGAATTTACTGACGCGACAGATTTGATTCAAGTACCCGCGGGCGATTATCAAATTCGTATTACACCGGCCGGTGAGACAACGGTTGTATACGACTCTGGTACAGTAAACCTTGCAGACGGTGCCGATTTGCTTATCGCTGCCACTAATAACGTAGGTACAGGCGATTCACCAGTAACATTACTGGCCGCGGACGGTGATGGAAGCTTCAAAATATGGGATGCAGAAGCAGGTGCTGCTATCCGCGTTGTGCACGGTATCAGCGACGCACCAGCGGTTGATGTTGTAGCAAATAACGAAATAGTATTGGTGGACGGAATACAGTTCCCGCGCACCACAGACTATTTGTCTGTTGCAGCCGGTGACTATCTCATTGACGTTGTAGCCGATAGCGACAACAGTGTTGTGGCAATTGACGATGCTGAGTTGACGCTAGAAGTAGGTATGTCTTATACCGCTATCGCAAACAACGTTTTGGCTGCACCAGAACTTGATGTGCTTGTTGATATGCCCCGCTCCGTAGCGACAGAAGCGAAAGTGCGTATTGTACATGCTTCACCTTCAGCGGGTAACGTCGATATTTACGTAACCGCAGATGGCGAAATTGATGCGGTTGACCCGGCATTTGCCGATATTGCCTATGAGACTGGTGAGCTTGTTGAAACAGGTTACGTAAGTCTTGCAGAAGGTGACTACGTAGTTACGGTTACACCAACAGGCACCAAAACAGCGGCAATCGAAACAGGCGTTTTAGCGCTTGAGAATGGTGAGATTTACACTGCTATCGCACTAGATGGCGCGATGGAAGGTGATTTACCTCAATTAGCGTTGCTTGATGGCCTAGCACCACCTCCACCAGCTTTTAATGCTGACATGACTTACAATGTAAACTTAAGTGGGTCACAAGAAGTGCCTGCCGTAACTACTATGTCTATGGCAACTGCAGTGGTCGAAATTGACGAAGACTTACCTGCGTTTAGCGTAAGTGTTGACGTATCAGGCTTAACGGATGTTACTGGTGTACACGTACACGATGGCGGCATTGGTATGAATGGTCCGGTTGCTTTCCCACTGACTGATGCTGGTAATGGTACTTATGTTCTCGCTGAAACTAATATTTCACCTAGCAACTTAGACGCGCTGACTAGCGGTGAGTGGTATTTAAATGTTCACACTACCGCTAACCCTAACGGTGAAGTGCGTGGTCAGATTGTTCCCGACACAACTGCGGTAGTAACATTCTCACTAAGCGGCAGCCAAGAGGTACCAGCAGTTGACACCATGGCAATGGGGTCTGGCTATGCGCTCTTCGACACCACAAACAACAACGTTTCTCTTGTGGCGGTAACCACTATTGAAAATGCGACTATGGCGCACATTCATACTGGGTTTGCTGGTGAAAATGGTGACGTACTTGTAGGACTTGTGGAAAGTGAAAGCACCGCTGGCGTTTGGATGACAGACGGAAGCATAGCACTAGATGAAGCCACAGCTACGCAACTACTGGCAGGTGGTCATTATGTGAATGTGCATACAGCAGCTAATACTGGTGGTGAAATTCGCGGCCAAATCACACCTGATAATATTGAAGTGTACGGCATCATTGCCAACGGCCTACAAGAAGTGCCTGCAGTAACTACAACAGCAAGCGGCGCTGGTGCATTTACTTTGAATACATCTACAGGTGCACTGTCAGGCAGCGTTACCATTACCGGTATGACAGCAAACATGGCTCACATTCACGAGGGTGAAATGGGCGTAAATGGAGATGTTCTAATTGGACTTACTGCTGGAACCAGCGGTATGTGGTCTGTGCCAGCTAATACTACGTTAACTGCTGAGCAAATGAATGTTATGGCAGACGGAGGTCTTTACACTAACTTCCACTCAGATGCATTCCCAAGCGGTGAAATTCGTGGACAAATTACGCTAGGTTTTGACTAGTCAAAAATAGCTAAACCCATCGTGTTTCAATTATATTGAGACCCAATTAATCTAAAATAAAAAAAGGGGCAAACGCCCCTTTTTTGTGTTTCTCGACAAGAAAATTTTATCTATATGGTATTTAGCGCCGTGTCGAAATCTGCAATCAGATCCTGAGTGTCTTCAATACCTACCGAAATACGCAGCATGGTATCGGAAATACCCATTAACTCACGCTCTTCTGCCGTGTTCTCAAAATAAATAGTAGGCGCAACTGGAAGCGCTAAGGTGCGATTATCCCCTAAGTGCGTGGCGCAAATAACTAACTTCATTTCGTTTAAAAACGCCACTGGATCAGCACCGTCGATAAGGTCAAAACTCAAAATTGCGCCATAGCCGTCGTTTAGGTATTCCCGTGCCATGAAATGCTGAGGGTGGTCGGCAAGACCTGGATAAAAGACTTTAGATACCTTGGGATGATTATCTAGGAACGTCGCCAACTGCATAGCATTATGCTGACTTCGTGATAAACGTAAATCTAAGGTTTCCATGCCTAGGGCAATGGCCGTCGCTGATTGCGGTGCCAATGTAGCGCCTAAATCGCGTAAACCTTTCTTTTTAATTTGCGTAATGCCCCACTGTGCAGTATCTGCAACCTGATAAGCCGGTTTTAGGTTACTAAACTTACTCCAATCATAGTTACCCGTATCAATGACAGCACCACCTAAAACGTTACCGTGACCTGCAATGTATTTTGTCAGCGAGCAAAACACTAACGACGCTTTAACATCTTTAGCATAAAAAACAGGGGGTGGCGTCATGGTGTTATCAACCATAAACAGCATGTGCTTCTCTTCGCAGAATTGACCGATGGCGTGAAGGTCGGCCACCTGTGTCACAGGGTTAGCTACGGTTTCGGTGTAAACGCCTTTTGTGTTTGGCTGGTAAGCTTCTTTGACTTGCTGAATGTCGGTCACATCTGTGTAGGTAACCTGCACACCAAAATCTTTAATGGTTTCAAAAAAGCTTCGCGTATTACCAAATAGGTATTGGCTTACAATTAAATGGTCGCCGGCTTTGAGTAAAGCAAATAACGAGCTGCTTATCGCCGCCATTCCGGTTGAGTAACACAAGGTACCTACACCGCCTTCCAGATCATTAAGCATATTTTGCAGTGCCGCCACAGAAGGTGACGATGAACGAGAATAAACATGAGCAGCTCGTTTACCTTGAAACGCATCGATGATGCCCTGCGCATCTTTAAACTCGAAAAGAACTGAATTAGACGTGCTGCTGTGAACACCACCATGTTCAGGCGTATTTAGCATGCGATCAGAATGAACCTGACGGGTTGTGAATCCCAATTTTGTCACGGGTGAAGCTCCGAAAATAGATGTTTGCGACCGAGCCGAGTGCGCACCAGTACTCTGAGTTGATACGGTTGCGTACTTACCACTTCAATAGAAATGATTATGGCTTTGTAATGCAGTTTTTAGGATATTTTGCGCAAACATTATCATAAAACGTATAAATAGTTTGCATTTGTTCATCTATGTTAGTCACTTTCTGAATAATTGGCCCCAACACAATCATTTTTCTGGCGTAGTCCAACCCAATGACTTGTATAGGAATTTCGGCTTCTCGTGCAATGTGCATAAAGCCTGTTTTCCATGGATAAATGGGGCTTCGTGTACCCTCTGGCGCTAACGCGAGTATTAATTGATCGGCTTCCTTTATCTTATTTGCAATAGACGTGACCACCCCATGCGCTTTACTTCTCTCTATAGGAATACCGCCTAATCTTTTAACAATAGCGCCCAAAGGGGGCGCAAAGATGGTGTGCTTTCCGAAAAAATTAATGTTTAGCTTAAAGGAAAAAACCACGAACAAGCCAATAAAGAAGTCCCAGTTCGATGTATGCGGTGCTACCGCTAAAATGGCTTTTTTCTGATTGATTAGTTCACCTTCTACACGCCAGCCCCTTTTTGTCAGCACCCAAGCTGCGAACGACGACAACCAGTTGGGCCACTTGCGAGGGACATGCTCTCCAACGTTGACACTATTGGCCCGTTGAGAGTGGGTTTGAGGGTGTGAGGTTTCTGTCATTATTATTATGCTCTGCTTACTACACTTAGGTTATCTATTTGCTAATTTATTTTCTGAGGCTTCGAAGTGGAATGCCGTAACGAAAAGCGCTTTACTTTCCATATTGTACCCGCATATTAATTAACAGAGTAAAACGTTGGAGTGTGCGCAGTTTGGCGAAGAGTAATCAAAATGGGTTTGTAACGCAATTGTTAACAATACAGCGTTTTGAATTCTTAGAGAATATGGGCTTAATATAGCTATGTGTATTTTATTTATCGCAAACAATATGCGAGATGACTACCCGCTTATCATCGCTGCGAATCGGGATGAGTTTTACGCACGACCAACCGCGCCGTCTTCATTCTGGAAAAGCCACCCGCATTTGCTCGCCGGACAAGACTTAGAAGCTAATGGAACCTGGATGGGTGTTACGCGTAACGGATATGTGGCGGCACTTACTAATGTAAGGGACCCACACAACATCAATAAAAATGCGGTATCGCGAGGTGAATTAGTCGCCAACTGGCTGAAGCACGACTCAGTCGAAATGAAGTCTGTTGCACAATCACAATACTTGGCAACGCTAGAAAAAACGCGCCACCGATACAACGGCTACAACCTGTTATTCGGAGATATAAATTCGCTTAAGGTTTACAACAACGTAAACAATTCGACCCACATTATCGACACTGGTGTCTACGGTTTGTCTAACGCGGATATTGCCACACCTTGGCCAAAAGTCACGCAGGGCGTTACCGCATTGAACAATTATGTCACCAAACAAAACATCATTAATGATGAAGACTTATTTGATATTTTACGTTACGACAATAAAGCTGACGATGCCTTGTTACCCGACACGGGCGTAGGCTATGAGTGGGAAAAGGCGTTGTCTTCCATTTTTATTCAATCCGAAAAATACGGAACGCGTACCTCTACACTGCTATTAGTAGATAAAAACAATACGCTGACCTGGAAAGAACGACGCTTTTCAGACAAAGGCGAAGCACAAGAAACCCGCGCTTTTTCTTTTTCAATTTAGGGTGTTTTTGAAATGAAACTTTCGTTTACGTTTTCTTTCCTCGACTAATTGAAATATTTTCAACCTTTAGGGGTCGTTTTTTCTACCATCGGTGGCATAATGCCAGCCTGCTATCTTTTGCATACCAACGTAACGTGAGGACATATCGTGTTTGAAGTATTACCCCATCTCGCCCCAGATCCAATTCTTGGCCTGTCAGCTGCTTTTCGTGAAGACACCAACCCAAACAAAATCGATTTAGGTGTTGGCGTATATAAAGATGAGCAAGGTAATACCCCTATTCTTTCAAGTGTCGCAAAAGCGCAAAAAGTGCTTTTAGATACCGAAACTAGCAAAACCTACATCACGCCTCAGGGCAACCAAGGTTTTATCGACGGTATGTTGTCTTTGCTATTAGGTAAGACTAGCCCCGTTCTATTAGCAGACCGCGTTGCAGCGGTTCAAGCTCCAGGTGGTTGCGGTGCATTGCGTATTCTTTCAGAACTACTTGCCCGTTGTAACGACAACGCTAAAGTATGGGTAAGCGACCCAACATGGGCGAACCACATTCCACTTATCGGCTCTGCGGGTCTTAAAATCGAAACCTACCCGTACTTCGATAAAGCGTCAGCAAGCATTCGCTTTGACGCTATGATGGAAACCCTTCGCAAAACTGAAAAAGGCGATATCGTTCTTCTACACGGTTGCTGTCACAACCCTACAGGTGCTGATCTTACTAATGCACAATGGGATGAAGTACTAGAAGTAGCGAAAGAGCGAGAATTCCTGCCTTTCATCGATGTGGCTTACCTCGGTTTTGGTGAAGGTTTAGAAGAAGACGCGTACGGCATGCGTTTATTGGTAGAAAACCTACCAGAGGTTATTGTTGCAGCTTCTTGTTCTAAGAACTTTGGCCTTTATCGCGAACGTGTTGGTTTGGCTGCCATCATTACTGAAGATTCAGCAACCCGTAAAATTGCTCAGGGTCAAATTCAGTCAATCGCACGTGGCATCTACTCTATGCCACCAAGCTACGGCGGCGCGTTGGTAGACATTATCCTAGCTGACGAAGCACTTAACAACGAGTGGGTATCTGAAGTGAACGAAATGCGCGATCGCATGAAATCACTCCGTGCAATGCTAGTTCAAAACCTTCACGATAATGGCTCGCCTAAAGACTTTAGCTTCGTAAACGACCAAAAAGGTATGTTCTCGTTCTTGTGTATTACTCCAGAGCAAGTGCGCGAAGTGCGTGAAAAGCACAGTGTGTATTTTGTTGATTCTAGCCGCGTGAACATTGCGGGCATCAACCAAGAAAACGTAGAAACACTAGCTAAAGCATTGGTATCAGTGCTTTAAGTACGAACTATTGATTCTTAAGATTCGAAAGGCAGGGTTCACACCCTGCCTTTTTTATTGCCTTCAAATTACCCGTCTTCCTATTTCTGCGATGAACGCCCCAACTACGCTGTCAGTGGCGGCTAGTTACACTTTTTAACAAATTCACGCGGTGCGCTATACGCCTTTTAGTAGGGCAAGCCGGATATAATCGTTACACTGTAACAATGTTGACGTACACGTTAACTTGGTATTTATTACGACTGACTTATAACAATGAGATTAACGACAAGAACAAGGATCACCCATGTCTAAAGTAAGTGTATTTTGTCTTTCTGCCGCGCTACTTGGCAGTGCAATGCAAGTAAATGCTAAGGAAGGCATGTTCACGCCAGAACAACTCCCTTCAATTGCCGGCGATTTAAAAGAAACAGGCTTAGCAATCCCTGCTAGTAGTATTAACGACCTAACCGCGTTTCCTATGGGCGCGATTGTTTCATTAGGTGGCTGTTCAGCATCGTTTGTCTCTGACAAAGGCTTGGCCGTTACTAATCACCACTGTGCGCGCGGCTCTGTTCAATATAACAGCACCCCAGAAAACAACTATTTAAAAGATGGCTTCCTAGCAAAAGAAATTGGTGAAGAACTGCCGGCCGCGCCGGGTACACGCATGTTCGTTACGGTCTATTTTTTTGATGTAACCGACAACGTCATTGGCGGTATCAGCGATGACGTTCAAGGACGCGAGCGCTACGACCTCATTGAAGCGAACCGCAAAGCATTAATTGCAGAATGTGAGTCTGAAGCGGGCTTCCGCTGCTCTGTGCCTTCGTTTTTCCAAGGCCTTGAGTATAAGCTAATTAAGCAAATGGAAATTCGTGACGTGCGCATTGCCTACGCGCCTGCTGATTCAATTGGTAAATACGGTGGTGATGTAGATAACTGGATGTGGCCTCGTCATACGGGCGACTTCTCTTTCTATCGTGCTTATGTGGGTAAAGACGGTAAACCTGCTGATTACAGTGAAGAGAACGTGCCGTTTAAACCTGAGC
The DNA here is from genome assembly GCF_055755235.1 of Alteromonas sp. R7. Lineage (NCBI taxonomy): Bacteria > Pseudomonadati > Pseudomonadota > Gammaproteobacteria > Alteromonadales > Alteromonadaceae > Alteromonas > Alteromonas sp. R7. Next base: position 423,434 of record NZ_JBVTQX010000003.1, on the reverse strand, counting down.
ATTTCTTAAAAGTTTCGGCAGCTGGACTTGAAGACGGCGACTTTGTTATGGCAGCGGGCTACCCTGGCTCTACTAATCGCTATGCACGTTTATCACAAGTGTCGTACACGTTTGATTGGTTATATCCCACTTACCTTGAACTGGTAGACGCGTGGATCAAGACTATCGAAAGTGCATCTGAAGAAGGCAGCGATGCGCGTATCAAATACGAAGCATTGTTAGCGGGACTTAACAACTTCCACAAAAATACGTTGGGCCAGCTTTCTGGCGCTAAACGCGTTGGACTTGTTCCACGTCGCGCTGAGCGTGAAGAGCAACTAGCTGCATGGCTTGATAAAAACGGTAAGAGTGAAATGAAGCAAGCACTAGCCGATCTTGATGCGGTTAGTGCTGAACAAATGCAAATGAACAAGCAGAACTTCTGGTACAACAACCTAAGTCGTGCACAACTCTTGTCGTCAGCCCAAACCCTTTATCGCAATGCCATCGAAAAAGAAAAGCCGGACGCAGAACGTGAATCTGGATTTCAGGACCGCGATCAAATTCGCCTGAAAGAAGGCGTAGAACGCATTGAGCGTCGCTTTGATCCGGCCGTTGATCAGGCCGTTTGGCAAAAAATGATTAGTATGTACCTTGAACAGCCTGAAGAAAACCGAGTAGCCGCGTTTGATAAAGCAGTAGGCATTGATAGTGATACTGACGGGAAAACACTTCAGAAGAAGTTAAAGGCGTTTTACGACAAGACTTCATTGACTAACACTGAAGAACGTTTGAAATGGTTAACTGCAAGCCGCGCTGATTTCGAAAATAGCAACGACCCGTTCATTAAACTTGCGGTTGCCCTGTTCGATACCGAGATGGCTATTGAAGATAAGAGCAAAACGCTAAGCGGTAAAGCTGCAGCGCTTCGCCCTAAATACATGAGTGCCATTATTGAGTGGCAAAAATCTTTGGGCAGCCTTGCTTATCCAGATGCAAACAGTACGCTGCGCGTCACTTACGGTAACGTAATGGGCGGCTCGCCAAAAGACGGTCTGATTTACGAGCCGTTTACTCGTCTTGAAGGTATTACCGAAAAAGACACGGGCGAGACACCGTTCGACTCACCTAAAAAACAGCTTGAGCTTATTGAGGACAAGAAATACGGACCTTACAAACTAGACGCTATTAACAGCGTGCCGGTAAACTTCCTGACGGATTTAGATTCAACAGGCGGCAACTCAGGCTCAGCAACGCTCAACGCAAAAGCAGAGCTTATCGGTTTGTTGTTTGACGGTACGTTTGAGAGCGTCAATTCTGATTGGGATTTTGACCCGAAAACAACCCGTACCATCCATGTAGATAGCCGCTACATGTTATGGGTAATGGAATACGTTGACGGTGCAACAAACCTCATCGAAGAGATGACCATCGTTAGATAACCACCAAATAATGGGGTCAGAGTACTTTTCTGCCCCCAAAGAAATGGCAAAAATGGGGGCAGAGTACATTTTCCCCCTAATGCCTTCCGGTAAAAAGGAGATCGTTATGAGGTTACTAATAAGGCTTGTTAGTTTAGCCGTGGCTGCGTACTCGTGTTATAGCGGAGCTGTAACCGGTGAGTGGAAAGCATCTATCGCTATTATTTCGCTATGTGCGTTGATGTTCCTAATTACGTTTATTTCCAAGACTCGCGGCGGTACGCCAGGCTCTCAAAGCGATGGCGCCTCAGCGATATACACACCAAGCAGTAGCTCAAGCTCATCTTGTAGCAGTGATGGCGGTGGTGGAGATTGCTAAAACCCAATGGGGGTCAGAGTACTTTTTTCAGTATTTAAAGTACTCTGACCCCCAAATTAATGTACTCTGACCCCATTATTTTATTTGAGGTTGCGGAGGCCTTGGGTGAGGAGTCGGTCTAGTGCGTTGGCGAAGTTTTGTTTGTCACGTTGAGAGAAGGCTTTTGGTCCGCCTGTGTGTTCGCCACTTGAGCGCATGGTTTCCATGAAATCCCGCATGCCCAGTATCTGCTTAATAGACGACTTGTCGTATTCTTCACCACGGTTATTTAACGCTAGCGCATTTTTTGCCAGTACATCAGCGGCCAATGGAATGTCATTGGTAATGACCAAATCACCGGCTTCACACTTCTCTACTATATAATCGTCAGCAGCATCGAAGCCTGACGGCACTTGCGTTAAGGTTATGTGCTTGTCTGGTGGAACAGACATAGAATGGTTAGCCACCAAAGACAAAGGCAGCTTGGTACGTCTGGCTGCCTTAAAAAGAATGTCTTTGATCACTGCAGGGCACGCGTCGGCGTCAACCCATATATGCATGGTCGTATCTCGTAACTGTATCTAATTACGCTAGCATACCACCATCTACCACCACTGTCGTGCCGGTCGTGTAGGTTGAAGCGTCTGATACTAAATACAATACCGTGCCCGCCATTTCATCTGGGTCAGCGACACGGCCTAGTGGAATAACTTTAAGCGCGTGCTTCAAGATTTGCTCATTAGTTGTTAACGCTGATGCAAATTTAGTATCGGTTAAGCCTGGCAATAATGCGTTTACGCGAATGTTCAAGCTACCGCACTCTTTTGCAAATGACTTAGTCATGCTGATAACCGCAGCTTTCGTTATAGAATAAATCCCCTGCATGTCGCCCGGTGTTACACCATTTACCGATGCCGTGTTGAGAATGACGCCACCACCCTGCTCTTTCATCATTTTGCCAGCTTCAATCGACATGAAGAAGTAGCCACGAATATTGACGTCTACAGTTTTATTGTAGGCGCCAAGATCAGTATCTAAGATATGCCCAAAGTAAGGATTGGCTGCCGCGTTGTTTACTAGAATATCCAGTTTTCCAAAATCGCGCTTAATGACGTTAAATGCTTCTGTAATTTGCTCCATTTCACCCACATGACACGCTAACGCTGTCGCCTTACCACCTGCGTCACGAATTGAAGAAGCCACGGCTTCACAGCCGTCAATTTTGCGGCTTGATACAATTACATGCGCGCCATACTGGGCAAGCAAACGGGCAATAGACTCACCGATACCGCGACTTGCACCTGTAACCAGTGCCACTTTTCCTGTTAAATCAAAAAGGTTCTTCATTGTCATATCCTTAATTCTTGCTGATAAAGTGCTTTGTGCTTAATTTCTATTATTAACGCTTGTTGCGGTGCCTGCTCTAGGCCAACATACCACCGTCGAGTACTACGGACTGACCCGTCATGAATGACGACTCATCACTACACAACCAAGCAATGGCATTAGCAATCTCTTCCGGTTTACCCAAACGCTTCATTGGATTTGCGCCAATAAGCCCTTTTTGGCCTCTTTCATCCAATTTTGATAAAACGCCTTGCACCATAGGAGTATCTACAAAGCTTGGACAAACAGCGTTAATGCGAATGTTCGCCCTTGCGTATTCCACCGCCGCCGATTTAGTAAGCCCCACTACCCCATGTTTGGAAGCGCTGTAAGCGCTAATCATAGGCGCAGAGCGCAATCCAGCTACAGAGGCAATATTGATGATGTGGCCACCGCCTGTCGCCGTCATATGCTTGAGGGCGTTTTTCATGCAATACCATACGCCAGCTAAGTTGACCTGAATATTCTTCATGAACATGGCGTCATCGACTTCAGTTAGCGGAGCTGGAAAATGGTCGATACCCGCGTTATTAATAATTACGTCAATCTTGTCGTTATGAGAAAGCGCCGTGTCGAACATCGCTTTGACCTGAGCCGGTTCGGTAACATCCACTGCCACCGCATAGGCTTTGCCACCTGCAGCAACAATTTCTTCAGCCAATGTTTTGGCGTTTTCTTCGTTTAGATCGGCAATACCGACTGTTGCACCACGCGCACTCAATACGCGGGCCGAAGCAGCACCGATACCCGAGCCGCCACCAGTAATAAGAATATGTTTACCTTCAACATTTGCAGCTACATTCATTAGCTGTACTCCAATTTAGTGAACAAGCGCAACGCCGTTAATTTTGGTCACTGCGCATGCTCTTTGTTTTGAATGATTAAAAATAACTCGCTTTTACGTTGTTACACGTTGCCTCGCGTGAAGAAAGCACTTCAATATCGCGACTGACCAGCGGTAACTCCCAATTTAAGAAGTATTCCGCGGCCGCTAATTTACCTTCATAAAAGTCAGCGTCTTGCTCGCCAGCACCGTTAGCGAGTGCTTGTTCGGCAACATTTGCCTGGCGCAGCCAAATCCAGCTCACCACACAACTTGAAAATACGTTTAAGAAGCAACTCGCATTGGTTAGCAAGACTGGTTGCTTATCTGAGCGCAAATCGTCTGCTGCCTGTTGAATTAAACCACCAAGCTGGTCTAGATAAGGTTTTAATTTTGCAGCTAGTGCCTGCGCTCGCGGTGTTTCTGCGCGCTTCATATCACTGGTTACACGAGAAAGCAGCACCTGAAGACCTTTGCCGTCGTGCTGCCATAACTTTCTTCCAAGCAGATCTAACGCCTGAATACCATTCGTGCCCTCGTGAATTGGGTTTAAGCGGTTATCTCGCCAGCACTGCTCAACAGGATATTCACGGGTATAGCCCGCACCACCTAGAATTTGAATTGCCAAATCGTTGGCTTTAGGGCCAAACTCTGAAGGCCATGCTTTGAACACGGGTGTTAAAAGATCTAAAAGCTGAGAAAGTTCGGCACGTTTTTCGCTGTCAGTTTCCGTTTCCATCTCATCGATGAGCATGCTGCCGTACAAGCAGAGGGACATACCGCCTTCACAGTAGGCCTTTTGCGCTAGCAACATACGTCGCACGTCACCGTGATTGATAATAGGTGTAGGCTCGTCTTCTGGCGCAAGATTAGGCGCAGCGCGACCTTGGGTACGATCTTTTGCGTATTCTAGTGAGTAACGGTACCCGCGATACCCTATCATGGCAGCACCATAGCCCACGCCAATGCGTGCTTCGTTCATCATCATGAACATGTAGCGCAAACCCTGGTGCGGCTCGCCAATCAGGTAGCCGTGGCAGTCACCATTTTCGCCAAAAGTTAGTGCGGTTGAAGTTGTACCTCGGTAGCCCATTTTATGGATAAGACCAGCAAGGGTTACATCGTTGCGCACATCTGGATTGCCTTCAGCGTCGAGACGGTATTTAGGTACAGCAAATAAGGAAATGCCTTTTACACCAGCTGGACCACCTGGAATTTTCGCCAACACCAAATGTACGATGTTGTCAGAAAGCTCATGCTCACCACCTGAGATATAAATCTTGCTGCCTTTGATTCGGTACGTACCATCATCTTGCGGCCTTGCTGATGTACGAATATCAGCAAGTGACGAACCGGCATGGGGCTCGGTAAGTGCCATGGTTCCAGTGAAGTCACCCGCTAGCATTTTTGATAGAAACGCACCTTTGATATCTTCGGAGGCAAAGTGTTTAATGACATTGGCGGCCGCCGCAGTTAAGAAAGGGTAAGCGGTTGAAGATGGGTTTGCCGCTAAAAAATAGCTCGCGCAGGCATTCATCACGGTAACAGGAAGCTGCATACCGCCATCTTCAAAATCGAAGTGACCCGCGATAAAGCCCGATTCTCTATAAGTATCGAAGGCCACTTTTACGTCGTCAATCATAGAGACTTTAGTGCCATCGAATGTAGGCTCGTTTTTATCAGCAACGGCATTATGAGGAAGAAATAACTCTTCTGCCATCTTCTCGGCCATATCAATAACAGCGTTGAAGGTTTCTACATTGTGCTCTTCGAAGCGAGCTTTTTCACATAAGGCTGCGGTGTTTAATACTTCGTACAGCTGAAATTGCATTTCACGGCGGGGAATAAGTTGATCGGCCATGGTGTCCTGTCCTCTACGAAAACTTGTTAACACATTGTGTCATATTCGTTATCGTGCCATCATTGTCATTAATGACACAATAATGGTCAATCACGCCAACAATCACTGAGTTTTATCTTATTTTATAACTCGAATTATTTTTATGAATGACACGAAGTTCACCGTTACCGTACTCGGCTTTAACCAAGCCTTGGCATCTGCCATTACAGGAGCCCTCGATGTATTTGCTTTCGCAGGTATTAGTTGGCAGCGAATACACAACTTACCAACCAACCCTCAGTTTAAAGTACAGTTGGCCAGTCACCATGGGCAGCCTATTCTTTGCTCTAATCAAGTTGTTCTACAGCCCAATATCGCCATCGAAGAAGTCTCACAGACTGATGTCTTGTTAATTCCCACCATTGGTGGCGATATTGATGAAGTGCTAGAAAGCACAGCGCCTCTGCTTGTACATATAAGGCGTCTTCAGAAAATGGGGGCCGACATTGCCGCCAATTGCACCGGTACTTTCCTTTTGGCCCAATCCGAATTATTGGATAATAAAATTGCCACTACTCATTGGGGATATGCAGATAAATTTAAGACCATGTACCCTACCGTAAACTTACAACCTGAGAAAATGGTTACTGAAGACGATACGGTGTTTTGTGCAGGCGGCGGCATGGCGTGGATTGATTTATCTATCTTGTTGATAGAACGCTACTGTGGTCATCAGATTGCGAGCGATACGGCAAAATCCCACGTTTTGGATGTGTCCAGAACAAGCCAAACTATTTATGCCAGCAGTCGTCAGCGACGATTTCACTCAGACAAGGACATTAAAGCGGTACAGTCTTTTCTGGAAAAGAACGTACAAAATAAATGTACGCTAAGCGAACTAGCGCTACGGCATAATATGACCGAACGCACACTTGTACGCCGATTTAAAAACGCGTGTGATATTACACCAGGTCAGTATTTACAGTCGCTGCGCATTGAGCACGCGAGAAAGCTCTTAGAAACCTCCAGTATGCCCTTAGAGAGCGTGATTAGCGCTGTAGGCTATGAAGACCTTAGCTCTTTTACTCGACTATTTAAAAAAACGACTGGTTTATCACCTTCTCAATACAGAGCGAAATTCAAGCGAGGCTAATTTGATTTAGATGGTTAGTAGACTACTTGCACCAAAAAATATCTCTCTATCAAGTTTGATGTTCCATGCCTGTGCACACAGGCTTTTTAGTTATATTCAATCTAACTAATATTGTGCATTTTCGATGAAAAACGCCTTGGTTTGCACAAATTTGAAGTTTTTATGTAAAAGTTTGTGTAAAATGCAGCGCCAAGCATAGATTGTTATTTTTTGTGCTAAAAACACTACAAAAGTATAAATTTAAAATCATCTTGGTGGAAACATGAGAACACACAAAATCGCCACACTAGCGTTAGCCGTTAGTGCTGCGTTCAGCTCTTCAGTTCTTGCACAAGAGGCCGCGACGACAGAAAAAAAAGAAGCCTCACTTGAACAGATTACCGTTACTGCGCAAAAGCGTACTCAGTCAATTCAGGAAGTACCTATTTCTGTTGCGACACTAAGCGGTGAGAAATTCGAAAGCCTATTCTCTGGCGGTGAAGATATTCTTGCTCTAGCGGTTCGCGTACCAGGTCTTTATGCTGAGTCATCAAATGGTCGTGTTGCACCGCGTTTTTATATTCGTGGTCTAGGTAACACCGACTTCGACCTTGCTGCATCACAACCTGTTTCTATTATCATGGACGAAGTGGTAATGGAAAACGTGGTACTTAAAAGCTTCCCGCTTTTCGACGTTCAGCAAGTTGAAGTACTTCGTGGCCCACAAGGTACACTATTTGGTCGTAACACCACTGCTGGTATCATTAAATTTGATACAGTAAAACCAACCCAAGACGTTGAAGGTTACGCGAAAGCAGGCTTCGGTTCATACGGTACAATGAACTTCGAAGGCGCTATTAGCGGCGGCCTTACTGACGAACTTTCTGCCCGTCTTTCTGTATTGTCACAAGAGCGTGATGATTACATCGACAACGCAGCAACAGGTCAAAACGACGCATTAGGCGGCTTCGACGAAAAAGCATGGCGCTTACAGCTTCTTTGGGAGCCATCAGCGGACTTCTCTGCACTTCTCAACGTACACGGCCGCGACTTAGACGGTACTGCTTCAATTTTCCGTGGAAACGTTTTTAATAAAGGCAGCAATGACCTTAACGATAGCTACGACCGCGAAACAGTAAGCTACGATGGCGATCTAGAAGGTAACGGTACAGATAACAACCCACAGTCTTATGAAGGTTTAGGTGCATCACTTAAACTAGAATACGACATGGACGATGTAACCTTTACTTCAATCTCTGCAATTGAAACCGCTGAAGGTTCAAGCCTTGGCGACATCGACGGCGACGCGATTGCTTCACAAAACTTTGTGACTCAAGATAACCTTGACGATCTAGAGCAGTACACGCAAGAATTTCGTTTAGCAAGCAACACCAGCGACCCAATGAACTGGCAAGTAGGTGCTTTCTATTACGACGCATCGTTCAACGTAACCAGCATCGACGGTTTCTTTGGCGCGACTACGGTATTCCATGAAAACCAAACATGGGCGGTATTCGGTCAGTCATCTTACCAAGTTAACGACAAGCTAAACGTTACTGGTGGTATCCGTTACACTCACGACAAGAAGTCTCTTGTGGTTGGCGAACAGAACGTTGACGGCTTTGCCGTTGTTCTAGGCATTGCTGCCGTTCAGGATTACGAAGACATCAACGTAGATGACGGTCAAACAAGCTTTGAGCTTAGCGCGAACTACCGTGTAACTGACGACATGTCTGTTTTTGCTCGCTATGCTAATGGTTTCAGAGCGCAAACTATCCAAGGTCGTGACGTTGCATTTGAAGGTGCACCTTCAGTTGCAGACGCAGAAACGATCAACTCTTTTGAAGTGGGTATTAAGTCAGACCTATTCGACGACACGCTACGTCTAAACGCTGCTGCGTTCTACTATACCGTTGATGACATGCAGTTCTCGGCCATTGGTGGTGGTAACAACTTTACTGCGCTAGTGAATGCTGACGAAGGTGAAGCTTATGGTTTTGAAGTAGACGCTCAATGGCTAGCGACTGACGAACTTATCTTTACTGCTGGCTACAGCTACAACCACACTGAAATCAAAGATGATTCTCTAACGGTTGCACCTTGTGGTACAAGCGCATCTGATGGCTTCACTGGCTACTGTACAGTAACTGACGAGCGCCCTGATGGATTCAATGCAATCATTGACGGAAACCCTTTCCCGCAAGCACCTGAATCAATCTTTAACTTCACTGCACGTTACACTATCCCTATGGGTGATGACGGTGAGTTCTTCGTGTTTACTGATTGGGCGTTCCAAGGTGAAACCAACATCTTCCTATATGAAGCGGTTGAGTTTACTACAGACGACAATTTCGAAGGCGGTCTACGCATTGGTTATGAGAACTTTGCGCACAACTACACGGTAGCGCTATTCGGTCGTAACATAACAGACGAAGACAACGTTAAAGGTGCAATCGACTTTGCAAACTTAACGGGTATTGTAAACGAACCTCGTATTTGGGGTGTTGAGTTCAAGTACACATATTACTAAGACAAGTTAAGTAGCTACTCTCTTCCATTGTAGCTACCTATCTATTTAGTAGAAAAGCGGTGACGTTGAGAAACGTTACCGCTTTTTTATCTGTTACGCCGCCATATGAATATCAGACGTAGGCATTTGTACTAGCTGCTGTAATTTTCTGCACACTTCCACCCAGCGGGCAACTTTCTGGTAGTAGACCTGCTCAATTAACTGCCCTTTTTCATTAAACAAAAAGCTCGCTAATTTCCCCTTATTACCCGGCATATAAAAGTGATGCACGGTAAATTGATGAGACAAAGGGGCATGTACCACCTTTTGATACATACAGAAAGGCAACCCATTTGCACGCTCGTCGCCCCCAGTCAAGCGGCTACGGCGTTGAAACGTGTCTGATCCGAATTCTGCCATAATGCCGTGTTTTGAAATAAGCTGATCAACCGCTTTAATGCCTGTTTGCATAACTATCTCCTAAACGTTGCGCTCTTTAGCGAACCAAGATGAGACTCAAAATAAACCATACTGATATTTATACAGTATATGTCCATTTGTTTAAAATGCAAACAAAAAAGCCGCTTTTTAAAGCGGCTTCTATTTAATAGCAGTATATATGCGCTAGTTGAGAGCGGATTCCAAAAAGGCCCACTGGTCGGCATACCCTTCTATTTGCATCCACGTAGGCGTACCCGCACCGTGACCAGCTCGAGTTTCAACACGAAGTAGAATTGGGTTATCGCAGCTTTGGTCAGCCTGTAGTTGGGCTGCAAATTTATAGCTGTGCCACGGCACAACACGGTCATCGTGATCACCGGTAGTAACTAATGTAGCTGGGTAGCACGTGCCCGGCTTAGTGTTGTGAAGTGGCGAATAAGCATAAAGCGCTTCAAATTCGTCTTTGTTTTCACTTAACCCATAATCAGAGGACCATGCTCGCGCATTTGCACTAGGTGTGTGATAGCGAAGCATATCTAACACGCCGACTGCAGGTAAGGCAGCAGAGAAGAGATCCGGGCGCTGTGTTAAGGTCGCACCAACAAGCAAACCGCCATTCGAGCCACCTTGGATACCCATTTTCTCAGGCGTGGTGTAGCCACTTTCAACCAAATACTCGCCCGCGGCGATAAAGTCATCAAATACGTTTTGCTTATCTAACTTAGTCCCAGCCTTGTGCCACTGTTGCCCATACTCACCACCACCACGTAAGTTAGCTATGGCCAGTACATTGCCCTGCTCTACCCACACCATGCGCGATACTGAATAGCGGGGCAGCAGTGAAATATTAAAACCACCATACCCGTACAGTAACGTTTTATTATTTCCATCTAGCTTCAAGCCTTTTTTATGCACAATAAACATGGGAACTTTTGTTCCATCTTTACTGGTGTAAAAAATTTGCTTTGTTTCGTAGTCATCATAATTAACACCGGTATCGATGGATTTAAATAATGATGACTCGCCGCTTTTTACGTCATACGCAAATACTTGGCCAGGATTTGTGAACCCCGTAAGTTTATAGAACGTTGTATCGGCATTTTTGCTTCCGTAAAACCCGCTAACACTTCCAATATCATTAAACGCAATTTCATCTATTTTCTTGCCGTTTAAATCAAATACACTTACCTGCCCTTTTACATCTTTTAGATACTGAGCAAAAAGTTTTTCACCCAATAGTGAAACGCTCGACAAGGTATCAGATGTACTTTCAATTACGGTTTCCGTTGCTTTAACGCCACCATCGAAATCAACCTTAATAACCTTACCTGTAGGGGCATTTGCTGTAGATGTGAAAAATAACTCGTCGTCATGCTCGCCAATTAGGTCGTAACGGCCATCCCATTTGTCGAAAACCGGAACGAGCTCACTGTTATCATTTACCAGCGATTTAGCATAAACACCATTCGCCTGATATCCCTCGAACACAGAAATGAGCAGTGTTTTGCCATCTTGAACAACCGAGGGATAAGGGTTCCATGTAGGTTTATTGTCAAACGCAAATACCTTTTTGTCTTCACTTTGCGCTGTACCTATTGCGTGAAAATAGATAGATACGGTTTGGCTATCGTCATACTTACCAGCTTCATTTTGGGGGTAACGTGAATAGAAAAAGCCGCTTTCATCGGGCAACCACGCGATATTTGAAAACTTAATGCCTTTAATAGTGTCAGTTAAATCCGACTTCTTACTGGTGTCACGAACGTGAATAGTTTTCCAGTCTGTACCACCGTCAGAAAGCATGTAGGCCAAGAACGAGGCTTTAGGGCTTAGTTCAGTTGACGCCATAGACACTGTGCCATCTTCACTCAATGTATTTGGGTCAATCAGTACTTCAGGCTCACCGTTAACGCCGTCAGCCATATAAAGCACATATTGGTTTTGCAAGCCGTCGTTATAAGAATAAAACAGCTTGCCGTTTACCATATATGGCGTTGAGTATTTTTCGTAGTCCCACAGCGCTGTTAGACGTTCTTTGTATCTTTCTCTAGAGGGCAATTCAGCCAGGTAAGGACGAGCAAGGGTGTTTTGAGACTCAACCCAAGCACTTACCTCTTCGCTCTTTTCTTCTTCTAGCCAGCGGTATGGGTCGCTCACTACAGTGCCATGATAGTTGTCTTGCTGAGTCACAGTTTTGGTTTCTGGATAGTCGGACACTTTTGGCATGCCGCCACTTTGTGATTCACCTTGCACTGAACTAGTAGATTCGGTATACGAGCTTGTACACGCCAAGGTTAAACCTGCTGATGCCGCTACTATGGCAGCGTATATTAGATTTTTCTTCATTTTTATTCCTTAAACGAAAAATGCCGGTTTCAACCGGCATTTTCTATTTAGCTTTCTGTCGTAACTTGCGTATGTTTTCGACCTTTAAACACGCTTTTAAGGTCATTTAAAATAAGGTACAGCGCTGGGACAAGCAGCAAGGTGATCACCGTGGCGAACAAAATACCGAAGGCCAATGAAATAGCCATTGGGATCACAACTTGAGCCTGTAAACTGCGCTCAAAAACAATTGGCATAAGCCCCATAAACGTTGTTAGTGAGGTGAGGATAATTGCTCTGAAACGCTGAGTACCTGCGCTAATAGCAGCATCCATTAGCGACATGCCTTCTTTGCGCGCACGGTTAACGAAATCCACCATGATCAAGCTGTCGTTAACTACAACCCCAGACAACGCAATTATACCGCAGATAGAAAGTACGCTTACCGCCATACCTAATACCAAATGCCCCACAATGGCGCCTACGATACCAAAAGGTATAACCGACATAATAATAAACGGCTGGCTGTACGATTTAAGTGGAATAGCAAGCAAGGTATAAATGGCAAAGAGTGCAAATAAAAGCCCCTGCATTAGGCTGATCATAGCGTCAGCCTGCTCTTTCGAGTTACCTTGAAGCTGGAAGTCCACCTTGGGATACCGCGCTAATAGATCCGGCATCAGATTTTCAATCACATCATTGGTTACTTCTGACGGGTCAAGCAACGCTTTATCCACTGCACCAGTTACGGTTACCGAGCGTTTACCATCGACACGAATAATTGAATCAAAGCCCTGACCAACTGTAAATGTAGCCACCTGCTCAAACGGAATTTCTTGCCCATTTGGCGCGCGGATACGCATGTTTTCAAGATGCTCTATAGAGCTACGTTCCGTTTTCGGATAACGCACCATCACTTTGATTTCTTCATCGTCACGCTGGATACGCTGTACTTCCGCACCATAGAAACCAAAGCGAACCTGCTGACCTAAATCACGCAAAGAAATACCTAGCGCATCAGCCTGAGGTTTTAGCGCGAGTTGAATTTCTTCGCTTCCGCCTGAGAAGGTGTCGTTAATGTCGGTCACACCTTCGTATTTATCCAACGCTTCTTTAAGTTCATCACTTATCGAACGAAGGGCCTTAATATCGCTTGAGCTAAATTCAAAGCTCAGGTCTGAACCACCACCTGGGCCACCCGGAGAGCTAATATTAAACGACTTAACACCTGGGATTTCTGGTAACTCTTGACGCCACATGTCTTGAATTTCAAAGTCTGTCAGCGTTCGCGTTTCACCTTTGGTGAGCTCTGCGAAAATCTCGCCCCCAAGATTGCCGTTATCAAAGGCAATGGCGTGCTTTATAACGTTTTCACCCGACTCTTCAGCTACTTTTTCATCCATACGATGCATGGCCTCGCGAAGCGTAGTCAGTACATTATCACGCTGTTCAAGCGAAGACCCTGGCTCAAGCTCGAAACTTGCAATCATAAAATCGCTAGGAATATTCGGGAAAAATACAAAACGTACAATACCACCACCGAACAGGCCTACTGTGAGGATCAGCATAGCCATAAACACAGCAACCGTGGTGTAGCGATTTCGTACAGCTGTAGCCAAAAATGGCGCGTATTTATTATTTATAAACGTCTTAATACCTTCGCTGAAGAAATCTCGGAACTTTTGAAATCTGTTCGCCTTTTCAGGATCGTATGGCTTAAGCTTCATGTGTACCAAGTGAGCCGGCAATATTAGTTTGGACTCAATGAGCGAGAAAATAAGGCACACGATAACCACCATACCGATGGTTTTCCAAATAATTCCAAACGGCCCAGATACCATCAGCATGGGCGAGAATGCGGCAATGGTTGTCAACACGCCAAATGTCGCTGGCATAGCGACCCTTTTGACGCCCGCTATCACGTTTTCAGTGCTATGGCCTTTTTTGTCTATTTCAGAATACGCCGATTCCCCCATGATAATGGCGTCGTCAACCACAATACCCAGCACAAGAATAAACGCGAACAGGCTAAGCATGTTGATAGACACGCCAACCATATCTAGCGGCATAACTAACAAGGTGCCAAGAAAACAAACCGGCAAGCCCACAATGACCCAAAACGCGAGCTTAATTTTTAAAAACAAAGAAAGTACCAAGAAAACCAGAAGCGCGCCGAAGAACATGTTTTCCAGCATCATGTTGAGTCGGTCAGCTAAGTAGAACGAACTGTCGCCCCACGTATCAGCTGTAATATGCGCCGGAAATTCCGATTTCTGACTCTCAATATAGGTATTAACTTGCTCAGAGATTTCTAATGCGTTTTGATCACCTACCGCACGCACTCGCAAACTAACAGCGGGTTTATCGTCGAATAGCGCATATTGGTTATTTTCAATAAAACCATCGTTGATATACGCCACATCACCTAATGTCACGCGCGTGCCGTTACCGTTTGTTACTAATACAATCTGCGAGAAATCCCAACCAGTATAGGCTTGCCCTTTCGTTCTAAGCAGAATATCGCCATTTTCAGTGCGAATTGAGCCGCCGGGTAAGTCGACGCTGGTTTGACTTAAACGCGCAACGACATCGGCGAATGTAAGGTTGTATTTTTGCAAATCGACTTCCGAAAGCTCAACGGAAATCTCATAATCCCTTGCCCCAACAACTTGAACACTTGAAATACCAGGTAGGTTAGCAATGTCGTCGCGCAAATCTTTGGCAAACTCTTTTAACTCCCGTTCAGACGCGTCGCCGTAAACCGAGAGCCAAATTACGTCTTGTTGTATTTTTTGACGGTAAATAACGGGCTTTTCAGTGTCTGCGGGAAAGCTCGGAATAGCGTCAACTTGTACTTTTACTTCATCAAGTAAAGATTGAACATCATAGTCTTCTTCCACCTGAATACTTACCGTACCCATACCTTCAACGGCTGTGGAATTAAGCTGCTTAATACCCTCTAAGTCTTTGATTGACTCTTCAATTTTAAGCAGTACGCCCTCTTCTACTTCCTGAGGTGCGGCCCCCAAATACGGTACGCGAACATTAATAACGTCTATCTCGAAATTGGGAAATACTTGCTTCTGAATACTGAAGGCACCAAATAATCCGCCAACTACAAGCAACCACATCAGAAGGTTTGCAGCTACGCTGTTACGCGCGAACCAGGCAATAAGCCCTTTATTGGTATCAATACGGCTCATTCGCTATCACCTTCGGTGGACGTGCTCTCTACTTTATCAGTATCTTCGCTAGCATCTGATTCAGCTGCATCAGAAAGCACAGGTTCATCGCCAGGAAGACGAACTTTCATGCCATTATACGGGTTTGGTACGGCACTTCTCACTACCAGGCTTCCATGCTCAATACCAGAACGAATAAACACTTCTTTAGCGGTTGTGCGCGCAACCTCAACAGGCTTTATTTCAATCTCACGATTGTCGTTAACAGTCAGTACGGTATTGTCTAAACGTAAAATGCTACGAGGCAACACCACCAATTCTTCATTCTGACGAGACGTGATTTCTGCCTCTACAAACTGACCAAAACGAAGGGGGGCATTGTGTGAAGATTTCAGATTGTAAGGATCTTGTACTTCTACAATGGCATATACTACCCGGCTGCCCGTATCTAAAATACCTTCTGAACGCACCAGTTTACCTTCCCATGTACGTTTCACACCGCCCACAGAGGCCGTCAACGAAACCGGAGCGCCGTCATTGGATTGTCCGGCAATATTGATAAACATTAAATCGCTGTCAGTAATAGGCAATCTGACTTCTGCAGTATCGGTGGAGTAAACGGTACCAAGTACTGCGCCCATTGATACAAACTGACCCAGGTCAATATTACGTTCAACCACAATGCCATTATAAGGGGCTGTAATTTGCGTTCTTGCCAAGTTGCGTTTTGCGCGCTCTAGTTTGGCTTCTGCAGCTTTAACGTTTGCTTGTTCTTTTGCCAGTTGCGGCTTACGTAAACCCAACTCAGGCGGTGCAACGCTACTTACCGAACGCCATTCTTGCTCGGCTACTTTGCCGCGAGCTATTTCTTCTTGAAGCGCTGCTTGCGCTTGAGCTAATTCAGCCTCTGCAAGCTTAAGATCCGTGCGATAATCATCTTGTTCAAGTGTTGCCAGCACATCCCCTTTTTTGAATGTACCGCCAGCTATAAATACATCAGACAAACTCACTACTTGGCCACTGACCTGCGCACTTAACGCAGTTTTATTTCGTGGAACAACGTTACCCTGAGATTTTACGATAAAGCTCACGGCCTCTGCTGTTGCTTCTTTCGCTTCAACCAAAAAAGCTGGAATTTCCACGGGTACTTGCTCTGGTGGCTTACGTGATTTGATCATGACTGTCGCGGCGATAAACGCGACCAAAACTATGATTAGTGGAATGCCACTTTTCATCAAGATGGAGTTTTTCATTTACTATCCCTAGGAACGAAGGAAATCCACGCGAGTGAAACGGACGCAACGATGTATTGCACTTTCACATACCACCTGATAACCCACGAAAATCTATTATTATTGTTTCAACACTAGTGTACTGATTTGTGGTTATTGTGCCCACTTAAGATTGTTAAATTTTGTGTCTGTTAATTGTTTTTAAAATACACATAAAAATCAGCCGCCCTAATATAAAAAATTATCAAAAGAATACAAAGTAAGATTGATAATTATCAGATTTTCGTTGATTATTTAATCACTCATTGGTTATGAGTTAACCGGCGGTTGTTATTTGAGCTTAGTCTTTAATGCGAAGTAGCCTCGGGAATGATTTCGCTACGTTGAAGGGAAAACACATTATGAGTCTTAAGAAACAATACCTTAAATCAAAACCTCTGTGCAAAGTGACATTTCGACTAAATGCGGAAGCGGCGCAAGACGCCAAAGAAGCAGCGTTGTGTGGTGACTTTACTGACTGGAAATCACAGCCACTAACGATGAAGAAACTGAAAAGTGGAGACTTTACGTTAACGGTGGATTTAGAGAAGGATCACGAGTACCAGTTTCGCTATCTCATCGATGGTGAAAAATGGGAAAACGATTGGGAAGCAGATGCTTATATTCCCTCACCTGTGAGCATAGAAGACAACTCAGTGGTGCGCGTTTAAATTATTGTTCCATTAAAAAACATACCCGTAACTACTCTAGGTATTTTATAACGATTCCCTACAAAAAAGGCTGCGTATACGCAGCCTTTATCTTCATTTTGCTAAACCTTAAAATTCGATTTACAACGAATTTTCCAGCTCTGGAAGTACATCAAACAAGTCGCCTACTAACCCGTAGTCTGCAACCTGGAAAATTGGCGCTTCCTCATCTTTGTTGATAGCAACAATGACTTTAGAGTCTTTCATACCTGCAAGGTGTTGAATAGCGCCCGAGATACCTACCGCGATATAAAGCTGAGGCGCAACAATTTTACCTGTTTGACCTACCTGCATATCATTCGGAACGAACCCAGCATCTACTGCGGCGCGTGATGCACCAATAGCAGCACCTAGCTTGTCAGCAATGCCCTCAAGAAGCTTGAAGTTGTCACCGTTTTGCATACCACGGCCACCTGAAATTACCACTTCTGCTGCAGTTAATTCAGGTCGCTCAGACTCAGTCAGCTCTGCCGATACGAAATCAGACTTCTCGCTCCCCTTAACAACGTCTAAAGACGTAACTTCTGCGCTGCCGCCTGTTGTTGCAGCATCAAATGATGCAGCTCGTACAGTAATCACCTTTTTCGCGTCAGATGATTGTACGGTAGCAATAGCGTTACCTGCGTAAATTGGGCGTACAAACGTGTCTTCACTCTCTACACCAATGATGTCAGAGATTTGCGCTACGTCTAATAAAGCTGCTACGCGAGGCATAAAGTTCTTACCTGTCGTGGTTGCAGCAGCAACAATGTGGCTGTAGTCAGCAGCAAGTTCTACAACTAGATCAGCCGTATTCTCAGCAAGCTGATGCTTGTAAGCAGCATTGTCAGCAACAAGTACTTTTGCAACACCGTTAATTTGCGCCGCAGCTTCAGCTACTGCTTGGCAACCTTCACCTGCGACTAGCACGTGAATATCGCCACCCATTTTCTGCGCGGCATTAACAAGCTTATGCGTTTCAGTCTTTAAGCTTGCATTATCGTGTTCTGCATATACGAGTACGCTCATGAGATCACCTTTGCTTCATTTTTTAACTTGTCTACCAACTCAGCAACATCTGCCACTTTAATGCCACCCTCGCGCTGAGGCGGAGGCGTCACTTTTAGCACCTTAACGTTTGAGTCAAGTGAAACACCAAAATCCGCAGCCGCTTTAACGTCTAACGGTTTGCGCTTTGCTTTCATGATATTAGGAAGCGATGCATAACGCGGCTCATTCAAGCGAAGATCTGTGGTTACTACCGCTGGAAGCGAAAGTGCAACAGTTTGAAGACCGCCGTCAATTTCACGGGTTACATTTACTTTTTCGCCGTCAACAACGACTTCTGACGCGAAAGTCCCCTGCGGCATACCAGTAAGTGCTGCAAGCATCTGTCCTGTTTGGTTATTGTCAGAGTCGATACTCTGCTTACCAAGAATAACAAGCTGTGGTTGCTCTTCTTCAACTACTTTAGATAACAGCTTTGCCACTTGAAGTGAATCAAGATTTTGGTCGGTATCGATTTGAATACCACGGTCAGCACCTAGGGCTAATGCTGTACGTATTTGTTCTTGGCAGCTCTTATCACCAATTGAAACAACAACGATTTCAGTGGCCACACCTTTTTCTTTTAATCGAACGGCTTCTTCAACAGCAATTTCGCAAAAAGGGTTAATGGCCATTTTTGCGTTGGTAAGATCTACGCCAGACTCATCGGCCTTCACTCTTACCTTAACGTTGTAGTCGATCGCGCGTTTGACCGGTACGAGTATTTTCATATTTACCTCAATTGTTGAGTTCGTCGGTGTCTATTACGTTTCATTAATAATTAACTATTAATAATTAAAAACGTATTACTTCACCACGCTTTTTGAAACTTTAACAATGTGCTCTACGTTAAAAAAGAATCCGTGGAACGTACGTTTTTTAAAGGCTAGCCTTAAAACGCCGTTAACACCACGTTTACGAGCAGTTATAATACACTGCCAGTTAACGTTAACGTAAACTGCTTTGCAATGTACTTACTGTTGACGTAAACGTCAACCTGCATTACCTTGCAAAACGACAATTAATTTACATGTTTTTGACACAAAGCATTATTTGTTTCATCAATAGTGCATTATAAAAATACAAACATAAGGAGCCTCCCGTGGAACGAGAATCGATGGAGTTTGACGTAGTCATCGTCGGTGCCGGCCCAGCTGGATTATCAACGGCTTGTAAGCTTATGCAGCTTGCAAATGAAAAAGACCAAGAGCTAATGGTTTGTGTGGTCGAAAAAGGCTCCGAGGTAGGTGCACACATTCTTTCTGGTGCCGTGTTTGAGCCGCGCTCACTAAACGAACTTTTCCCTGATTGGAAAGAAAAAGGTGCACCTCTCAATACACCCGTAACTGAAGACCACATTTACCTACTTAATGATGAGACTTCAGCGAAAAAGTTACCTAACGCTATTACTCCGAAAACCATGCACAACGATGGCAACTATATTGTGTCTATGGGTAATGTGTGTCGCTGGTTGGCAGAACAAGCTGAACAACTAGGTGTTGAAGTATTCCCAGGCTTTGCGGCCTCTGAAGTCATTTACAATGAAGATGGCAGTGTTGGCGGTGTACTTACCGGCGACATGGGCGTGGGTGAAAACGGCGAACCTAAAGACGGCTACATGCCAGGTATGGAACTACGCGCTAAATACACAGTGTTTGCAGAAGGCTGTCGCGGTCACTTAGGAAAAGAGCTCATTTCGCACTTTAAGCTGGACGAAGACAGTTCACCGCAACATTATGCTATTGGCTTTAAAGAGATTTGGGATATAGACCCATCCAAGCACCAGCCAGGGCTTGTGGTTCACAGTGCAGGCTGGCCACTTGACGATGCAACAGGCGGTAGCTATTTATACCACGCTGAAGATAACCAAGTGTTCGTTGGCCTAATCGTAGACCTAAACTACGACAATCCATACCTAAGCCCGTTTGATGAATTTCAACGTTTAAAGCACCACCCCGTATTTAAACAGTACCTTGAAGGCGGTAAACGTGTCTCTTATGGCGCAAGAGCTATCGCTAAAGGTGGGTTTAACTCGTTGCCTAAAATGACCTTCCCAGGTGGTTTACTCGTCGGCTGTGAAGCCGGAACGCTAAACTTTGCCAAAATTAAAGGTAATCACACGGCCATGAAGTCGGGCATGCTTGCAGCAGAGAGTATTTTTGAAGCCATTTCAGAAAATGCTGAGGCACCAGTAAAAGAGTTAACAAGCTTTACAGAGAAATTTAAATCATCGTGGCTATACGACGAATTGTTCCGCTCTCGTAACTTTGGCCCCGCTATCCACAAACTCGGAAATTTCTGGGGTGGCGCATTTAACACGCTAGAGCAAAATATCTTTAATGGTAATTTGTTTTTCACCATGAAAGACGAACATAAAGACTACGCACAGCTTAAAGAAGCGAAAGATGCAAAAGAGATTTCATATCCTAAGCCAGATGGCGTGTTAAGCTTTGATAAACTGTCTTCTGTATTTTTATCTAATACAAATCACGAAGAAGACCAGCCTTGCCACTTAAAATTAAAAGATCCGTCTATTCCTTTGCAGGTTAATTTACCTAAATTTGCAGAGCCAGCACAGCGCTACTGCCCTGCTGGTGTATATGAAGTAATTGAAGAGGAAGGTGAAAAACGGTTCCAAATTAATGCACAAAACTGTGTTCACTGTAAAACCTGCGACATAAAAGACCCAAGTCAAAATATTAAATGGGTAGTTCCGGAAGGTGCCGGCGGACCAAATTACCCGAACATGTAATTTAAAGTATTAGTTTGCTATTTAACGGATATTTTTAAAAAGCGAGCTTGGCTCGCTTTTTTTTTGTGCTACTTTTATTTATTATCCAATAGAAATTAAGTACAACGTATTAAGGTTAATTAATGAGCGATTTTTTAGATATTTTAACCCATGGAAGACGTTTACAAGGTGCTGTTAAGGAATTAAGCATTGAAGAACTTGAACAAATTCAAGAAAAACTTAGCGGTATAATTGAGAAAAGAAAAGAAAAATTAGTAGAACAAGAAAAGCTTGAGAAAGAAAAATTAGAGAAGCTCGCTGCTATTAAAAAGCAAATGGAAGAAGCGGGATTAAATGTTGAAGATCTACAGGCATTAAATGTAGAAACAAACAAAAAGGTTGGCAAAAAACGTCCGGTTAAATTCAAGCTTGTTGATAGCAAGGGTGAAGAACACCTTTGGACAGGTATAGGACGCATGCCTCGCGTTTATAAAGAAGCGCTAGATAGCGGTAAGTCACTCGACGATTACGCCATTAATTAATTGAAATTGTGAATTAAACAAGGCCTGTTTTTACAGGCCTTATTTTGTTTGAACAGCATGTTCAGAAACGGATAAGTATATTGTGAAGTTGAACTACAAACTTTCGGAATGCGCTTCTACCTCTCCCTGGCTGATTCTCATTCATGGACTATTTGGAAATGCCGATAATTTAGCCGGCATTAAGCGCCACTTTGAGTCTAATTACAACGTGATCAGCATTGATCTGCCTGACCACGGTGAATCCCCATGGACATCTTCATTTTCTGTCGACGATGCTGCAAATGCGGTGTTCGATATTATGCAATCGCTTAATATTAGAGAAAGCGCGGTTTTAGGCCACTCATTAGGCGGCAAAGTAGCCATGAGATTAGCCTTAAACCACGGCGACGTTGTTTCTCACCTCATTGTCGCCGATATTGCACCTGTATCTTACGACCATAGCCACCAAACCGTATTTGATGGACTCAAGGCCGTTCCCTTAGATGCAATTCAAAGTAGAAAAGATGCTGAAAAAGAAATGGCTAAACATGTGAAAGAGCCAGGCGTTCGACAATTCTTATTGAAGAGCCTATATCAAGATGAAAATGGCGATTGGAAATGGCGTTTTAATGTCGATGGATTAATTGCCAGTTATTCTCAAATTATTGATTGGGAACAAACAAATCAAACATTTGATGGCGTAACATTATTCATCAAGGGCAGTGAGTCTGATTATATTACGCCAGCCTATCGCGATGAAATAACACGTTATTTTCCCAAGGCTAAAGCACATGTAATAGAAGGCACTGGCCACTGGTTACATGCAGAAAAGCCAGCGGTCTTTAACGCCGTTGTAGAAAGAACGCTCAATAAATCGTCTTAAAGAAGGGTTTTCATCATCATTTAAGATGAGAATGACTATTATTACCTATTTTTGAACGTTTTAGGCTCTTACAGGCGTATATACTGTGATATAGTTGCGCCAGATTTTTTTAAGTAACAACACTATGCTTGCAGAAAATTACGAACTCATTGAGTCCATCATGCTGTATGGCGGCTTATCTATCCTTTTTGGGTTGATGGGTTTTGCTGTACACGATGTACTGCGTAAGAACGATGTGCCACTTATTGGACGAGTGGTAACGTACGGTGTGCTAGGTTTAGGCGCATTAGGGTTTCTTGCGAAGGGCATTATTGAATGGTTTTGGCTAAGCACAGGCGTTTAATTAGTAACGATTAATAGAGGTTAGATATGGCAAGCGTTGGCCTATTTTTCGGAAGTGACACGGGTAATACCGAACATGTTGCGAAAATGATCCAGAAGGAATTGGGTAAACAGCTAATTGATGTTAAAGACATTGCCAAGAGCAGTAAAGAAGACATCGCTGAATTTGATTTGCTTATCTTTGGTATCCCTACGTGGTACTACGGTGAAGCGCAATGCGATTGGGATGATTTCTTTCCTGAACTAGAGCAAATTGACTTCAACGACAAGCTAGTTGCTATTTTTGGTTGTGGAGACCAGGAAGACTATGCAGAGTACTTCCTAGACGCGATGGGCATGGTACGTGACATCGTTGAAGCCAAAGGTGCGATTTTAGTAGGTCAATGGTCAACTGAAGGCTACGACTTTGAAGCGTCTAAAGGCATGGCTGACGACAATCACTTTGTTGGCTTGGGTATTGACGAAGACCGTCAACCAGAACTAACTGACTCGCGCGTTAAAGCGTGGTGTAAGCAAATTCACGATGAACTTTGCTTGGCCGAACTTGCTTAAGCACAGCTGCGAAAAAGAATACAAAAAACCGCTCTGATGAGCGGTTTTTTTTTAATAATTAATCAGCAGCACCTGCTGTCAGTTACGCTAATTCAGCGATTACAGGTGAAACCGCTCTACTGCTTTTCTCAAGCTCTCAGTTTGCGCGTCCAACAACATTGTCGACTCGTTCGACTGGCGCGTGCTTTGCGCACTGGAGTCGGCTAGTGCAACTATGCGGTTCAAACTTTTCGCAACATCACCAAGTAAAACATCTTGTTGTTCGGTATCAGCCACAATGTGTTCGTTAATATCGCTTAACCGCTCAATGATTTCTCTAATACTCTCGACTTGTTGAGATACTTGCTGGGTAATTTCCACCCCTTCTTGCGCTTGTTCACGCCCTGCATTAATCGCTTTTACTGCCTGCGCAGCATCTTTTTGTAAGTTCCCAATCATCTGCTCAATTTCTTCCGTAGAGTCATGGGTGCGGTTGGCTAGCGTTCGCACTTCATCCGCAACAACCGCAAAGCCTCTACCTTGTTCACCAGCTCTTGCGGCTTCAATGGCTGCATTCAATGCTAACAAGTTGGTTTGCTCTGCAATCGTTTTAATCACGTCTAAGATACTGCCAATATTACGAGAGTTGTCGTCCAAACGATTAATTATCTGCGCCGAAGACTCCGCCTGTTTGGCTTGATTACCCACCTGCTGACTGCTTTTTTGTACCAATTGACCAATGTCTGTACTTTGCTTTGTTATATCGCGTAGGGCGTCCATTGCTTCATTAATTTGGGCGAGGTTGCTGCGGCTTTTTTCCTGTACATGTTTTGTATTCGTAGACGTTACCGTTACTTGCTCACGTTGCTTGTCTACCTCAGATAAGCTCTTATTGCCCAGCTCTACGCTTTCTTTTGTAATGTCTATAAGGCGTTTTTCTTGCTCTAATA
This sequence comes from Alteromonas sp. R7, assembly GCF_055755235.1. Classification (NCBI taxonomy): domain Bacteria; kingdom Pseudomonadati; phylum Pseudomonadota; class Gammaproteobacteria; order Alteromonadales; family Alteromonadaceae; genus Alteromonas; species Alteromonas sp. R7. The sequence goes on along the minus strand of NZ_JBVTQX010000003.1, from coordinate 399,073 downwards.
TATTGCCCACTAGCTCTCGTAAACTATCGGTTAGGCTGTTCACTTTTGCGGAAAGGGCAGAAAACTCGTCATTGCCTTCTTGAGGCAATTTGGTGCTTAAATCCCCTTTACTTAGCTGACTTAAGCCTTTATTGATACGGCCAAGGGGCTTGGAAATACTACGGGTTACAATAACCGCTAAAAATATTGCAGCAACCAAGCCCAGTGCCGCGACAATGATATTGCGCACAAGGTTGGCCTGAACAGATTCAAGAATGGCGTTCTGCCCATCAAGAGATTGCTTCTGGACAGCGTCAAACAAAGTATTAATGTCGGCAAGTGCGGTTTCTAACGCTTCTTTTGCTTCCTTCTGAGCTTTCGCAGCTTTGTCTACTTCAGAAAGTTTTTGTCGCTGCAAAGCAATTAATCCATTTGTGCCGTTTACCGCTTCCATCAGTAAACCATACTGTTCGTTAAAAGAAGCTATCGTACCGCCATCATCTACCCCTGTGGCCAAACGATTTACATAGTCTTTATCTACCTGCAAATTACTCAATTGGTATTCTAAATCTTCAATAATATTGGCACTTTGCGTAGCGTTATCGGTTTCAGCCAGTTCAATGAATGAATCATTCATTGTGAGCAATTTATTGTCTATTGCAGTGCCCGCACCAATTAGCGTTTCAATGCTGGGGTTATTTCCCTCTAAATAGGAAAGATCTAGCATTAACGCACTAGCCTCATCAGCCGTCATTAAGACTTTTTCAAGCTGTGCAGCAAGAGCCTTCTCGATATTCATTCGCTCGTTGATAGCGGTATACATGTCGTTACTACTATTAACGTAGGCTAGACTAACGTCGACAGCGTTACTGGCTACCGCGTTATTTGGCATAAGTGAGTTTAAACGAGACAAGTCGTCAGAGAATGCGGAAGATAGAGTATCAAACGTCTCTTTGTTTGCGACTAGCTCTTCTCTATTTTCGACATGATATCCGTTGGCAGTAATCACTGATAAAGATAGGATCTCAGTCTTTACTTTTACCATGCTGGTCTGAACTGGCATCTTTTGCTCTACAACGTCTTGTGCAGAATCTTTTATTCCGCTAAGACCAAAATAGGAAAGAATACTGGTAAGTAATAATAAGCAGCCGAATAAGCCAAAGCCTAACGTGATTTTATTTATAATTGTTAACTGCATGGGCACTTCCACCAAAAAAACATGCCAAAAAATAAAAAGGGTTGTATCGCCTTTTTAAGTTTAGTTTAACAGGATGTTAATTCAATGCATCAAAAGTTTTATTTATTTTGCACATTTGTTAGATAAATCTTGCACTTACAATCTGGTCAGGCCAGACACCATGCGGGCTGTACCGAAGTAACAATTTTTATCGCACCAGGGCAATGGATAAATTTTCAGCGAGAAAACAAAGTTTCCACGGTTTTGCTTTTAAATTGTTTCAACTTACCTATAATAACCACCAAATACTTATTCACTCGTTCTTAGTAGGTTGTAATGGATCAAAATAAAGAATTGAAAAAAGCAGGGCTAAAAGTCACTCTGCCTCGCCTTAAAATTTTACAAATTCTGCAAGAGCCAGAAAACCAACACATCAGCGCTGAAGACGTTTACAAAATCCTTATCGAACAGGGTGAAGAAATTGGTCTTGCTACCGTGTACCGCGTGTTAAACCAATTTGATGATGCAGGCATTCTTAATCGCCACCATTTCGAAGGTGGAAAATCTGTATTTGAAATCAGTCACAAAGATCACCACGACCACCTTGTGTGTTTAAAGTGTGGCAAGGTCATTGAGTTTGAAGATGACATTATCGAAGAACGCCAAGAGATGATTGCAAAGCAACACAAGATGAAGCTAACGCATCACAGCCTATACTTATACGGTGAGTGTACAGACGGTAACTGCGACAACTTACCTGAATAAGTAACAGTTTTATTCCAGCAAAAGGCCCGCTTTAAGCGGGCCTTTTTTCGTTACGCTTTAAACTTGTATGCGTGGTAAGCCTTAATTGCTTTCTCCCACACGTTACCCACTTCCCCTGTACCAATAGGTTTTCCGTCTACTTCAACTACCGGGGCAACTTCTTTGCTTGAAGAGGTTAACCATACTTCATCTGCCTCCAGCAACTCATCTTTGCTAAACCAAGTTTCAGTAACGACCAGGCCTGCCTGTTTAAATGCTTCAATTGCAATGGCGCGAGTAATACCGGGAAGAAGTTCATGGTTTAAGGGGGGCGTAGATATACATCCGTCTTTCACCATAAACACGTTGCATGAACTTGCCTCGGTTATCATACCTTCGCTGTTGTACAAAATAGTTTCGTTAACGCCTGCGTCAACACCTGCTTGGTAGTGCATTACATTGCCTAACAAGGATGTGGATTTGATATGGCAGCGTTGCCACCTTTTATCCTGTTGAAGCGCAACTTTGAAAGGCCTTGCTTCAGATTTTGCTGTGGGCTGTGGTGGCGCTATTTCAAAAGCAAACCCGAATACCGTGGGTGCTATATTCTTAGGGTATGCATGAAAACGTTTTGTATCGGTGCCACGGCTTACGTGGAAATAAACACCAATGTTTCCGCTTTCTATAAACGCTTTGTTTTTTTCGACCAAGCTGGACAAAATGTCTTGCCATTCTTCTGCTGAATAAGGGTTAGCGATTTCAATAGCTTTAAGGCCTTGCGCCATACGCGATGTGTGCCCCTTGAAGCCTACTGCGCTACCAGAATACGTTGGAATGACTTCATAAATACCATCACCAAAAAGGAAGCCTCTGTCCATCGGAGAAATTTTAGCCTCAGAAAGAGGCATATACTCACCGTTTAAAAACGCAATCGTCACAATATTTCTCCTTGTAGTCGGCGACGCCTACTTGTCATCAGTAGCCAGTCTGCCCTTGCTTCTTCTTCATGTTGAAAAACAAAATTCACTTTTTCGCCTGGCACGGCTTGGGCCAAGCGACTTATATCACAGGGGCTTACACAGCCAAGTTTTGGATAACCCCCTAATGTTTGTCTGTCGCGCATCATTACAATAGGCTGCCCGTCGCCGGGAACTTGAATTGCACCTAAATGAATTGCCTCTGAGCGCATGTTTTCTATATCGGCTGTAACTGATTCACCGGTCAACCTAAAGCCCATGCGATCGATAGCCGATGAAACCGTATAGCTGCTTGTTTCAAACGTGCGTAAAGCAACAGCGCTAAAACTCGAAAACTGATACCCGGGAATAACCCGAATAGACTCTAAAAAACCATAGTTGTCTATGTGCTGCCGCGAGAGAGTGCGCATTCTAGCGGTGCTTTTAATTCTGCTGTTAGCTGAAATGTCGATGCAATCGCCATCTTTTAACGCGCATCCCTTACCATCCAACCCACCAAGTTGTTCGCGTACTACCGTACATGCACTCCCTACCGCTTTTGGCACATGCCAATTTCCACCTATTGCCAAATAGGCTTTGCTACCAAGTAGAGCGCTGCCAAACGTAATAGTTGCACCTGCCGGTACATGTTGGCTCTGGTATGTTGCTTTAACGTTTCCATCTACGTCGAGTGACGGTTCCCTGCCAGTCACAGCAATAATACAATCTTCATCAACCCGTAATCGCATTTCACCAATCGCTTCGAAGCATGGCGTACCGTCTAAATTGAAGGCTAGAAAATTGGCCCAATCATAGGCGTTACTATCCATAGGGCCTGATTCACAAAATCCATCCCGTTGTCGCCCTACCCGTCCGTTATCTATGATAAGGCTAAACAATCCTTTACTGAGTACTTCAATTCTCATCGCTCAACCTGCAATCCTGTTCTATATTCCTGTTCAGTAACTGAAACAAACCTAACCACATCACCTGCTTTTAACCGCGCTTCACTTTGCTCATTTTTATGAATGAGCATGTCGAATGCCGTAAGCCCCAATAAATTCCATCCTCCAGGTGATTCACTGGGGTAGACAGCAGTTTGCCTGTCAGCGATTGCAACCGCACCTTTAGGTACGCGTTTGCGCGGTGTGCCTAGTCGCGCACATTTGAGCGCTTCTGGAATATCACCCATATAGGCAAAGCCCGGAGAAAAACCCACTGCGTATACTTTATAAGTCGTGCTAGTGTGCAATTCGATAATCTCTTCAATAGACAGTGACGTTTTCTTACTCACTACACTTAAATCACTTGCATTAGGCGCACCGTACCAAACAGGAATTTCAATCACGGCGCTACTTTCATTCTCTTTTGCTTGCAAAGAGACTGATTGCAGGCTCATGTCTTCAGCGCTTAGATTACTGATGGCACGGTATACACCGTGGCTATCAATTAATGCCATATCAAAAATAATCAACAGGCTGTCATAGGAAGGCACACACTCACGCAGCCAAGCCCACGAATCGCTTCCCTTTTTGCTATCTATCGCTGCCAGCATGTGATGACAGGCATTATTCGCGTCGTCCAGGTTTGCGCCATCAAAGTACAAAATAATGGCGTCTGCACTTGCTGTAACTATTCGCTTAATGCGACCGAAAGCTTGCATCTACTGTCCTTGTTATTTAAACGGCTGTCAGTGCTTGGTTCTGAGTACTTAGTTTTAGATATACCACTCTCAGCACAACAATGGGTAACAGCCTCTTGTATTGTTCTTGTAAAATGTGTTTTTTATGAGGCAGGTTTATAGAAATGTTCTGATTTTCTTTGCAATATTCACCGCCCCTTTAGTATCGCCATGTACACACAGAGAATCCGCTTCTATTGCAAGTGTTGCTCCCGAAGCTGTCGTTACTGTTCCCGATGATATAAGTTGTTTAGCTTGAAGCAATGCGTCGCTCTCGCTTAACACGGCACCTTCGATCAAGCGAGATTGCAGTAAACCTTCATCGGTATAACGCCTGTCTGAAAACGCTTCAAAATACAACGGCAGCCCCCACTCTTGCGCAGCGTCTTTAAGCGCTGCATTTTGCGACGTAGCCTGTACCATTAGCGCAAGGGGCGAATCTAACGACTGCATATTTATTTCAGCTATGCTTTGCATTACTGTGCGCATGACAGCTGTATCTTTCATCATGTCATTGTAAAGCGCACCATGAGGTTTCACATAACTTACGTTGGCCCCGCAAGCCTTTGCCATTCCACTCAATGCACTCACTTGATATTGGATCATAGCGCTGAGTTCATCAGCAGCAATCGCCATACTTCTGCGACCAAATCCCTGTAAGTCTGGATAGGCTGGATGGGCACCTATGTCCACATCATGTTGTTTGGCTAACCGAATAGCCTGCTTCATCACTAACGGATCACCCGCATGAAAACCACAAGCAATGTTGGCCTGATCAATTTCTGCCATAATGGCCGCTTCCACCGGCATAGACCATGCGCCAAAACTCTCACCTAAATCGCAATTTAACTTCATAATGGTTTAGCTCTTACGTTCATTTCAGTATCATGTTACCTGTTCTTTTTAAAAAGTCAGTGCTGATGATAAATATTGGAAAAATTAATACATTACGCGTGGTAGCCCAATACCCTTTTGGCTACGCTTTAGCGCCACTTGTCGAAAACAACGACGAAAACGACTGCGTAATAGAAATAGATGATGCTGAAGAGCTGCAAACTGTGACCCTTGCGATTGACGAAGTAGAAACTTCCCTCGCAGAAGGACAACAGATAGACGTATTTGTAGCCACAGATCAGCGCGGCGATCTCTATGCCACCATGAAGAAACCTTTGATTCAAGTTGGTGAAACTAAGGTACTTAAAGCGGTATCTGCCACTAACTTTGGTGCATTTTTCGACTGGGGTTTAGACAACGACCTTTTAATGCCCAACGACTACCAAGCCCAACCTGTTAATCCAGGTATGTACTATGTTGTTCACACCTTTTTTGATGATAAAACCCAGCGTATTTTAGGTGCTACCAAGCTTCACTATTTTCTAAAGGAAAGTAGTGCCTATCTCAACGAGGGCGACACAGTGCAATGCTTGGTTTATGCCAAAACTGATTTAGGTTTTAAGGTAGTTATCAATGAAAAAAGCTTAGGTCTTATTTTCCATAGCGATGCCTTTAAGCCACTTAAAGTCGGGCAAGCTACTGAAGGGGTAATTAAAACAATTCGTGACGACGGCAAGGTGGATGTAGCCCTTCAGCGCGTAGACAAAGGTGGCCGTGATGCACTTCAACAAGCCATTTTAGATGACCTAGAAGCCCACGGTGGCATTTCTACGCTAACAGATAAGAGTGCGCCAGAAGCCATTTACTCTCATTTTAACGTGAGTAAAGCGGCGTATAAAAAAGCGTTAGGGGCGTTATATAAGCAAAAGAAAATCACGCTTAGCCCAGATGCTGTTCGCCTTAACAAATAAACGCACATGTCACAGCTGCATTGAAGCGCTAAACTGGCCTGTCTTGCAGCTTCCTTTTTTATTTTTATGACATTAGGACAAACAATGAAAGCACGTGTTTCTTGGGATCAAGATTTAACTTTTACAGGAACTACAGACAGCGGTTACAAAACGGTGATGGACGGCAGCGGTAAGGCTGTATCTCCGATGGAATCAGTGCTGTTGGCAGTTGGTGCATGTTCAAGTATTGACGTTGTAGATATTCTTAAAAAAGGGCGCTTTAACATTGAAGCCTGTAACTGTGAATTAGAAGCTGAACGCGCTGAAGAGCCGCCTCGTGTATTTACTAAAATTCACGCGCATTACACAGTGTCAGGTGAAGGCATTAGTGAAAAGGCCCTTGCTCGCGCTGTGCAGCTTTCTGCAGAAAAATACTGTTCCGTCATGCTAATGCTAACGGGTAATGTTGAGATCACTACAAGCTATACTTTGGTTTAATAAACTATAGTAGAACCAGCCTCTTTTTAGCGATTCTCGCTAAGCATTAGTAGAAAAGGCCAACCACTTGGGTTGGCTTTTTCGTTGAAACTGTTTGTTACACTCATAAGTGATTGATATTATTAACAATTAACATTAGTTAACATCTTTGGCATATTAGCTGCTGTATATGGTCATTATTATATAACGACAACTACGTTAGGGTTATTGACCATGGAAACTACAACGCACAGCAACACCTCTTTTTCACCATCACATTCTTTATTACCGTTTTCGCCAACATCACTCAAATTACTTGTTGGAAGCGGTATTGTTGCCCTCTCTCTCTCGATGACAGCATGTTCTGATGCTGATGCCATTAATGACCAAGCCAACGCCACCGAAGTTGAAGAAACCGTTTTTGCTATTCCCGTTGAAACCCAAACCATTGTTACTGGCGACATTACGTCCACTTACGATACAACCGCTATTTTAGAAGCCCGTGAAGAAGCATTTGTGGTTGCGCGAGCATCTGGAATTATCGAAGAAATCTTCGTAGAAGAAGGTGATTATGTTGAAAAAGGCCAGGTACTGGCACAGCTTGATAAACGCCGCTACGAGCTGAACTTATCAAAAGCTTTGGCTGATTTAGCTGGTATTGAAAGCGAACTAGAAAAGGTCAACAAAGTCTATTCTAAAAAGCTTATCAGCGATGACACTTACGACAAGCTCACTTCGCAATTTGAATCAGCAAAAGCATCTGTACGCTTAGCTGAACTTGATTTGAAAGAAGCCACTATCACAGCCCCAATTGATGGATACATTGCAGAAAGGAATGCCAAAGTAGGCAACCTGACTGAATCGTTCCAACGGGAGAGAATGTTCCATATCGTTCAGCAACGTAATCTTCAAGGCATTGTGTATCTGCCTGAAAATGAGCTACCTAACGTAGTGATTGGACAAGGTGCAATGCTTACCGTGGCGGCTTTAGGCGACAGGAGTATCACCGCGAGTGTTGAACGTATAAGCCCGGTCATCGATGCGACCACCGGCACGTTCAAAGTAACGTTAAAAGTACCTAACGAAGATAACAAACTTAAAGCCGGCATGTTTACCGATGTGTCACTTGAGTACGCAACACATGCTAACGCCACGTTGTTGCCTCGTAGAGCGCTAGTTACCATCGATAATAATCATAGTGTATTCGTTGTCGACAACGGCAAAGTTAAAAAAGTTGATATTTCTACAGGCTTTGAAAACAACGAAGTCGTTGAAGTTATTAATGGTTTAAACGGTAATGAAGAAGTGGTTACTGCAGGCCACCAAAACTTGAAAGACAGCGCCCCTGTTGAAGTAGTTAACAGCTAATTCGGCCTAACAAGGAACTCACACAATGCGTATTGTAGATATTGCTGTAAAGCGCCCTGTTGCCGTTAGTATGTTCACTTTTGCGGTATTGCTATTTGGTATGGTGTCGTTAGGCAGACTGTCGGTTAACCTACTGCCTGACTTATCTTACCCTACTCTCACCATTCGTACTGACTACGACGGTGCAGCGCCAGGCGAAGTCGAACAACTGGTTTCAAAGCCCATTGAAGAAGCCATCGGCGTAGTAAAAGGCGTACGTAAAGTCACGTCCACATCGCGTGCAGGCCAGTCTGACGTAGTGCTTTCATTTGCATGGGGTACTGACATGGATTTCGCGAGCTTAGAAGTGCGCGAGAAACTTGATGTATTACAACTTCCCCTTGATATAGAAAAGCCAAGGCTCCTTCGTTTTAACCCAAGTTTAGACCCAGTAATTAAACTGGGGCTGACGGCACAAAGCGATACGTCAAGTTTAAGCGTAGCGCAAATGAAGCGATTACGTTTATATGCCGAACAGCAAGTAAAACGAGCTTTAGAGTCGGTAGAAGGTGTGGCAGCCGTGCGCGTTGGCGGTGGTTTAGAAAACGAGATACACATCCTTATCGACCAGCAGAAAGCCAGTCAGCTGTCTATTCCCATTACCCGAATTATTGACCGGGTCAGTGCCGAAAACATTAACGCGGCCGGCGGTCGAATTGATAACGCAGCCCAAGCGTTTTTGGTCAGAACCCTCAATCAGTTTGAAACACTGAGCGATATCGAAAACCTTTTCATTGGGCGTTTTGAAGGCAGAAACATTCAACTTAAAGACGTGGCAACGGTTGAGAGTGCTTATAAAGATCGTGATGTGGTAACGCGCTTTAACGGCAATGAAGGCATTGAAATTGCCATTTATAAAGAAGGCGATGCTAATGCGGTTAACGTTGCACAAAAAGTGGCTAGCCGGTTAAATGAGGTCAACAACAACTTGCCTTCTAACTACACGCTTAGCGAAATTTATGACCAAAGCGTGTTCATTAAGCAAGCTATAGATAACGTAAAATCAGCGGCAGTGATGGGCGGTATTTTAGCCATGTTGGTGCTGTACCTTTTTCTTAAAGACTTCTGGGCTACCGTTATTATCTCGGTTTCTATTCCGGTATCAGTAATTGCCACCTTTAATCTAATGTATGCCAACGACATAAGCTTAAACATGATGAGCTTAGGTGGTATCGCGCTGGCTGTTGGATTATTAGTAGATAACAGCATTGTTGTGCTTGAAAATATCGATCGCCATAAAAAATTAAAAATGGCTGGAAGTGATAACGCTACAGCTAATGAAAAAACGACGGCAGAAGCCACAGACACTGATGCATCTGCCGCCAGCGAAGGAACAAAAGAAGTCTCTGGCGCAATTGTGGCTTCGACGCTGACCACTATGGCCGTGTTTGTGCCACTGATATTTGTAGAAGGTATTGCAGGTCAGCTGTTTAAAGATCAAGCGTTAACCGTGTCGTTCGCTTTAGCTGCATCGCTTGTTGTTGCGCTCACACTTATCCCTGCGATGGCACATAAGAAGAAAAAGCAACAGCTAGACCACGAAGATGTGTTTACTACACCAGCGCCTACCCCTCCTACGTCAACATTGGGCAAAGTTATGTATTACGTTACCCTGCCAGTTCGTTGGGTATTCAGACTTATCTTTGTATTTTTACCTGCAGCCTTGGTTACCTTGGTGATAGGCGCATGGCATATCGTCAGCAAATTATTAAGCGTTGCGTTTAAACCACTTATCTGGGTATTTAACAAAGGGTTTGACCTTCTCGCTTCTGCTTATGAAAAACTGCTGCGCGTAAGTCTTAAAGCCAAAGCGCTGGTGTTAGCTACTGCCTTTATTCTTGCTGCTGGCGCGATAATGCTTGTACCAAAACTAGGTATGGAACTTATTCCTACCCTGTCACAAGGAGAATTTTCGGTAGAAGTTACCCTCCCTGCGGGCTCGCCACTAGCGCGTACCGACGCTATTATCAGCGAGCTTGCTGCGGTTGCAGTAAATAACAATGATGGCGGCGAAACCAAGGTGCTTCGCACCTATGCCATGTCTGGTACGGGTAGCCTTATAAGCGCCGCGCCTAATCAGGGTGGCGATCATTGGGGCCGCTTAAACATTGTCATGCAGCCTTCGGCGACAGCTGCCGATATGGACGCGGTAAAGCGTGCCCTTCGTGATTACCTAGCCTTTAAACCTCAGGTTCAGGCAACGTTTTCAGAGCCTGAGCTTTTTAGCTTTGCATCGCCTATTCAAATTGAAATTGCGGGTTACGACCTCAATCAATTACAGCAGTATGGCGACGCCATTGCGACCAAGCTAGCCAGTTTTAATAATTTTGCAGACGTAACGACCAGCATTCGTGACGGAAACCCAGAGCTTAAAATAGCCTTCCATCACGCCAAACTTGCTCGCCTTGAGCTTGATGCATCAACCGTTTCTCAGCTTATTGCGGCCAAAGTAGGTGGCCGTGTCGCTACACAGTATAGTGTTGAAGACAGAAAGGTAGATGTGCTAGTAAGAACCCAAGAAAACCAGCGAGATGACATCGCCAGCGTGCGCGCCATTGTTGTTAATCCAGGCTCTGCGCAACCTATTCCATTAAGTGCAGTTGCAGACGTGTACATGAGTGTAGGTCCTAGCGAAATCACCCGCGTTGGACAGCAGCGTGTAGCGCTGGTATCTGCAAATTTAGCCAAGGGTAAGCTTGATGAAGCAGTTGCCGTTGCTAATAAAGTCATTGATGAAACCCAACTTCCTCTATCTTTAAGTGCAACAGTAACTGGACAAAGTGAAGACATGCAAAGCAGCTTCCGTTCGCTACAGTTTGCCCTAGCACTTGCCGTGTTTATGGTGTATTTGGTTATGGCGTCTCAGTTTGAGTCGCTGCTGCACCCTCTGCTTATTTTATTCGCAGTGCCGCTAGCTGGCGCGGGTTCTGTGTATGGATTGTGGCTTACCAATACGCCGCTAAACGTGGTGGTATTTATCGGTTTGATTATGCTGTGCGGTATTGTAGTAAACAACGCTATTGTATTAGTTGACCGTATAAATCAGTTACGCCGTCAAGGAGTAGATAAAGACACCGCTATTCTAGATGCTGCAAAGACCCGCCTGCGCCCTATTGTGATGACCACACTTACTACGGTACTAGGTTTATTGCCTATGGCGTTTGGTTTTGGTGAAGGTGCTGAAATTCGCACGCCAATGGCCATCACTGTTATTTACGGCCTTCTGTTTGCAAGCTTGCTCACCCTCATTTTACTGCCAGTGCTTTACAGCCTGTTCGACGTGAAGAAAAACGTTGCGCAGAAAACGTCTGTTAACACTAATGCGGGCTTTAGTGACGAAGGAGCGATGTCGAAAGGAGGTGTACTATGAGTACACCTTCTCACAACGCTAATAACAGTTCTGAAACCCATACTGAAAAGCGCCAAATAGGTGAACCGAATCAACGCGAGACAGATATAGCTTCACAGCCGCACCTTTCAAAAATTGCAGGTATAGGCGCCTCGCTTGCACGCTTTGCGTTAAATAAGCCCGTTACCATCGGAATGCTGTTTTTGTCTATGTTGCTGTTCGGTATTGTATCTGGCCGCTTATTACCCCTTGAAAAGTTCCCTGGGATTGATATTCCAGAAATGGTAGTGCAGATCCCCTACCCTGATGCAACGCCTGTTGAGATTGAAACCATGATCACCCGTCCGGTTGAAGAAGCTGTTGCTACCATGTCGGGGATAAAGCGATTAAGGGCACGGTCGTACGACAACATGGCTGAGGTCATAGTAGAGTTCGATTGGGATGAAAACCTTAAAGCCAAAAGTATTGAAGCGCGGGAGAAGATTGACGCTATTCGCCACGAACTTCCTGACGATATAGAGCGGATCATGGTGTATAAATTTAACACCAACGATATGCCTATATTTCAGCTTCGCGTATCGAGCGACCGCGACTTATCAAATGCCTACGACTTGCTAGAACGCAACCTTAAGCGTCCGCTAGAGCGTGTTCCGGGTGTATCGAAAGTTGAGCTATACGGCACCATGAAGCGTCAAATTACTATTCGCTTAGATCCTAAGAAAATGGCGGCCTACCAAATAGACGGTACACGCTTAGAGCAGCAGCTTCTAAACGCAAACTTCTCGCTAACCGCGGGCTACATGTACAATAACGGTGAAAAAATTCTGGTTAACCCAACTGGCGAATTTACCGATGTAAACGATTTTAAAAATATGTGGGTTACTCGCAGCGTTCGCTTGTCTGATATTGCCAGCGTGACTTACGAGCTCCCTCAACGCAACGAAGGACGTCATTTAGATCGCACCTTTGCGGTAGGCTTTAACGTATTTCGCGAATCGGGCAGCAATCTTGTAGAAGTTTCCGACGCGGTAATGAAAGTTATCGAAAAAGCCAAGGAAGACCCTGAGTTTACAGGCATTAGTTTATTTGTAATGGACGACACCGCGAAAAGCGTAACTTCGTCGCTGAGCGATTTGCTAAACGCTGGCCTTTTAGGTGCGTTACTTTCAGTTATTGTGCTGTACTTATTCTTGCGCCAGCTTACCACCACCTTAATCGTGGTGCTTTCTGTACCATTCTCAATTTGTATTACCTTAGGTGTGATGTATCTATTAGGTTATACACTCAACATCTTATCGTTAATGGGCCTCATGCTAGCGGTAGGTATGCTGGTAGACAACGCCGTTGTGATCACTGAAAGCGTATTTCAAGAACGCCAACAAGAGGGAGACATTAAGCGAGCCACCCAGATTGGTGTAAACAAAGTCAGTCTTGCAGTCATTGCCGGAACTGCAACCACGGCAATAGTGTTTTTACCTAATATTATTGGGGTAAAAATAGACGTGACTATTTTCCTAGAGCACGTTGCTGTGGCTATCTGTATATCTCTGTTCGCGTCGCTTTTCATTGCTAAAACACTTATTCCCTTGCTGACAACTAAGGTAAAGATCCCTGTTGTAAAAACGCCTAAAACACCGTCCTACATAAAAGGCTATGGTCGTGCGCTTAACTGGATGTTGAAACACCAGGGCGTAACTTGTGTTATTGCTCTGCTTATTCTCGCGTCGACCTTTGTGCCTATGCAGGTGGTTACGTCCGACGATGAGGGTAACGACAACCAAGAGCGTATTTGGCTTAATTACCATGTGACGCAAAACTTCACCTTGGATGAAGTGGAAAAAACCGTAAATAAAATGGAAGCTTATCTTTATGAAAACCAAGAACGCTTTCATATTAAGCAGGTGTATACCTATTTTACTGCTGGTCATGCAGTAAGCGGTATCACACTTAAAGACGAGTTGCCCGTAAGTGTAGGAAAAATCAAGGAGGATATTCGTGAAAATATGCCTTCATTTGTGCGTGCTCGCCCCTCTTTCCAGTGGGATAGCGGCAACGGTGGTGGCGTAAGAGTAACGCTGTTGGGGGAATCTTCAGAAACCTTGCTCACTATTTCAGAGCAAATCATTCCTATTCTTTCCACCATAGATGGGTTGGAAGATGTAAAGGCCGACACGGGATCTACCCGTGATGAGGTTCAAATACGCATAGACAGAGAGAAAGCAAACCGCTTCGGCATACAAGTAAACGATGTGGCTAAACTTATCTCTACGGCACTACGCGGCAGTAATTTACGTACATTCCGCTATGGAGACGCCGGAGAAGTGGCGGTGCAGCTTAAGTTTGGCAGCGATATTCAAGCCTCGTTAAGCGAACTTAAGAACATCAATATTGGGTTTACGCAGGGTCAATCGGTAACGCTGAACATGATTGCAGATTTCTCTGTGGTGCCACAGCTTTCGCAAATTAACCGCAACTATCGTCAAACCGCGCTAGCTATTGGTGCAAATTTAGAGGGTGAAACCACCACCGAACAAGCTCGTGAACGCATAGAAAAAGCATTAGCTAATATCGAATTGCCGACAGGCTATAAGTGGACGCTAGACGGCAGCTTCTCTCGCCAGGATGAAGCCAATGCCGTAATGCAAATGAATATGCTATTAGCGCTTTGCATGATATACGTTGTGATGGCCGCGCTGTTTGAATCGCTAATTCTTCCAACATCTGTAATTACGTCACTACTGTTTTCCTTCACAGGTGTTTTTTGGGCATTCATGGTTACAGGCACATCTATGTCTATCATGGGGATGATTGGCATGCTGATTCTGATGGGTATTGTGGTTAACAATGGCATCGTATTGGTAGACAGAATTAATCAGCTAATTAATGAAGGCTTGTCGCTGTATGACGCAGTGATTGAAGGATGTATGACACGTATCAGGCCTATTCTGATGACAGTAGCCACTACAGTTCTAGGGCTTATTCCACTTGCGATGGGGAGTACTCGAATTGGTGGCGACGGTCCTCCCTACTCACCAATGGCCATTGCAATCATTGGTGGGCTAGTATTCTCAACGCTAACCAGCTTGTTCTTAGTACCACTTGCCTACGTGTTGCTACTAAAGCTTAGGTTTAAAACGCAACGTTTGTTTAAAACCAGTAAAGCGCGTGTAGCCACGTATATTAAAATCGCTAATTAAGGCGCATTTTAAAGCAAAAAATAAGACAAAAAGCGGGTCTAGTTTTCACCATTTACGTCAACGTGATTGACGATGAGTGCAAGCTAGCCCGCTTTTTCTGGATTTATCGTAACCGCAATCAACGCCTTAGCTACGCGACGTTAAGTATTCATGTACGGCATCAGCGTGACGCTCAACTGAAAACTCAATTAGGCTACTGCCATTGCACGTCAACCCTTCTTCAGACGTTACCATACGCAACACTTCACGCTGACTAGCACCAATGCGTCCTACGTTACGTGAAAGACTAGAGCGAAGTACTCTAACGTCATCATTTATCACTGCTTTACAAAACCCTGCGAATTGGGTTTCGCCTACAAAGCGTATGTCTTTTTGTGGTGCTGCGGCAGTTGCGTTAACGCTAAATGCTACGGTTGCAGTTACAGCTAGCACTTTTACCGCGTTGGCTAGTTTCGATTTAACTGGTTTCATGTTTAATTCCTCAATGTGTAGATAAAGGCTTTAATCAAGTTTGTGGCAAACTCTTAGTTTTTGGTTGAACAAAGCTGAACAATCAACAATTCGCTCAACGCCCTTTATTTATGCATCAAGAATTAAAACTTTTCTGTTGAATGATTGTGTAATGGGGGTAAATGTGTGGTAAATCAGTTTGTTACACCATTGTTACTAGGCTAAACCACTGTTTTATCGAGATTAATTTAGATTACATATTACTAATATATCTAGCGATGGAACTTGTAGGAAGAAAGAAATATAAGATTTAAGTATAAAAAGGCCCCTTTTGGGGCCTTAAAACTGTAATTTTAACAAAATATATAATGATAAAGCGCATCTAATGTACAGAAAACCTCACCATTTCCGTAATTAAATTACAGAAAGCGTGGGCGATTACTCATATTTGCGTTCGCGCTTAGTTTCAATGGCATCAATATAAGCATGCCATGACGCGTAGCCGATTATAGGCATTAACACGATAAAACCAATAAACCCGGTTACGTAACCAATCGCAACGGTGGTAAAGATGATCGCCCCCCAAATAAGCATGGGCACCTTATTAAGCCATACTGCGTTAACGCTGGTTAATACGGCGGTAGCAAGGTCAACTTTACGTTCCATCAAAATAGGTTGGGTAAACGCCGTAATGAAAAGCATAGCCAATGTAAAACCCGCACCAACAATTGTGCCTAGCGCTAAAAACGGTAACAAGCTTTCTAAGTCGTTTTCTATATAAGGCGGATAAAGCGCGTGGATTAGCGATGCAACACGCAACCAAAATATCATCATCACCATAAGCAGTATGGCAAAGCCCCACTCGTTAAATGCATTTCGGCGCATTGCGCGTAAAGAGTGGCGTAGCGTGGGCTTGTGGCCTTTTTCCATTTCCCAGCTCACATCATAAAGACCAGCAGCCAGAAATGGACCTACCAACATAAAGCAAACAATGGCGGGTAAAATAACTAAGTGCCAACCTGTCATTTCAACCAAGTACATAATGAACCACGGAATAACCGCGAAAAGAACGCCATAAAACAATGTGAGACCTGGTGCGCGCATAGCGTCTCGTAATGCCAATGACAACCATTTTATAGGGTCGCCAACGTCTAATTCTTTACAGGGAATAACGCGTGCTATACCACTTTGCGTGATTGCATTCTCTGGTGTTTCTTTGAAATGGTGCGACATATTCTTATCACCTCTTCTTGTTAGCCTGTTTGTTACTAACGCGTTTTTTATACACGCCTTACTACTACGATAGGCGCTGAATGAAAAGTTCACAAGCTATTAACATAAATTTTATGCTTAAGTGACAAGCGGATTATTCATCTCGTTATGTGGTCAATAAATAGCCACTTGGTGAAAAAAGTAGTGCTTAAAGCAGAAATACTGCAAAAAGGCCATCGCATATGGCTTTGTATTGCGATAATCTCAGGGTATGTAAATCAACCAGATAGACCATGAAAACTGTATCTCGCTCACATAAATTAGATAACGTTTGTTACGACATTAGAGGCCCAATCGCTGCGCAAGCACGCAAAATGGAAGACGAAGGACACCGCATATTAAAGCTGAATATCGGTAACCCTGCCCCATTTGGATTTGAAGCCCCTGACGATATCGTAAAAGACGTTATTCATAACCTGCCTACGTCTCAAGGATATTCAGACTCGACAGGAATTTATGCTGCCCGTGTGGCCGTGATGCAGTACTACCAGCAGCGCAACATTAAAGACATCCGTGTAGACGACGTTTATATTGGTAACGGCGTATCTGAGTTAATTATGATGGCAATGCAGGCGCTACTTAATCATGGCGATGAAGTGCTTATTCCAAGCCCTGACTACCCGCTTTGGACAGCAGCAGTTAGCCTCTCGTCAGGTTCACCCGTTCATTATCGCTGCGACGAGCAAGCAGGCTGGTTCCCAGATATTGACGACATAAAAAGTAAAATCACCAGTAAAACTCGCGCGATCGTACTGATCAACCCTAACAACCCAACCGGCGCAGTTTACGACAAAGCCCTTTTACAAGATGTGGTTGAAGTCGCCCGCGAACACGGACTTGTTGTATTTAGCGACGAGATTTACGACAAAATTCTTTACGATGAAGCAAAACACACCAGTATTGCTTCACTGGCTGACGATGTTTTTTTTGTTACCTTTGGCGGCTTGAGCAAAAACTACCGTGTGGCGGGCTTTCGTTCAGGTTGGCTAGTTGTCAGCGGCAATAAGCGATTAGCGTCTGACTATATTGAAGGGCTTAATATTCTGTCTTCCATGCGGATGTGCGCTAACGTACCGTGTCAAAGTGCTATTCAAACTGCGTTAGGCGGCTATCAAAGCATTGACGACTTGGTGAAAGAAAACGGGCGTCTTCGCATTCAGCGCGACGTGACTACAGATATGCTAAACGGCATTGACGGTATTTCGTGCGTTAAACCTAAAGGTGCCATGTATTGTTTCGCTAAAGTGGATGAGAAGAAATTCAACATTCAAAACGACGAACAAATGGTGCTGGACTTATTAAGCTCTGAAAAAATTCTGCTGGTACATGGTCGCGCGTTTAACCTGACCGAAGGCACGTACTTTCGATTAGTATTTTTACCGCACAGCGATGTATTGGTGCCTGCTCTGCATCGTATTGGCAACTTCTTTAGAACGTATAAGCAAGGGGCGTAATGTGTCTGATAAAAGTCACTTTTTCGCGCATCTGGCGCGCTTAAAGCTTATCAATCGCTGGCCGCTTATGCATAACGTGCGCACAGAAAATGTGCAGGAGCACAGTTTGCAGGTGGCCATGGTTGCCCATGCGCTTGCTTTAATAAAAAATAAGTTTTTTGGCGGCACACTAAACCCTGATCGTATTGCTACCATGGCAATATTTCACGACGTGTCGGAGGTACTCACCGGAGACCTCCCTACCCCAGTGAAATACTTTAACCCTGCGATTAAAGAAGAATATAAAAAGATCGAAAAAATTGCAGAGAACAAGCTAATTGAAATGGCACCAGAGGCATTTCGAGAAGACTATGCGGCGCTTATTGATCATCACTACCATAGTGAAGAAGAAGCTTTTATTGTGAAAGCAGCAGACGTACTTTGCGCTTACCTAAAAACGCTTGAAGAATTAGCTGCTGGTAACCAAGAGTTTAAGCTGGCTAAGAAAAGATTAGATAAAACCCTTAAAGAATATCATTCTGAAGAGGTGGACTACTTCTTAACGCGTTACGTACCAAGCTTTTCTTTAAGTCTTGATGAAATTACGCAAGACGATATGTGAGCAAGGCGATTAACAGCCCATAAATCACTATACTGACGAATAGAAGTAGCATACACAGCAAGGCAGCGAGGTTTTTTTGGCAACAAGCGATTGGGAATTAGCATTACACGAGCGTCGTTTACCCCGCAGTGAAACAAGAGACGGCGATCACCGCAATCCGTATCAACGTGATAAAGCACGCGTTCTTCATAGCGCCGCCTTTCGTAGATTACAGGCAAAAACGCAAGTGCTCGGTGTGGGGCTGAGCGACTTCTATCGCACTCGATTAACCCACTCTCTAGAAGCCGCCCAAATTGGCACCGGTATTACTGCCCAACTTTGGGTGAAATTTCCAGATATCGCCACGACGTTAGCGCTTGATCCTACGTTAATCGAAACCCTCTGCTTGGCTCACGATATTGGTCATCCCCCATTCGGCCATGGTGGTGAAATTGCCCTTAATTACATGATGCACCAATACGGCGGGTTTGAAGGAAACGGACAAACTTTTAGGATCATCACTCAGCTAGAGCCCTATACCGCCGAACACGGCATGAATTTATGCAGAAGAAGCGTGTTAGGCTTGGTTAAATATCCAAACTTTATCGATGCCCTTCATAGTAAAGGACCTACGCCAGAGCGCCCTGTTTCACTTCGTCAGGTAAAGGCCCACGACTGGCATCCGCCAAAAGGTCTGTTTCGCTGCGATGAGCCCCTATTCGACTGGCTACTTGCGCCATTTAGCAATGAAGATAAAGATGCGTTTATGCAGTTTACTGCAAAACTGAATGCACACAGTAAAACGCAATTTAAATCGTTCGACTGCTCAATTATGGAACTGTCTGACGATATCGCCTATGGCATTCACGACTTAGAAGATGCCATTGTAATGGATATGGTCGACAAGCATCATTTTGTCGAGGATGTAACCACCCCGCTAAAAGCGCTAGATGTACCGTGGCTGTCAGACAATATAGAAGTGCTAACCAATAAGCTATTTAGCGCTGCACATCACGAAAGGAAAAATGCCATAGGCGCGCTGGTAAATAGCTTTATTACAGCTATTGAAATAAAAGGCGTTGAGGGTTTTGCTCACCCGTTACTGGCGTTCAACGCCGTAATGCCTGAACATTTTGCACAAGCCTTGGAGCTTTTCAAACGCTTTGTGTTTAACAAAGTAATACGCCGCCCTGATGTGCAGCTTCTTGAATACAAAGGACAGCTGGTGGTTATGGAGCTTTTTGAAGCCTTTGCATCAGATCCTGACCGCTTACTTCCCGAAAACACCCAAGTTCGCTGGCGTAAGGCCTGTGAGAGCGGCAATGGTATGCGCGTTCTCGCCGACTATATATCGGGTATGACGGATGAATTCGCATCTCGCCTATACAGCAATATCTTTTCACCTAAACAAGGCGGTATTCAAGATAGTCTGCATATGTAGATTGTTTTGTTTTTCCTAATTAGTTGAAATGAAAAGACCGTACTCTCGGTCTTTTTTATTATGTTGAACTTACTCGTTACATTAACGTAGCTAAATGTACTGGGCGAAGTGACGACCATTTCTCATAGTCTTATCATAATTTAGGTGACGTAATGCCAAAACCATTTAAACCCTCAGTAAAATTAACTGATAACGACGTAACCAATGAAGGCGTTTATATGAATCGCCGTTCATTGCTCAAATCTATGGGCTTTGTGGGAGCGTCTACGCTGTTGGCGAAGTCGGCAGGCGCTGCCGGTTGGTTTTGGGAAGATGAAGAAGAGAAGGCAGCGTTTAAGGGAAAGGCGCTGGAGTTTAGTCAGCCCCCTAAGTTTCAAATAACGGAAACCCGAACGCCTGAAGATAAAGTGACCAGCTACAACAACTTCTATGAGTTTGGCACATCTAAAGATGCACCAGCCAAAAATGCGACTGAATTTCAAACTAATCCATGGACGTTAAAAGTTGACGGGATGGTTAAAAACCCCATTGAGCTTGATCACGATGCCTTGACAAAGCGTTTTCCCCTTGAAGAACGCATTTACCGCTTGCGCTGTGTGGAAGCATGGTCGATGGTGGTGCCTTGGATTGGGTTTGAGTTGGGGGCGTTGTTAAAACAAGCCGAGCCATTAATGTCAGCCAAGTATGTGGCGTTTGAAACCCTGTACGACCCTGAGCAAATGCCCGGTCAACGAAGCCGCTTTACCGGTGGTGGTATTGATTACCCTTACGTAGAGGGTTTGCGTCTTGATGAAGCTATGCACCCGTTAACGCTAATGTCGGTTGGTCTTTACGGGAAGACCTTGCCACCTCAAAACGGCGCGCCTATCAGGCTTGTTGTACCGTGGAAGTATGGTTTTAAAAGCATTAAGTCTATTGTGAGAATTCGCCTGACCGACAAGAAGCCTCCTACCACATGGAATCGACTGGCCGCCAACGAGTATGGCTTTTACGCTAATGTGAACCCAAACGTGTCACACCCAAGGTGGAGCCAGGCCAGCGAGCGTAGAATAACCACAGGTGGGCTACTCGCCAGAAATCGCATCGACACCCAAATGTTCAACGGTTACAGCGAAGTCGCGCCGCTATACAAAGATATGGACTTATCCCGTTATTACTAGTTGTAACTTTATGAGGCCACAACCAAACAGCTAGTCATTCATATCAATATCACTTAACTAGAGTTTTTAAACATTATTATTAAGTTGTTCATTTAATGCCGTTAAGAAAAAAACCATTTCGACTCTCTGTATGGCAGCGCCGCAGCCTAAAAGGTCTTATTCACCTTTTCACATTGGGCTATATCGCCTGGTTGTTTTTTGCAGGGGTAACCGATCAGCTTGGTCCAGACCCTGTAAACACGCTCATCAATGAGACTGGAACCTGGGCAATTCACTTTCTTTTACTAACGCTTACTCTTAGCCCACTTGCTAAATGGCTACCAAGCCCAGAACCGATGCAATTCAGACGTATGATTGGCGTATATACCTTTGTGTACGCCTTTGCACACCTGCTCACATACATTGTGTTTGAAATCCAGCTTGATATGGCACTAGTGGCTAGCGAGATAGTAAGCAGGCCATACATCATTGTTGGCATGGCAGCGTTACTTCTTCTTTTTGCTCTCACCGCTACGTCGTTCAAGCGTATCCAGCGCAACATGGGAAAAAAGTGGCAGAAGCTTCACAACAGCATTTACCTGATCCTGCCCCTTGCACTACTTCATTTCAGCTGGTCGCAGAAGACGTTTTGGCAAGAGCCCGTTTGGTATTGGATGATTGGACTGATATTAATGAGCCCAAGAATGAAGCAGTGGTATGTGACGTATCAGAAGAAAAGTCAAAAGAAGTCGAGAGGCAAAAACGCAGTGGCGTGAGAAAACTAAAGTCGAAAACCTTTTAAACAAGTACGTAAAGCAGCGCAGCATAACGCGCTGTTTTACTAAGCGTTACCGCAAGAATAAAAAACCAAAACGGGCTTCTAAGTACACCTGCTACTAAAGTAATAGGGTCGCCAATAATAGGTACCCAGCATAAAAACAAGCTCCACTTCCCCCACTTTGTAAAAGTGTAGCTTGCACGGTTAAACGCCGCTTCGCTCACTTTTAACTTATCGGTCGCAATTTCTTTTCCGAACTTGAAGCCCAATGCATAATTAACCACCGAGCCGAGTACATTTCCTAACGAAGCAACAACAAGCAACAACACCCAGTTCAAGCCACTACTGTATAAAGCACTAAGTACAATTTCAGAACTAAAAGGCAATATAGTGGCAGCCAAAAATGCCGATAAGAACATTCCCAAATAGCCTAAATGTATTAATGCGCTCAACGCTCCTCCATCTATATACAGTAGTTTTCTATGTAAAATTCGCGCGCATCTTACCTTAATCGGAGTATGAATACTTCCTTCAGAATTCGATAGCACAAAAAAACCATTATCTTTTATGTAGTTACTGAGAAAACACCATTTTGTGTGAAAAAAGTACAACTAAATACTTGCCAAAGCCCTCCTTTAAGAATACTGTATACACATACACACTGTATAAGCAACCAGTACAAGTTAATAACAATATTCCCGAAGTTCGAACTATGAACTTCAGGGCAAATGCATAAAGGGTTTTACTATGAACACATCTTCAGTTTCACGATTTAATGCTTTGCGCGCTTCGGTTTCAAATGTTGTTCAACTACCTTTGCCGATAGAAGGGTTTCCAGGCGAAAAACAAGGTAATGGAAAAGGAAGTAACGACAAAGGTTGGAATTATCTGCTTTCAAATACGGTGTCGTTTTCTAAATCTGTAGATCACGCTATCCGTATTCAAAAACCTGAAAAAGAAAAAATGCCCGAATGGATCAGTAAGCTGATTACAGGTGGCCAGTGTAAAACACTGTATGTGGAAAACATTGATTTAGACCTTCAACCAACCGATAGTGAAATGATCAGAAAGCTGTGTGAGCTTTACTCTGTCAGCCTGGTGAATGTACGTGTTAACAGCATTAATGACGAACAAAACGTAGCATTAGGTCCTTGGTAATACAAAGCCTGTTTATGCTTACATTTTACGTTTGCCTGAGTAGCGGTGCGTAAACAAAACCTAAATATTTATTTTCATACAACTCTTTGGCGTGGAATCTCTGACATGTACCCTTTGGCATGGACCGCCAAGGAATCTTTGAATATCGGCAACATTTACGTTTAAAAAAGTTGGGGCTCACGCAACTTATACTTATACTGTAGCGCTTTGTTTTACTCTTAAACTGCGAGTTGTCTTATGCGCTGCTACTGTTGCTCATCAAAATCCTTCGACGAATGCTGCGAGCCTTTTATTAAGGGTGATAAACACCCTAGTTCTGCAGAGCAACTTATGCGCTCCCGTTTTTCAGCCTACGCTACAGCGCATTATCAATATATTCTTGAAACCTACACCAAAGAAAAGCAGCAGGGTCTTTCTGTAGAGGATTTGGCGCAAAGCGCACAAGGTGCGACATGGTTCGCACTTAAAGTTCACCCCACTCTAGCGGCTAGCTCCGTAGATAACTCCGTAGATAGCTTGGTAGGTAACTCGGTCAGTAGTACTGAAGATAGTTCGATAGACAGTACTGTACATGCTGACGCTAAAGTCGAAGCAGTAACCAACGCCGAGGCAATCTCTAAGACTAATTTAAAGTCCATCTCCAAGCTCATCTCTAAGCCCAATAATGCCATTGTTGAATTCACTGCTTACTATTTTGAAAATAAAAGCATGTATCAGCTTCACGAAACGTCGAATTTTAGTGTTGAAGACGGTAAGTGGCGTTATCACGACGGCGTATTACACGACGACTGCGGCAAAATTAAATACGGGAGAAACCTACCTTGTGTTTGCGGTAGCAACAAAAAATTCAAACAGTGCTGCGCAACTAAGAGCCGCTAACCCAGTGGCAATAGCTAACCTTACCCCCTTCCCTGCGCATCTTGATTGTTCATCTTTTATCTCGCTCCCACATAAAATAGGACACACTATGAAGATGAAGAAACATGCGGCAGGCGTTTTAATAGGCGCAGCACTGAGTACATTAAGTTATCAAAGCTATGCCGACGTTATACTACACGCATTTAACTAGACCTACGACGACGTCGCCGCAAAAGCCCAGGAAATTGCGGACCTTGGTTACACCAAAGTACTTGTTTCGCCTGCTTATAAATCGACAGGTGACCAGTGGTGGGCGCGATATCAACCACAGGACTATCGAGTTATTGATAATCCACTTAGTGACACTGCTGACATTCAATCGATGGTTAATGCATTAACTGCCAAAGGTGTAGAGACCTATGCGGATATTGTCTTTAATCATATGGCGAACGAAGCATGGAAACGTTCAGACTTAAACTACCCCGGAAGTGAAGTACTACAGCAATACTCATCAAATCAGGGATACTACAATGGCATCACATTATTTGGTGATGTAAGTAGCGGCCTTTTTGGCGGTGGTGACTTCCACGGTACGTATGATCAAGGTGGTCCTAAGTGCATTAGTAACTACAGCGACGTGGGCGATGTTCAGTACAATAGATTATGCGGCGCCGCGCCAGATCCTGGCTTGCCCGACCTAGACCCCAATAATTGGGTAGTAGCCCAGCAAAAAGCGTATCTTCAGGCGTTAAAAGACATGGGTGTAACCGGTTTCCGCGTTGATGCTGCAAAGCACATGACCAACTATCATATCAACGCGGTGTTCGACAGCAATATAAAAAACGGCGTGCATGTTTTCGGAGAAATAATTACCACGGGCGGTGCAGGCTCTAGTGAGTATGATAACTTCCTTGCACCTTATTTATCAGCAACAGGTCACTCGGCCTACGACTTCCCGCTTTTCGCGCAAATACGTAGTGCATTTAGCTTCGGTGGTTCGATGAATGCCTTAGTTGACCCAGGTGCGTACGGTCAGGCTTTATCAGGCGACAAGGCCATTACATTTAGTATTACCCACGACATCCCGCTAAACGACGGCTTCCGCTACCAGTTACTTGACCCTACCGACGAACATTTGGCAAATGCCTATGTACTAGGGCGTGACGGTGGTGTTCCATTACTGTACTCAGATAACAATGAAAGTGGTGATAATCGTTGGGTAGATTTGTACAAGCGTGATGACATCAAGGGTATGGTTAAATTCCATAACGGAGTTCAGGGCAGTGGCATGCAAGTTGTAAGTCATAATGACTGCGTTATTTTCTTCAAGCGTGACCATCAAGGCGTTGTGGGTATTAATAAATGCGCAGACGGCCAAGATATGTGGGTAGATACATCTACGGACAATTTGTGGTGGTATAGAAATTACCGCGATACGTTAAGTAATGATGTGCAATATATTACAACTCAGTGGCACAAGTTCTATGTACCAGGAAGAAGCGCCCGAATGTGGCTTATGGAATAACCCACTGTTAACAAGAAAAGCCTGAACATCGATTGTTCAGGCTTTATTGTTAAGTTACCCACGTGTCAGGCTTGTAGGATCAGGGCACAAGTACCATCTTACCTTTCACTTCCCGGTTCATTACCTTGGCCATGGCTTTCGTTGCTTGTTCTAAGGGTAATGCTTCATCTACGACCACCTTCACCTTACCTTGCACATACCAAGTTAAAAGCTCTTGCATGTTTTCCGCAAAGCCTTTTGGATCGTGCTGAGTAAACGAGCCCCAAAATACGCCCATAACCGAATAGCCTTTTACCAGCGCTAAATTAACCGGGAATTTCGGGATCTCACCGCCAGCAAAGCCAACCACAAGTAAACGACCTTCCCATGCCATACTGCGGCTGCAAGCGTGGAATGTGTCACCGCCAACGCATTCATAAACTACATCGACACCTTTGCCGCCTGTGACTTCTTTCAGCGTTTCTTTGAGATCTTTTTCTTTGTAGTTAATTAAAACGTCTGCGCCATACTCTTTAGCAAGCGCCAGCTTTTCTTCTGTTGAGCAAACTGCAATCACTTTAGCGCCCATAATCTTGCCTATTTGCACTGCTGCTAAGCCAGTACCACCCGCTGCGCCGGTTACAACCAGTGTTTCGCCTGGCTGCAGTTTTGCGCGCTGCTTTAACGCGTGATGTGCTGTCGCATGCGCAGTTACAAGAGCAGCCCCCTCATTAACATGGATGGGATCAGGTAACGGCATAACATGAGTGGCAGGGATCAGCGCTTTTTCTGCGTAACCACCTAAGTTAGACAACGCAATAACTCGTTGCCCTTCTTTTAAGTGGCTTACGCCCTCACCTACTTCAGATATGGTGCCTGCCACTTCATTGCCAGGAATAAACGGGAAGTCTGGCTGCATTTGATACAGACCTTGCACCAATAGTCCGTCTGGAAAGTTCACCCCTGCGGCTTCAACATTTACGACTACATGCCCTTTTTTTACTTCTGGGTCTGCAACGTCTTTAAATTGAAGTTCTTCAAGTGGTCCAAAAGATTCGCATACAATTGCTTTCATACTGTCTCCAGTTGCTTTGTTCGACGAGCACGCTATTGATAGCATGACATGTCATTAAATACGTTATATGGCGTTTATTCGCTTTGGTGAATGGTTTGGTTCGCAATTTGCGCCAGAGGTCGCACCATTGCGCCTAATTGCATAGCCTTCTCGCTTGACGCATTGCCATCGTGTGCGCGTTTTACCACGCCTTGTAAAATAGCGGCTAAACGGAAAAAACTAAATGCGAGGTAAAACGTCCAGTTGCTAATGCTATCAATACCTCTTCGCTCGCAATACGCATTGATATATTCTTGTTCACTTGGAATGCCTAACTGCTCTCTGTCTAAACCACCTAACCCAGCTGCGTGCGCAATGTCAGAGGGAAGGCGCAACTGCATACATTGGTAAGCCAAATCGGCATACGGATGCCCCAACGTTGATAATTCCCAATCAAGCACCGCGACTACTCTCGGGTTTTTAGGGTCAGACATATCAAACATCATATTGTCTAAACGAAAATCGCCATGGACCAACGAGACTTGACCATCATCTTTTGGCAGGTTGGCCTCAAGATACTGAATAAGACTTTCAATTTCTTCAACATGCTCAAGTTCAGATGCACGATACTGCTTGGTCCACCTGCTTAGCTGACGTTCAAAGTAGCTGCCAGGCCTTCCATAATCGCGTAAGCCTGCGCTTTCAATATCTACACTGTGAAGCGCTGCAAGCACCCGGTTCATTTCATCATACATGGCACCACGAGTAGCAGAAGACGCTATTTCAGGCAGTGCGCTATTCCAGAAAATGTCACCTTCAACATAGGCCATAATGTAAAACATGCTACCGATTATGCTGGCATCTTCACATAAATGGTACGCTTTGGGCACAGGCACTTCTGAGCCCTGCAACGCATTGATAACGCGAAATTCTCGGTCAACTGCATGGGCCGATTTCAGTAATTTGCCCGGAGGTTGACGGCGTAATACATAAACGCCGTTATCCGTAGTAAGCTTAAACGTCGGGTTCGATTGCCCACCCGCAAATTTCTCAGCGCTTTTTACGTGCCCAATACTGGGGCACGCAGAAGATAAATACGAATTCAGCACTGCTAAATCTATGTCATGTGGGGCTTTCGCATTGTCTTTAGACACCTTCACTCCTTACCCGTAATTGTTTGTATTGTTGATTTACAACACTGACTTATTCAGCGACTGCTTTTTCTGCAATAAGATTACGACCTAACTGCATCATGTGAACCTGATCAGGGCCATCTGCCAGCTTGATAGTACGCGCATAAGCGTACATGGCAGACAATACGAAATCTTGGCTTGTACCTGCAGCGCCGTGCATCTGAATGGCTTGGTCGATAACGTTACAGGCCATAGTAGGTGCAACTATCTTGATAGCAGCGATAAGGTCGCGCGATACTTTGTTGCCATAGCGATCCATCTTATCAGCCGCTTTCAACGTAAGCAGACGCGCCTGTTCAATATCACAGTGCATCTGCGCAATGCTTTCTCTAACCGATTGCTGTTTTGACAACGGTTTGCCAAACGCCACTCGGCTTTCAACTCGTTCACAGGCCATATCGAGCGCGCGCTGTGCACAGCCAATAAGGCGCATACAATGGTGAATACGGCCCGGGCCTAAGCGCCCTTGTGCGATTTCAAAACCACGCCCTTCACCAAGCAGTAAGTTTTCTGCCGGTACACGTACGTTTTCAAACAAGACTTCAGCATGACCAATAGGCTCGTCGTAATAGCCCATTGCTGCCATTGGGCGAACAATAGTTACACCCTTGGTGTCCATAGGAACTAAGATTTGAGACTGCTGCTGGTGACGAGGCGCATCGAAATCAGTTTTGCCCATTACAACCATAATCTTACAGTTTTCATTCATAGCACCGCTGGTGTACCACTTACGGCCGTTGATAACGTATTCATCACCATCGCGCTTAATGGAAGTTTCGATGTTAGTCGCGTCACTTGATGCCACTGCAGGCTCTGTCATAGCAAAGGCTGAGCGTATTTCCCCGTTTAAGAGAGGCTCTAACCACTGCTTTTTCTGACTCTCGTTACCGTATTTTGCCAGCACTTCCATATTGCCGGTATCTGGCGCACTACAGTTGAAGATTTCAGAGCTAAACAAAACTCTGCCCATTTCTTCACAAAGTGGTGCATACTCTGCGTTAGTCAAGCCCGCGCCATATGGCTTATATTCTTCAGGTAAAAATAGATTCCAAAGACCCGCTTCTTTTGCACGCTTTTTCAATGTATGCATCATTTCAGGCGTTTTCCAACGACCTTCGCCATTGTTGGCAGAGCCATTTTCTACGGCGTGAATGTATTCCTTTTCAATTGGATACACTTCTTCTTTCATAAACGCTTTTAGTTTTTCTAAAAGTGCTTGGGTCTTTTCATTATATTCAAAGTTCATAACTGCCCCATTTAGCTGTAGGTAATGGCGTGTAACCTGTCAATCACATCCAGGTGAGGTACGCTGTTGAAGTTATTAAGGTGAACGCCTCGCGCATTGGCAAAGCATTGAGAAAAACTGGCATTTCGGATCTGCAAATTCATATTCACAACGGTGGCCGCATCGTAGCCAAGAATGTGTTTGAGCATCATGGCAATTGCACCGCCAGAACTCACAACGAGAACACGCTTCGCATCTATACTTTGAAGGTGCGTGAGCATACTGTGAACTCTGTCTTCGAACTGACCCCATGTTTCATCAAGGAGTTCATGCGCCAATTCGTCTTGCGACCAGGCAAGCATTGCTTTTTTTAGCAATCGGTAATATTCCGACGGCGAAGCACCTTCAGGTACTTTTGCTTCTGGGTAGCGTGTTAAATAGGCGGTAGCCACTGCCTGAAAATTGAATTCATTCAGTGCGCTATTCACTGTAACTTCAGGTAGCGTATAGTCTTCAGTAGCAATACCCGAGGCAATACCTTCTTTGGTTTCGTGATGCCTAACCATGTCGCCAGAGAAAACTGCATCAAATTCAACATTGCGATGCTTGAAATAGTCACCAAGCCAAATGGCCTGTTGCCCACCCAGTTCACTAAGTTTGTCATAGTTCGCTTTGCCAAAAGACGCTTGACCATGTCGCACTAAATAGATGTCTGTCATACCGCTGCCTGATGTTATTAATATGTTAACTTTCAACCAACATACTAAGGAAAACAGCGATATAAGTTTAATTGATATTTTGAATGAGTATGCATCATGTGAAACTATTCACTGCCAAACACCTGTTCACTTTTTGCACGTTGCGAACAAAATTTGACATGATAGCTTCAAATGCGTGCAATATATGTTCATTAGATTGTATAGTGAAAAAGCACGACACGACGTCATAGGGAAGTTGGCGTATTTAAGATGTAAAGGACTGTACGCATTTGGACGCGACCTTGTCGTGATTAATTTTGTTTAAAGCCCACCGCTTTTGAAAAATAAAAAGAACCAAAATGAAGTCACTTACACACGCTTTGTCTTGTAATAGCTCAAGCATATCTACACCCCAAAACGCCATTACGCGTTGCCTGTGTAGTTCGCCGTTTATTGCCTCTATTGTCTCGTCGACACTTGCTTTGGCTCCCCACGCTCACGCCGATGAGAATGCTTTATCTACTCCGCATGACAAAAAGGCGCTGGAACACATTGTTGTACAGGCGCAAAAGACCAGTCAAAACTTGCAAGATGTGCCCGTTGCGGTCACTGCGCTTTCAGGTCAAGACCTAGTTGAAACAGTTAGCCGAGATGTGTTTGACCTGCAAAACTACGTACCTGCCTTTGGCGCGTTTCAAAATCAAAGCGTAACAAATTCAGGGTTTTCAATACGCGGCATTGGCACGTCTTCACAAAACTTCGGCTTCGAGTCTTCGGTGGGTTTATACGTAGATGGTGTGTACCGTGCACGACAAAACGCGTTAATAAACGACTTAGTCGATATTGAATCCATAGAAGTGTTGCGTGGGCCACAGGGCACACTATTCGGAAAGAACACCGCCGCTGGCGCAATGACGTTAACGACGGTCGCACCTTCACACGACGAGCTGGACGGCTTTGCCGAAGCCATCATCGGCAATGATAACTTAGTTCGTTTAAGCGCTGGCTCGTCGTTTTCGCTTATCGACGATATTCTTGCCATGCGGGTTTCGGGTTTTAGCTCTCATAGCGACGGCTTCATTACCGATGAGCGCAGCGGGCAAACCCTGAATAACCGTAACCGTTCTGCGATAAAAGCACAGTTGCTTTACACTCCAACAGATGAAATTAGCGTGCGACTTATTGCTGATTACGGCGAGCTAGACGAACGATGCTGCGGCGCACTTACTTTTCAAAACAACATTCAGGCTAATGACATAGCGGGTAAATTCGGCACTGATGCACTGCTGCTACAACCGCCGTTTAATGCAACTATTTACGGGCGCGATAACTTTTATGACTATAAAACCTCGCTGTCGCAAACTCCCCTTTCAAAAATGAAAGACAAAGGACTATCAGTTCAAGTAGATGTGGCTTTAAACAAAGCATGGGATTTTGTGAGCATAAGCGCGTACCGCGCGTTTGACAGCTTAGATACGGTAGATACCGACTTTTCTGATGCGGACCTTCTTACTGCCACTAACGACGCCAAGCAGCAGTCGTTTTCTCAAGAAATTAGATTACATTACACCAGTGAAGATGTGCGCGGTTTAATAGGTGTTTACTATTACAGCCAAAACTTAGATCTAACCTTTGATACTACCACGCAAGATGATTTTAGTGCGTTCTTTAATGCCGCCGCGCCCGATCTGCTGCCTTTGGCTAACGCCATCAACGAGCTATCTGCAGTTACATCAGGCTTTATTGCGCCTGCTGCAGCACCCGCGCCGTCCGGTACTGCTTTCGCGCACAGCGCCTATCAAGAGCAAGATAGTATTGCTTTATTCTCTCAGCTGGATTGGCTGTTAAACAGTGATTTCACCTTAACAACGGGCTTACGCTATACCCGCGAAGAAAAGTCGATTGTCGGAGCCTACGATGAGCAAGGGCCTGGTATTGACGGACTAACTCAAGACCCAGCGCAATGGCCTAATGTAGGTCGTGCTGTATTTGGGTTACAAAACATCGCTGCTGCGTTAGCGGCGGGACAAGCCCCTACAGCACAGTCCCTTAACGCTATAGCACCATTTCAACAAGCGGGCTGGGGATATTTTTTCTTGGGATCTGCAGCGGTCATGCCGCGCCCTGACTTAAACGAAGAGCTTGATGATTCACAGTTAACCGGCACGGTAAAACTGGCTTATCACCCTAATGACAACACGCTAACCTACGCTAGTTTTGCGACTGGTTACAAAGCCGGCGGTACGAATACCGACAGAATCTTACCTTCGCTTAGCCCGCTTTTTGATGCTGAAAAATCGCGAAGTGCTGAAATAGGTATAAAACACGACTTTGAAGAATACGGCGTGCGCGTAAATGCTGCGGCGCACTATACACAAATTAGCGACTTTCAGGCGACGACCTTTACCGGAACGGGGTTCAACCTGCAAAATGCGGGCGATATCATAGTAAAAGGCATAGAGCTTGAAGCCACATGGCTAATGACAGAAAGCACCGAATTACATGCAGTTGCGTCGCGCACATTGGCGAATTTTGATGAGTTTAAACGCGGTACCTGTTGGGTAGCATACACGTGGCACACGGGCATTGACGACCCGGGCCGTGTGGAGCCAAACGACCCGTTCTGTTCAAGAGACGGTGACCGCGTAGGCTTCGAGCCTCAGAACTCACTGTCTCTTATGCTGAATCACTATTTCGAAGTTGGGAATTATCCTGCCTCCGCCAGTATTGACTACCAATACACGGGCGACGTATTTCTTGATGATGCGAACGACCCGTACAAGTACGCTGACGACTTTTCATTATTTAACGTTCGCGTAAGTTTCACTATCCCACAATGGGATAGCGAAATTATTGCGTGGTCGCGCAACGTTTTCGATGAAGAGTACGTTGCACGAAGTGGCTTTGATGTACCCGTACAAACCGGAAAGATCATGGCCTACCCAGGCGCGCCTAGAAGCTTTGGCGTTACCTTCAGAAAGTCTTTCTAACGCTTTAAATGCGTAGGTTTGGTATGAAACACCGCATGGCACTGAGCAATAACAGACAGCGCTATATGCTCTGGTAGCTCACCACCAATGTCGAAACCAGCGGGGCTTGCGAAATACTGAGTAAAGTTGGTATCGCCAAGCCCGGCTAAATCCATAATTTCCTGCTTACGGTGCAGTGGCCCGAGCATTGCCGTATAGGTTAACGATTGCTTGCTTAGCACCTGCAGCGCCTTTGCATCAATTTCACGGTGATGGGACATAAGCACTGCTGCTTGAACGTTATGTTCGCCCATGTGAAGACGTAAGCCTTCAGTAGACGGGTCTTCAATCAAGTAATTTACCTCGGGAAAATGTTCAAGTCTTGCTTGTGCAGGCCTTGGATCCCAAAGACTGACTAAATAGCCCTGCAAACTAGCAAGCTTAGTCATAAAGGTAGCGTCGTACCCACCTCCAACAACAAGTAGGTGGATAGGCGGCAGCATCAAAACCGACAACATGCGCTTGCCATCAACGGTGTCTAGCACAGCTTTTCTAGGTTTAGCAGAATGGTCTTCCAATTCCGTGCAATCACCCAAAGTGCCGTCTACCGCGCAGCGCCACTCACACGCTTTTCCGTTTGATAAGCTTTTGCTAACCACATCCAACGATAAATACTGGTTACTCTCGTTAACTGGTACGAGTGCTAAGTGCACCACACCGCCGCATCCAACACCAAGTTTAAACGCGATGTCTTCTTCATCTTCATCGTCGTAAACCGCGGTACGACTAACGCCGTCGGCCATTACTCGCTGGGCTTTTTTAACGATGTCACTTTCTAAGCAGCCGCCGCTTAATATACCTAGCTGATGCCCTGCATCACTAAACAACATCATGGCGCCTGCTTTGCGGTAGCATGAGCCTTCGGTTTTAAAAATAAAACCTAACACCCACTTATGCTTGTTTTTAAGTGGAAGCCACTGGGCCAACAAATGGTTAACGTGATTACTCATAACTACCTCTACACCCGTTTAACCTGCTTATTGCTGTGATGCTGCTTGGGCAATAAATGCAGCCAATGTTGCTGGCTCTTGTGCCCCGGCTACGCCCTGATTACCAATGACAAAAGTAGGTACACTCTGAATACCACGCTGCATCCAAATAGTTTCCTCCTCACGCACTGCTTGCGCGTATTTTTCACTTTTAAGCGCTTGTTCAGCTTCAGACTTATCAAGGCCAATAGTTTGTGCCAACGTTACTAGAACACCTAGATCATTAATGTTTTTACCGTCTGTGAAGTAGGCTTTAAATAAGGCCAGCTTCATTTCTTCTTCAAGACCGTTTTCTGAAGCAAAGTGAATAAGTTGGTGAGCCTTAAACGTGTTCTGCATGCGAGAGTCGTCAGTAAAGTTAAACGAAAAGCCTAATTGCTCGCCCGCTTCTACTAACCGCGCTCTGTTCTGCGCGCTTTGCTGCTCACTAATGCCGTATTTTTCCATTATGTGCTCGCGAAGGTTTTGCCCTTCTTCTGGCATATTGGGGTTTAGCTCGAAGGGGTGAAACTTAATATCCACTTCAATGTTATCAAGGGTTTTAATGGCTTCTTGCAAACGCTGGTACCCAACAATACACCATGGACATACTACGTCAGAAACCATATTAACTGTTACACTCTGCATACCGCTCGCACTTTGTACACCTTGCTCACTTGCTGCCATGATAGGCCTCGCTTTATTGAATTTATGAAGATATAAGGGCTTAGATAAGGTTACAAAAAGAAACTTCAACCCCACACTGCGATTATTTCGTCGCAGTTACATCAGTTTCTGCTGTGACTTTTGTTGTCGTGCCCATTGTGGTGCTGTAAAGCGTGGAAAGCTTTTCAAGGGCTGAGTGTGCCCATATTTCATAGCCTTTAGTGGAGGGATGAAAGCCATCTTCTGCCATCAAACCACTTTGCTGAATATCCGTCATAGTTCCGCCCACATTAAGTGCACTAACATATAATATGTCTGCGTTAGCCCGGGCTGTTACGCTATCAGCCAAAGCTTGGTTTAGTAACCACGCGCGGTAACCTAATAGTGCACGCAAAGGTTGCGGAAGCGCAGGAAAGCAATGAATTGGCGGTAGCGCAGTAAACAATATTGTTTCGCCCCCAAATTTATCTGACAGTAGCGTACTAATAGCATCGATGTTTTGTCGCCACCGTTTCAACGGTACAAATTTGGTCACGTCGTTAACACCAACAGAGACGAGCACCGACGAAAAGTGCTCGGCAGGCATTTCATGAAGAAGCTTGAGCACATCTTCACTTTTAAAACCTGTTTTAGCATTCAACGTCACTCGCGTTGGCCCATGCTTAACAAGGTTTGAGTACAGCAGACCTGTGAGTGCCCCCATTTGCGTCGTTGCACCAACACCAGCGGCAGCAGAATCGCCTATAACCAAAACGTTATTAGTTAGCAGCAATTTACTATCGGCTGAGGCTAATACCCGCTCGCCGTCGGGCTCTGGCAGTACAGCGGTCTTCTTCCTCACCCACAATGCTTGAAGCAAAATGACTGGAAGAAATAAAACAATTATCAGGTTTAAAACCAAAACCTTGAAGTAGATCAAATCAGCCTCCTAAGCAATCCATTAAGCTTTAACCATCGAATTGAATTCGCGCCTAGATATCTACATATAAGTGCAGAGCCAATATGACAATAATTGCCGTACAACACCGTCCCGTATCAACCATTACCAAATATGCGTTGAATGCTCCTCGCTATACCTCTTACCCTACTGCACTTAAATTTGAACCGCTACAAGATGACATACTTCCACAAGCACTTGCAGTGTCAAAAGCGCCGGCAGTAAGTCTCTACGTGCACATTCCATTTTGCAAAACGCTGTGCTACTACTGTGGCTGCAATAAAATGGTGACGCGTCACAATGAAAAAGCGGACGAATATTTAGATTACATAGAAAAAGAAATCCTGTCTAAGCGTTATTTAACTGACGGCAGGCGTGCAGTTTCTCTGCACTTGGGTGGCGGTTCACCCAGTTTTTTGAGCGAGACTCAGCATACTTATTTAATGTACCTGCTTAAGAAACACTTTACCTTTGAAGCAGGTGCTGAACTGTCAATTGAGTTAGATCCCAGAAATATCGATAAACGCTATCTTCAAAACTTAAAATGTCTCGGCTACACACGCATTAGCTTTGGTTTACAAGATACTGATTACAATGTTCAGAAAACCATAAATCGTGTACAAAGCACATCTCACATTGCCGATTTAGTATTCGAGGCTCGGTCGCTGGGTTTCGACTCAGTCAACTTAGATCTAATTTATGGTTTACCGAATCAGTCAATTGAAACGTTTTCATCAACCATCGCCGCAACAAAAGCCATGATGCCAGATCGTATTTCGCTTTTTAGCTATGCACACCTTCCCGAGAGGTTCGCAGCGCAGCGTAAATTTGCTGAAGAAACACTGCCAAGTAGTGAAGAAAAAGCGGCGCTTTACAAGCTTGCCGTTAACAGCTTTACAAACATAGGTTATGAAATGATTGGTCTTGATCATTTTGCCTTAAGCAAAGACTCACTGGCTATTGCGAAAAATAAAGGCGAGCTTCACCGCAACTTTCAAGGGTATACCTTACGTGGCGACGCCGACCTTATAGGGTTCGGCGTATCAGCCATTAGCACGGTAGGTAATGCCTTTGCGCAAAATGCTAAGGAGCTAAAAGAATATTACCATCGCTTAGACAACCACCTGCCCAATGCGAAAGTCGGACTGTCATTAAGTGTCGACGACCTTATTCGCAGAGACGTGATTTCTAGCTTAATGTGCAATTTAGCGGTAGACAAGCAAGCAATTGCCGACAAGCACCACATCATTTTTGATGAATACTTTGCTTCAGCCTTAAACAACCTTGAAGAACTTAAAGAAGACGGGCTTATCGAAACAACATCTCGGTATATTCGAGTGCCAGAGTCTGCTCGCATTTACATTCGGGCTATTTGTGCGCGTTTCGACGCTTATTTGAACGCAAGTGAAATACTCAGTAGCTACTCCAAAGCCATTTAAACCTAGGGCAATTTAAACCGCGCAATCACTTGCATCCCTACATCAAGCTTAAGACGCGATAGAGAGATACAGCTAATGCTGGCATATAGGGTTTGGTTACTGCCTAGTACATCAAGTTTTAACAACACTTTCGCGCTGTTTACGGTCGCTAGCTTTTTAGAAGTTAACTTTGTATCTGTGAGTTCTGTATCGGCGTTATTTTCTGGCTCGTTCAGGGGACTGAGTGGATTCGCCACGGGTTCGATGCTAGATATAACACATGGCAGCGCATTTAAAATACTGATTGTGCTGGCATTGCCAAAGTCAGCAATATTGGTATCGATACTTACATCACAGGCTTTAACTGCAAAACGAACAAAAACTTTTTCACCGCTTTGCTGAGGCAAATAGGACACTGATTCTGCAGTGACGAATATCTCTTGCCCCGCTACCTCAACGCGCTCAATACCGTTTTCCGACTGGCACTGCTCATTGCCTTGTAAGGTTAGAGCATTTTGATCTTGTTGGGTTTCGCTACCGTGTTTGTAGCTGACAACGGCGTTTTGTGACTGGTTGCTGTCATGTGCTTCGCTTTGCGCAGTAACTTTAAATCCCTCAAGTACGCTAGACGGTGTCGCAAATCCCTCTTTTGCGAATACTTGAGTCAACACATCGAGCGTTTTTCCACAAAGCTCGGTGCGGCCTTGGTCAATAAAAACCAACTCATCGCTGAACAAGGCAAGGTCATCTAAATCGTGAGAAATCACAAGGCATATGAGCTTCCCCGACACACACAAATTGTTCAAAAACTGGTAAATTTTGCGACGGGTAAAGATATCAATCGCGCTTAGCGATTCATCTAGCAATAACACATCTGGTCCATTGACCAACGCACGCGCAATCGCGACCCGCTGCGCTTCGCCGCCAGAAAGCGCTTGAACTGGCTTATCAATTAAATGTTCGCAATAACAGCCGCGCAAACACGCATCGATAGACATTGCATTAGGGCTTGCGTGACGCTGCGCAAGGGCTAAATTCCCGCGCACATCGGTATGGGGAAATAGCATGGGCTGCTGAAAAACGATGCCGACCTTTTGAGAGGTCCACGGCGTTTGCACTTCTGCGCTTTTTTCTACGCCAGCTAGGGCGCGAAACAAGCTGCTTTTTCCCGCACCTGATGGACCGGTAATCCCAATGAATCGGCTTTGCGGCTGCAATGAGATTTGTGCGTTAATGCGATTAGAAAGTCGCGCAGATATTTGCATGTTAACGCGCCTCATCACTTCGTGCGACACCGTTAAAACGATAGAGCGCCGCAAGCATCACAAATGAAAAAATAAGAAGGGCCAACGCAAGGTTGTGTGCACTGTTATATTCCAACGCTTCTACCTGTTCATATAGCGCGATAGACAGCACCTGAGTTTCTCCAGGAATATTGCCACCTATCATTAATACTACGCCAAACTCGCCTATGGTATGTGCAAAGCTTAAGCCTAATGCCACCACGATGGGCGCTTTGCTTAAAGGAAGCACTATTTTTATAAACGCTTCAAAGGCCGAAAACCCCAGCGTTTTTGCTACATCTAAATAACGGTTATCCAATTGTGAAAAGCCGCTGTACAAAGGCTGCAGAGCAAATGGTAGGGAGTAGATGACAGACCCCAACACCAAACCTTCAAAGCTAAATGCTAAATTGCTCCCGGTTAGGCTTTGCCATCCCTGCCCCAACGCACTTTGCGGCGAAAAAGCAATAAGCAGATAAAAACCCAGCACAGTTGGCGGTAACACCAAAGGCAACGCGAGTATCGACATCACCAAAGGCTTAGCTTTGCTCTGCCATTTCGCTAAAAACCACGCTAGCGGCAATGCGATTAACAACAGCAAACCACTGGTTATAAAGGCCAGTTTTAAGGTGAGTAATATGGCTTCAAGTGTCGATGCCCCGAAGAATTCTGTGAGCATACTTAGTTACCGACGCCCGATGCAATGGTAGGTTCATAGCCCCATTCAATTAAGCTGTGCTGCACCCCTTGCGACATTAAATACTGTACGAACAGGCTGGGTGATGACACTCCATTAGCGTCACTCAAACGAAACGCTCTGGTTGTCTCATTGTCGCCTTTGTGAACAGGCTCATCAACTGGCGCTGTCACATTTTTAATTGGAAGTGGCTCGAACAGATTCGGTGATAGTGTAGCTACCGTTTTACTGTTAACCACCAACGACTGAATGATGGGTTGATACAAGGTTTCAGGTACGGGGACGATAACCGTAACAGCATCGGCGCTTTTGGTATTCACAACACTGTTAAAATTAGAAGGCAAATTAGAGGATAAGTCTGCGGGCAAATCTAAGGCCAATGAGTACGCAACGAACGCCCCTTTCACGCTGCCCGTGGTGTAAAACTGCAAGGTTTGTAGCACGTTTTTACCCATAACTCTGTGAGGTAAAAACTGTTGCCATAAGGATAAGTTTTGCAACGCCTGTTGCGCAGCATCACCATAGGGAGCCAGTTTAGGGTTTGCGATAGCTACCTTGTTTTGAGGGTTTTCCATTAATTGAACAAGCTGCCTCGACAAGCAATCGGTAAGCTGAGCGTTTATTTGTGCAGTTGTGTCTCCAGTAGATGA
Organism: Alteromonas sp. R7; assembly: GCF_055755235.1. Classification (NCBI taxonomy): domain Bacteria; kingdom Pseudomonadati; phylum Pseudomonadota; class Gammaproteobacteria; order Alteromonadales; family Alteromonadaceae; genus Alteromonas; species Alteromonas sp. R7. The sequence continues at coordinate 359,870 of NZ_JBVTQX010000003.1, read as the reverse complement.
GCGCGCGATTTGCTCGCAATTCCTTTTACCGGATGTTTCACGTGATGCCTCACTTGATAAGTCGCCAGCATAGATAAACGCAAGCTTGCCTTTAGCGTAATCCACCAGATTGCCGTGGTGAACTACGTTGTTATCCACCAACGCTTGCGGCCTAGCGCGATCTGCAGATAGAAACACGTCGAAGCTAGCACCATGTTGAATTTGCGCATACAAAGTACCGCTAGAAGATACCGTTACCGCGACATCTATGCCGGTTAGCTCAGTAAACTGCTCGGCAATACTCTTTAGCGGTTTTGCAAAGTTTGCCGCAACGGCTACGTTAATTTTTTCGTCGCGCTTGAAATTTACTGACTGGTTTTGTTTTTCGGCACTAATAACGCTCCCTTCATTTACATTATCATTTGCCGCTTCAAAACTACCCGCATGTGCTGCAGAGCTGGAAAAAAACGTAACATCTGGGACTACACTTGCACTTGCACTTGCGCTAACACTTACCAAAATAAGCATGGCCAAGTTAACAAAACTTGAAAGTCGCATTGCTAAAGAAAAGAGCATTACTTTTTGCGCATCCACTTAAGTGCCGCTTTATCGTCAGATGCTTTCGCCTCAACCCATTCAGATTTATCGCCCTTAAATTCTTTTTTCCAAAGCGGTACCGACTGTTTAAGCATATCCATTAAGTAGCAGGCAGCGTCAAACGCCGCCTGACGATGGGGAGCGGCGGCACCTACCCATACAATTTGTTCGTTGTTGTGTATGCGCCCTACTCTGTGCAGTGCGCCAGCACTGTTAAGTGAAAAGCGTTCGCTCGCTTGTTCAACAAGAAGCATTAACGCTTTTTCAGTCATACCCGGGTAATGCTCTAATTCGATGCCGTCTATGTCGCCAGCGTTATTAAAATCTCGCACTAGCCCAGTAAAAGTAACAATCGCGCCGGTGTTGCCGCAGGCCTTCTCATCTGCCGACTGTTTTAGCCTAGCGTAAAGCTCTCCTTGGTCGAAATCTTCAATTTGAACTAGCGCGAACATAGCTAGCCCCCTGTCACAGGTGGAAATAGCGCCAGCTCATCACCGTCGCTAAGTACTGTTTGGAGATCGCAAAGTTCTTGATTACAGGCAGTAAGCACACTGCCCTCTAGTGCTAATGCCCACTTGTCACTACGCGTTTTAAGCTGCGATATCACGGTCTCAATAGTGCTGTTCTCGCTTAGATTAAGCGCGATATTGTCCTCTCCCGTAATCTCTCTGGTTTGTGCGAATGTTTTTACCGTTACCTGCATGCTTTGCCTGTTATCTACGTTGTTAAGGTTGCTTTGTGCGCGCTAATTAATCTTTCCAAGCCTCGGAAATACGTTGAGCCTAAAGTGCGTTGCGTCTTGAATGCGTGTACGCTTTATGCACGTCATTGTCTAGCTCACTGGCCTTTCACTGGCCTTTGTGAAAACTAGGTGTCGGACCGCCAATGGCCTGTCTTACCGCCTTTTTTCTCCAGTACCCGTACCCCTTCTATGTGCATGCCAGGGTCGATGGCTTTGCACATATCAAACAAGGTTAACAGCGCCACATTTACACCCGTGAGCGCTTCCATTTCAACGCCGGTTTTACCGCTTAGCTTACAATAGCAGATGGCTTGAATTCGGTTTTGGTCGGCCTGAATGTCAAAGTTTATATCCACCTTTGACAATGCCAATGGGTGACAAAGAGGAATAAGATCGGCGCAGCGTTTCGCCCCTTGAATACCCGCTACACGGGCAACAGCAAATACATCACCTTTTGCAATTTTTGATTCAGAGATTTGGCGAATAACGTCTTCGCTTACGTATAAAAAACCTTCTGCTGTGGCTTCTCGCTTGGTAACGTCTTTGTCGCTAACGTCGACCATATTGGCTTCACCGCCAGCGTTTAAATGGCTAAAGGTACTCATGCTTCTACCAAATGCTTCACAAAGTTACACGGTCTAAAGTCGGCATCAAGTTGGCTAGAAATAATTTTTTCCCACGCCGTACGACACGCGCCTGTTGAACCTGGCAGGCAGAAAATAACCGTATTATTAGCAAAGCCCGCTACTGCGCGAGACTGAATGGTTGATGTACCAATCTCTTCATAGCTAATTTGGCGAAATAGCTCGCCAAAGCCGTCAACTTCTTTGTCGAACAATACACTGATGGCCTCTGGCGTTGAGTCGCGGTGGGTGAAACCTGTACCACCGGTAATTAATACGGCGTGAATGTTTTTATCGGCAATCCACTTCGACACCACGGCGCGCTGTTGATAAATATCGTCTTTCACCAAGTCGCGATCATAAAGGTTATGGCCAACCGAGGTAAGCGCCTCTTTCAAGTAGTCTCCCGACTTGTCGTTTTCGAGGGTGCGCGTATCTGAAATAGTGAGTACGGCAATATTAAGGGGTTGGCTGACAACTGACATATGAAATCCTAATTTGATATGCGACATTTTGGCGGTTTTTGATAAAGTACCAGCCAAAATACTATTTGGTAATCACTTTATAAGGGTGCATGCCATGAATTCAACAACTAAGTTGGCATAAACTATGTCTAAAAGCCTAACTAATCAGCAGGCTATGCGTTATAACCGCCACATTGTGCTTCCCAAAGTGGACCTAGACGGTCAAGAAGCGCTGCTAAACGCCAATATTTGTATCATTGGTATTGGCGGGCTTGGCACCGCGGCCGCCACTAACCTTTGCGCCAGTGGCGTGGGCTCTCTTACACTTATCGACCACGACACTGTTGAGGCCACCAACCTGCCAAGGCAAACCTTGTTTAGCGAACAAGATGTAGGAATAAGTAAAGTAGAGGCGGCTAAAGCGCGGCTTACTGCAATAAACAGTGACTGCGACATTACCGTAATGGCAGAACCGTTTTCGGCGCCCAGCTCTACTCAGCTTTCACCAGCATTAAAACAAGCCATAGAGCGAGCTGACGTTGTGCTAGATTGCACCGACAATACAGACTCACGAGATTTAATAAACCTATTTTGTTTTAAACTAAATACTCCGCTAGTATCGGGCGCAGCCATTCGCTTTGAAGGCCAGCTTTTCGTAGCTATACCCGGTGAGAGCCGCTGCTATGCATGCTTACGGACGCTATTTGAATCGCCCGATTTAAGCTGTGTAGAGGCAGGTATATTCTCGCCAGTAGTAAATATTGTTGGTACTTACCAAGCTATGCTTGCCATGCAAGTATTGATGGATTTCGATAATATTCCTAAAAACACGTTAATGACGTTTGATGCTCTGTCGCACGAGTGGCGAAACTGGAAGCTACCTAAAGGCGTAGATTGCGAGCTATGTGCTTGTTAAGTTTATGTGAATTTGCGGCATGAATTCTAAAAACGTGATTAAAAACAACAGATTAAAACAAAGAACAAGACAGAAAATAGGTTGATTTAAATGACAACCCAAGTAGTGAAAAAACACATGGTAGTGGCGCAAAACGCGTCTGGACGTAACATGAACGTGCCAATTTATCGAATGAAAGGAGCGCGCCCTGGCCCCACCGTGTATATTCAAAGTTCTATTCACGGCGCAGAAGTACAAGGTAACGTGGTTATTTACCATCTCATTCAGCGCTTAAAAGACATGGATATTTGCGGCGAAATTATCCTAGTGCCCAACTGTAATCCCATTGGTACTAACATTAAAGCCGGTGAGTACACATTAGGCCGGTTCGATCCTGTGAACGGCACAAACTGGAACCGCGGCTACTTCTTCGATAAGGATGCAGTTGAGCATTTCGCCAAAACAGTCACCCGCGAAGAGTCTATTGAAGGCATAAAACAACGTTTTCGTGCTCACTTGTCTAACGCTATCGACAACAAGCTGGCTGAACCATGGGGCCTAGGACTAGCGCAGCAGCTTAACCTAAAGCTACAGCAAATGGCGGTCAACGCCGATTTCGTACTAGATCTCCACAACGGCCCGGTGTCTACCCGTCACGTTTATATTCCCGAGTACGCCAAAGACAGTGCTAAGCTGTTTAACATTCCCCATTGTATTTTTATTCCAAACGTATTTGCGGGGGCGTTGGACGAAGCGACGTTCTGCCCATGGTGGACACTGCAAGAAAGCATAAAAACTAATTTAGCGCGTGAGGTAAGCTTTAACGTTGAAGCGTTTACGCTTGAAATGGGTAGCCAAGAAGTTATCGACTTTAACGAAGGTAATATAGACGCCACCAGTATTCTTAGCTACTTAAACGCCAAAGGCGTATTGCACGAATGCGATGTTAAACCGAAAGTAATGCAGCGTTTAGGCGTGTATTTAAAAGACTATAAAACCCTGTTTACTAACTGGGGCGGCATGGTGGAGTACATGGCGAAACCAGGCCAAACGGTGAAGAAAGGCGAACCACTGGCGCAAATTTTAAATATTGACGATCTGGATACCGACAACGGCAGCAGGACCTTAGAAGCGCCTTGCGATTTGATCCCTATTCTACACTTCCCGTCGGCTTCGGTATTGAGTGGAACCCAGCTTTACAAGGTGTTTACTAATTATCGGGAATTGTAGGTTTTATCTACAAATAGATACGATGCGAACTTGGTTGCAACAAATTGGATTAGAGTTTGTTGCAACCGCCCTAAGGGAGTGCTTTCTCGCTGATTCATAAAGCAGCTACAAAGCGCACCTTTTTCACGAGAAAAATTGGCGAACTACGCAAGGGTCAATAGTCCGTTTTGCTAGATTCACTGAATATTTAGCAAGATAAAGCTTAGTTAATCCTATTTAGTACAAATTCGGCAATTTTTAAATCCTGAACTGCCAACCCCGTTAAATCTACAACCGTTGTCTCTGTTGCCATCGTTGGTCGCCTCCCCTTTGCGATTTCTGCTCCCAACTCGAACACTTGATGTTCACCGATAGCGGATGCACGAAGTGCTCTAGATACCTCACCACGTGTTAAACTTTGCTTTTTACTGTCCACAATAATTCTGGTGGCATTCACCAAAATATCTGTATCCAGCTCCTGCTTCTCGGGTGTATCGGAGCCAATTGCAATTATTAATGTTCCTGCTTGGATCATATTCTGGCTTAGTAACGGTCGGGAAGACGGGGTTGTGGTAATGATTAGGTTTGACTTCTCGGCCAACGACTCCAAGTGCTCGATAAGCTCTACATTATAACCTTCGACTTGCATGGACCGGCAAAAGCGTTCAGCAGCTTCCGTTGAACGTCCCCACACTATAATCTTTTTACATCCTGTCACTTGACTCACTCGCTTCACCTGAAGACGTGCCTGAATACCAGTGCCTACTACCCCAATGGCAGAGACCACGGCAGGAGCAAAATACTTGGCAACAATGGCGCCTGCAATTGCAGTACGATGGTCGGTTAAAATACCTTCATCTTGCAGTAAACATTTGGCTTCACCTGTTTCGGTGGAGAACAGCATCATCAAGCCGTTGCTGGACGGCAAGCCTAATACACTATTGCCATAAAAGCCTGATGCAACCTTAATCACATAATGAACTCCAGCCTTGAGGTAACCGCACTTAATATGTACTTCACCTTTCTCAAGCACTAGTTCACTTACAGGCGGGATGCACGCTAAACCTTTGGAATAGTCAACAAATCCACTTTCAACATCAAGTAATGGGTCGAATTGCCTCAGCACGGTCAGAATTTCAGATTTAGTGACAATCTTCATGTTTACACCCCATATTTGTGCTTCACATAATGACTAATTCTCTCCAACCCTTTTTCTAAATGATCGCTAGGCGCGCCTATTCCTACTCTGAAGTAACCGTCTAAGCCATACACATCACCAGGTAAAATAAGCACGCTCAATTCTTGTCTAAACTCGTGGGCCAGTTCAGTCGAGTTAACTGGTAAATCATAACGAATAAATGCCATACCTCCTGCCTTGGGCGGTACAAACGAGGCCCAGGAATTTTCATCGACCCTCTCACTAATTCTATTTAGATTATCTATTAAGAATTCTTTACTGCGGGTTAATACCTGATGCCGAAAGGTTGGTTCTAGCACTATATTCGCTACATATTCGCTTACAGCACTAGTGGTGATGCTGGTATAATCCTTACACTGCCACGTTTTGTAGATGTCGTCGGGTAGCCCAACTAGCCATCCTAGGCGTAAACCAGGCATCGCCATAGCTTTTGACAAGCCGCAGGTAATAATCGCCTTGTCATATTCATCTGCAAAACTAGGTAGTTCATTTCCATCAAACTCCGCACCTTTGTATACCTCATCAGCATGGATATAAATGTCGTGCCGTTTTGCAAAGTTCACCAATTCCTGTATTTGTTCAAGAGGCAGCGTAGATCCCGTTGGGTTGTTGGGATGACAAATAGTGAGCATCTTGGTGTTAGCCGATATACTTTTTTCTAGCAGTTCAAAGTTTGGTAGCCAACCGTCTTGTTCCAATAATGGAATTTCGACGACCTTCACCCCTAACGACTTAGCCCACCCAGCTATTTGCATGTAGTTAGGAACAATAACTATTAGCTCATCGCCTTTTTCAAGTAAGCTCATTACCATTAGTCCAACCGTATCCAAGTTCAATACTCAATAGCTCTTGTTGCTGCTCCTGATTGAGCAGTTCGTTTAATCGATATGGGTGAACACCGCTATCAGATAGGTTCAGTTCAACTAAGTTTTCATAGAGTGATTGGATTCGTTCAAGTGTAAATTCATCGATTTGCATGATTTGTCTTCTGTAGGTCAATTGATACTGCTCAGTGTATGCTTGACCTGCTAAGCGATGAATAACACAATAATTGAATTTCGCGCATTTAACTTTGTAAAACAAAGGAAAAGGCTGCGTTTACTTTGGAAAAATAAGATGGACAAGATTAACAGAAATATTCTACATATTTTGCAGTCTGAGGGGCGTATCTCCTTCTCGGAATTAGCGAAACGTGTCCACCTTTCCGCCCCCGCGGTTGCTGAACGCGTAAAGCGATTAGAAGAGGAAAGCGTAATTACTGGCTATACTGCAACAATCGATAGCCACAACATGGGATTAGCTATTACAGCCATGGTTCAAGCCCGTGTATTTATTGGTAAGGAGCCGCAAATACTAGCATTTATGAAAGAACGGCTAGAAGTCGTTGAAGGATACAATGTGACGGGTGAACGCGCCTTCATTATGAAAGTAGCGACAGATTCAATGAAAGCACTAGACGGCTTTTTGGAAGATCTATCAATAATGGCAGAGTCCAATACAATGATGATATTGTCCAGCGTGACAAGGAAGCCGCTCACAATTTAAGTACAATTTATCCCATTCAAACCAATATCATGTTTAAACTCTCCACGTCCGTTAAACACACCAAAACCAACATCGGTTGCTTTAAGCTGTAAATCTAAAACCCAGTCTGTTTGTTCAATTGGTTTTAATTCAAAACGGTGTAAAGGAAGTGGGCATTTTAAGTAAAAGTTATGATAAGCCTTTCCCAAAGCACCTTGGTCTAGGGTATGCACGTAAATAGTGTTTTTGCCTATTTCAAATTCTTTATGAAAGTAGTCTGTATTATCGGTTAACACCATATCCATTGCGACGTCAAAAAAACCTAGGTTAACCTGAATAAAAGCCACTACAGCGATAAAAATGTTAAGGATGTTAGAAACCCATTTATTTTTGAACAAAAGCTTAAGTGCACCTTTCTGCTTAAAAATCAGGTAAACACCTGCACATACCGCTATCAATTTCACCCAGGCTACCATATCCCCGACCTGTGACATGAGCTTTGGGGAATGGTAGTTCATCCCCCACAAAACACTCCCATTAACGCTTTCAGCTAAAGGTATGAGAATTAGCAGTAGCCCAACAAATACAGGAATACGCCGTACCGCAGCATCCCTGTGCGGCATTGACGTTTTTTTACTACTATGGTTATGCATCAGCAGCGTCCTTGGTAGCAGCGCATTTTAAATCGGCGAACCTGGCGGTAGCGGCTCTACTTCAAAGGTACTTGGCCATGCCTTACTTGCCCAATAAGTATCGAACTGTTCTTTCAGTATTTCATACTGATTATCGTCGGCTTCATCGTCTAACCATTCGCTGAATTCAAGAAGAGCAAGTTCGGCCTCCATTCTTACTTCAGGCGCTAGCTTTTCATTAGTAACCGCCTGCATAACAGCGTTCAACGCCACTAACTGTAACCGTTTTGCTAGTGGGCTTTGTGACTTATTTTTATACCAGTGAACGTTAAGTATTTGCTTCACCAGCATAGAAACGCCTACTTTTTTGCGTCGGTCATTAGTGCTTCTTGTTTGCCACTCTAAGCGGTTTAAGCGCTCTGGGTGCAATAGTAATTCAAACGCAAAGTTAGATGCAGAAGCGGCCGCAGAAACAGGGTCTAACATTAACCCCATTTTGCCCTTAAAGTGCTCGCGAGTAATATCGTCGCCATACGCTGTCGGTGGAATAAGGGCGAGTACCGATTCAGGTATCGTCAGGTAATCAGCGGTAGTGGCCGTAATTAACTGCTGCATAGCGCGTTGCTGCACTGCAGACGCTACAAACTGTTGGCCCTGTGCTTTGGTATAGTCACCTTTGCGTTCGTATTCATACACTAAGCCGCCGACTTGCTTTGCAACGGCTTCTAACTGATAACGGTGGAGTAAGTAAATAGGCACTAAAGCATTTTCAAGAGAGGATAAACTGCTATTTGGGCTTAAGGTGTCTAAACCTAAATTGGCTAACGCCAGTTCGCGTACTTGTGAAATTTCATCGAAAGCATCTAGCGGATTGCTACCGTTTTCCCACATATGGCCGTTTGCCGATGCATGGCGACTACTGCGGGTATCGGGGTCTGACTTAAAACTTAAACCCTCATTACGGCCTTTTACGATAATTTTTGCCAAGGCTTCAGTTGCCTCTACGTCGCTGGCAAAATCTTGATAGCCATACGCTACGGCGTGAATATCCCATGCGCCTATGCCTTTATCATACGCGCCTTCCAAGCTAATTTTGCCGTTTTTAATACTAATTTTGGGGTGAGGATAATCCATTACCGACGCACGGTTATTTTCACTTGCCGCAAAGTTGTGGGCTATACCCAATGTGTGCCCTACTTCGTGGGCTGAAAGCTGCCTAATGCGGTCTAGAGCCATTTCTTGCTGTGCAGTGGTGTCGGTGCTGCCATCCTTAAAAGGACTGGTTAGGCCAAGGGCAATTAAATAATCTTGTCTTACACGCAATGAGCCGAGCGTTACGTGACCTTTAATAATTTCACCAGTGCGCGGGTCGACAACCGACGACCCATAAGACCAACCGCGCGTTGCGCGATGTACCCAGTTGATTACGTTATAGCGCACGTCCATTGGGTCGGCACCTTCGGGCAATACTTTCACCTGAAACGCATCTTTGTAGCCTGCGGCTTCATAGGCTTGATTCCACCAGCTCGCCCCTTCTTTAAGCGCGGTCATTACGGGTTCTGGAATACCAGGATCTAGGTAATACACAATAGGCTCTACTGCTTCGCTCATTGCAGCATGCGGGGTTTTCTTGTTTAAACGATGGCGGGTAATAAAACGCTGTTCAGTAGGCTCGCTGATAGGCGTTGAATAATCAAAGTAACTGAATTTCCAGTAGCCCGAGTACGGGTGGTACTCTCTGGGCGTGTAATTATCGTCAGGCAGAGCCACAAACGAATGATGCAAGTGCACCGACAAGCTTTCTGGGTCGGGCGTAACTTGCTGCACGTATTCGCCTGGCTTCTTACCTGCAAAGGTGACTAAAGCCTCTAATTCAGTATTCTTTTCAAAGCCCTTGGTTTTAGGTAAATACACGCCGCTTCGCATGTTATCTACGCTAAAACTGCCTTGGTTAGTTCCCGCTAAGCGATTGCCAATGCCGTGAATATCGCTTAACAAGAACGGTGTGTAATCTATTAGACTGGCGCTGTCGTTTTTGGCTACCAGCGTAAAACCTGCGATAACCGAATCAGCAAAGGCTTCATCAATGCTCTGTTTCTCAGCGTCGCTGCCATGGGCTGCTCGGTATTTGGTGTTGTGCTGCTTTAATAAAACCTTGTTGCCAAATTTTTCAAAGCTTACTAAACGCGTATTGCCTAGCTGGCCGCGATCAAGGCCAATGTCGTTAGACCCTACGCCATAAGGCAAACTGCTTTGAAACAGGTATTCGGCGTGGGCTGTTGGCACCGCCAAGTAAACTTTGTCGCTTTCATCGTCATAGTAAACAGGAATTAAACCATCTTTTTTGGTCATATCGCTGGTGAATTCACCAATGCTTGGCAGCGCAGCCAACGCGGAAGACGTAGACACGACAAAAAATACCGTAATCGCAATGGCCGATTTACCCGATGCTTTCACTTGTCGCGCCGCTTTATGAAAAATGTTCAATTGCAGCATGCAGTTAGTCCTTATTATTGTGAATTTCTAGCCTACCCTATGTGGTGGGTTTTGCCCATGGTAGTTCATCGTTTAATGCGCTCTTTTTGCTTGTTATTTAGCTGTGAACAGGCTTGTTTTTTCCTACCGAAGGTAATGCACCAAAAACGCAACTATATGGAAGAAAACAGCTGGCATTGACTCTGCTCAATTGCCGTTTAAACATTCAAAAACATGAGCGACACCAAATTATTTGATCTTGGTCAACACCAAGCTTTATTTGAGTTGTAGAGGTATTTTACGGCTTATAAAATCCGCCGCCTTGTTTAAAGCGTCTAGTAGCGGTTTTTATCTATGACTTCAAAATTATCACCTAATCGCAGCTCTTCTAACCTACCTGAAGGCTCAGTTTCAACATTGCCAAACCAAACGTTAATCGCGCCAGAGTTGCTTGCACCTGCGGGTAGCTTACGCAACATGCGCTACGCTTTCGCCTATGGCGCTGATGCTGTTTATGCTGGGCAGCCACGCTACTCGCTTCGCGTAAGAAACAACGAATTCAGCCTTGAGAACTTAGCGATAGGCATAGAAGAAGCACATGCTTTAGGTAAAAAGTTCTATGTAGTAAGCAACATTGCTCCGCACAACAGTAAGCTAGGTACCTACCTTAAAGATATTTCACCAGTAATTGCTATGAAGCCCGATGCGTTAATTATGTCAGACCCAGGGCTTATTATGATGGTGCGCGACGCCTTCCCTGAAATACCTATTCACTTGAGTGTACAGGCCAATGCGGTGAACTACGCCACGGTGAAGTTTTGGCAGAAACAAGGTATTGAGCGCGTTATTTTGTCTCGAGAGCTCTCTTTGGAAGAAATTGAAACTATTCGCGAGCATGTTCCAGACATGGAGTTAGAAGTATTTGTGCATGGCGCGCTTTGTATGGCGTATTCGGGGCGCTGCTTATTGTCTGGATATATGAATAAACGCGATCCTAATCAGGGCACTTGTACCAATGCTTGTCGATGGTCTTACGATGTTAAGGCAGGCGAGGAAAACGAAACTGGCGACATCGTTCTAACCAGTGAGATTAATAAGGCAGTTACAGCACCTCAAGTGGTAATTCCTACCCTTGGTGAAGGCACGCCAAGCCCCAAAGTGTTTATGTTAGAAGAAAAGGAAAAGCCTGGAGAACTGATGCCAGCTTTTGAAGACGAACATGGCACCTATATTATGAATTCTAAAGATTTGCGTGCCGTGCAACATGTTGGCAGGTTAACCCAAATGGGCGTGCATAGTTTAAAAATAGAAGGCCGCACTAAATCACATTACTACTGTGCCCGAACCGCTCAAGTCTATAGAAAAGCAATTGACGACGCGGTAGCAGGAAAGCCTTTTGATAGTACATTAATGGGAAGCTTGGAAACTTTAGCTCATCGAGGTTATACCGAGGGTTTCTTGCGTCGCCATGCGCACCACGCGTATCAGAACTATGAGTATGGCCACTCAGTCAGCGATAAACAGCAATTTGTTGGTGAAGTGATTGACCGTTGTGAAGAGTCTGGCTATGCAATTATAAACGTTAAAAACAAATTCTGTGTAGGTGACTCGCTTGAGTTGATGACGCCAAGCGGCAACATTACCTTTACGCTAAATGAGATGCTGGATAAGAGAAACCATTCTATTACGGATGCTAAGGGTTCAGGACACCAAGTAAGAATACCGATACCCAGCGATGTGTCTCTAAACTTTGCCCTACTGCTGCGAAATTTAGATGAAGGCATTGATACCCGCAATCCGTTTCGAAAAGCTCCTAGTGCAGTAACACCCGAAAACGCGAGCGAGGCATAATGCATGGCACTGCTTATTCTTGATAGCTGCATTAACTGCGACATGTGCGAACCCGAATGCCCTAATGCCGCTATAAGCATGGGTAATAAAGTGTATGAAATAGACCCGTTACGCTGTACAGAATGCGTGGGGCATTACGATGCCCCTACTTGCGTAGCGGTATGCCCTATCGATGTGGTTAAGCCCGACCCGAACAATAGAGAGTCACTAGACGAGCTGGCCGAAAAGTTTGTTCGTTTAAATAGTTAGCTATGAAGTAAGTCAGCGAGTTAATTGTACTTCTCGAAGAATTCCCTTGAATCATGACCAAGAGTGATCACTAATTGCGGTACAGTTTGAATTGGCACTTACTAATAAGGGTTTTATTTTGAAGTTTGCCTCTCGCGCTACGGCGATCTCTCCGTTTCTTGCTATGGCCTATGGCGAAAAAGCCACGGCACTAGAACAGCAAGGTAAAGATGTTATAAGACTTAATTTAGGCGAGCCTGATTTCGGCGCACCCGCGGCAGTGCTCGCCGCAATGAAAGAAAGCTTAAATGCCCCAGTTTTTCCCTATACCTCGGCGCTGGGCATGCCTGAACTACGTGAAGCCATTGCACGCTTTTATGAAGTTAAACATGGCGTAGCGGTAAGCCCTTCTAGAGTGGTCGTGACCGCTGGGGCTTCTGGCGCTTTACTTTTGGCAAGTGCTGCCTTGGTTGAACCAGGCGACAACGTGATATTGGGCGACCCTTCTTACCCTTGTAACCGACGTTTTTTAAACGCATTTGGCGCAGAGGTAACGCTGGTACCAACACGCAGTGAGGATAACTTTCAGCTAACCGCAACAAGTGTTGCCGATAATTGGAAGCACAACACGAAAGGTGTACTTATTGCCACACCTGCCAATCCTACTGGTACGGTTATAGATGCAGAAGAGTTGACTAAAATTGGCGAGTACTGCAAATCCAAAGGTGGCTTTTTAATTGTTGACGAAATTTACTTGGATCTATCGCTTTCGGCTGATCTTGATGTACGCAATGATTCATTCGCTTCCCAATCGACCTTGGGCAGTGATACCAAACTTCAAACCGTACTTGCCAATGCACAGCTTGAAGAAACAGTGGTCGTAATAAACAGTTTTTCCAAATATTTTGGCATGACCGGCTGGCGTCTTGGCTGGTGTGTGGTACCTGAAGCGATGACGCCCATCGTTGAAAAGCTCGCGCAGAATTTGTTTATTTGCCCCTCTACCCTATCGCAAAAAGCCGCTCTTGCGTGCTTTACACCAAAAGCATTGGCGCAATGCGAGCAAAACCGCCATACGCTGGAAAAGCGTGCTTCCCTTGTTTTTAGTGCACTTGAAAATATGGGGCTTGGTTTAGATGCAAAGCCTGACGGTGCGTTTTACGCCTACATCAATATTAAGCACACAGGGTTAAGTGCAATTGAATTTTGTGATGCCCTACTTTCACAACATCATGTAGCGCTTACGCCGGGTAATGATTTTGGTGAGCACAATGCCAACCATTACGTAAGACTGTCTTTCGCCACTAGCATTGAACGCTTGGAGGAAGGGCTTTCACGGCTAGCTGAGTTTGTAGAATCATTAAGCTAACGCTTTTTTATGCTCACCATTTAATTTCGTGAATAGACAAATATTACCGAAAAAAATGATAGATATGGGTGCTTGTGCGTATATTGAGTAACGCATATTGATGACACGTGTCGAAACGAAATAAAACAGGACAAAACAATGAGTAACGAACGGGAATTTGATGTAGTTATTTTCGGTGCTACAGGTTTTACGGGTAAGTTAGTAGCTGAATATTTTCAGGCTCAGTATGGCAGCGACAGCAGCGTTAAGTGGGCGGTCGCAGGCCGAAACGAAGCTAAACTCAACGGCGTAAAAAAGGAGCTAGGCATTAGTGAAAGCGTTGCTAGCATTGTAGCCGATGGTGATGATGACGACGCGCTAGATGCGTTGACGAAGCGCACAGCCGTTGTACTTACCACTGTTGGTCCGTATCAAATTTACGGTGAAAAGTTACTTTCTGCATGTGTCGATAACGGCACCGGCTATACAGATCTTTGCGGTGAGCCAGCCTGGATGCACCAAATGATCAATAAATACGAAGCGAAAGCTAAAGAAACCGGCGCAAACATTGTGTTCTCGTGTGGCTTTGACTCTGTGCCTTTTGACCTTGGTGTGTACTACCTTCAAGAACATGCCAAAAAGCAAACTGGCGATCTCATTGAATATGTAAAAGGTCGCGTTCGTAAAATGCAGGGCACGTTCTCTGGCGGTACGGCTGCAAGTTTAAAAGCGACCATGGCGGCTGCGCACAAAGATAAGTCTGTCATGGCGGCACTTATTAACCCGCACTCATTAACCGATGGCGCGTCAAATCAGCCACAGCCCGATGGCAATAAACCTTACTTCGATGAGCAGTTAGGCACATGGGTTGCACCATTTATTATGGCGGCCATCAATACTAAAAACGTTCATCGCACGAACTACCTGGGCGGATATAGCTACGGCAAGAACTTTCAATATGATGAAATGATGATGACTGGCCCAGGTGAGAAAGGTGAAGCCATGGCGAATCACGTTGCCAAAGATAAGTCGCTTGCAAGTGATGATGGCCCTAAACCAGGTGAAGGCCCGAGCAAAGAAGAGCGCGAAAATGGCTTTTACGATGTCATGTTTGTGGGTACCGCTACCAATGGTGATATGCTAGCCGTATCGGTAAAAGGCGACAAGGATCCAGGTTACGGCTCTACCAGTAAAATGATTTCAGAATCTGCCCTTTGCTTGTGCAAAGACGTTAGTTTATCTGGTGGTTTCTTCACACCTGCGGCAGCACTTGGTAACAAGCTTATCCGCCGTTTAGAAGAAAAAGCAGGCTTAACGTTTGCTATCGAGAAATAGCGATTCAAAAAACGAAGGCTGAACACAAATTGCGTTCAGCCTTTTCTCTCTGCGCTAGGTGTTATTGTTGTTTTTTAAGCGAGTACCGCTTTTAATGCTTTAACGCACGCGTCAGTTTCTTCAGGTGTCCCTACGCTAATACGTGACCAGGAGTCGTACCCAGGCCACGTGCGCCCTACAACCTTTATACCTTGAGCTTTCATCTTTTCTGCAAATTTATCGTGCGGCATGCCCGTATCCATGTAAATAAAATTCCCTTGTGGATTTGGCGCAAACGGCTGCTTTAACTCTTTAGCTACTTTTACTAACTTTTCACGCTCAGTTTTAATGCGTGAGCGCATTGTGTTTAAGTTCTCATGATCATCCATACTTGCCATACCCGCTACTAATGCCAAGTAATTCACACCACCCATGCGCAGCATACCGCCCATTGTTTTAGCTTGCTCAGCAGGCATGATGGCGTAACCGAGACGCTGTCCCGCCATGGCGTGAATTTTAGAGAAGGTGCGGCAAATCACCACGTTGTACCCTTCAGCTACTAGCTTCGATTGCACATTAGCGGGGTAAGCATCAGACATTTCAATGTAGGCTTCATCGATGAAAACCTGTGCTTTCTTCGATACACGTTTTGCAAAAGCGGTAAGCTTCGCCGCATCTACCATGCTCCCTGTCGGATTATTTGGATTACATACGTACACAGCAGTCGTATCTTCGGTTACTGCTGCTTCAATTGCATCTAGATCAAAAGTCATATCATTGGCTAACGGCACGTAGGTCACGTCTGCCCCCATAAACTCAGCGCCCCGTGGTACGCCTTCGTAGGTTGCCATAGACGTTACCAGTTTATTGCCGTTTTTGGTGATCCAGTCCGCATAGCCAAAAAGAATAGGTGAAGATCCATTCGTAATTACGATTTGCTCAGCAGATACGCCTTCTTGCTCAGCAATTTTTTGCGCTAACACTTCAACCGTAGCGTCGGTATAACGCGCTAGGTTTAAAAGCTCGCTTTGCATTGCCTTTGCGGCTTTTTTTGACGGCCCAAAGGCATTTTCATTCGACGATAGGCGAATAAGACCATCGTTTACATTTGGGGTAGCAGACGGGAAGTGTTCAGTTTGCATACCTGCGGCACGAAGGTCGCCCATAATACTGTCAACGCTGGTCGTTAGCGCTACTGCTCCTGCACATAATCCCACTGACTTTAACCAATTACGGCGTGAAGAATTCACGGTGCTCTGTTGTTCATTTTTATTCATATTTCGCTCTGTCTTCCGTCTACATTCACTTTAGACTAAAGGCTTAATTTTAAACGCGCAATAGCATAGAAACGCTAAACCATTGACATAAATGCACTTTTTACGTGCATATGGCGCACTAAAATTGACAACATAAGAAGTTTTAACGCGTTAAGCCGTTACATTGCGGTGCAGCGTTATTTTGTCGTTTTTGGCGTTTGCGATGAATGACATTTTTTCTGATGTTAAAGGCGCAGCACTCTCTCGCTATTGGTTCTTCGCACTTGAAGCCTGCCTTTTAAACGACTGTGTAATCCATCTATATAAATACAAAGTAAGAATTACGGCGAAACATTCATCGATTACTCAGTATGCAAAACAGGAGTTAAATATGGCTAAGGACCACGGCAACCAAATTAAAAACGACGACACTTACGAAGCCCTTCGCGACGAAGGCTACAGTAAAGAGAAGTCGGCGCGCATTGCCAATGCGCAAGCCAATAGCGAACAAACCCCTTCTAAAGATGGTGGAAAAGGCAAAAAATACGAGGATCGCACTAAAGAGGAACTGTATCAAAAGGCCAAGGAAGTCGGCATTGAAGGTCGCTCTAACATGAGCAAAGACGAATTAATTGATGCGTTACGCAATCATTAGTGGCGGATAGACCGCCACATACAAAAACTGGTCACTGTGGCGGTGATGATTACGTTTTATCAGACACGCATAATTTGTGCATTTCGTGGCAAACCTCAACTTCAAGTAAAGATCTACCGCCTCAATAGTAGGCGACTAGCTCTTCGCCCGCCCAATACATGACAATATTTCATGATAAAATGAAAATAAGTCATTTTTATTCATAGTTAAATCAACGTATAACGTGTTCATAGCTTTTACAGCAGTCTCACTACTCGGTTTAACTTTAGGAATAGAAGCGCATTCTCATGAACAACAACGTGAACACAGATTTCTCTTTTACTATTAACAGCGTTCAGTTTAATGAAGATTATCGCCCTTCAGACAACACACGCATCACCACCAACTTCGCCAATTTAGCTCGTGGTCAACGCCGCAAAGAAAATTTGCGCGATGCACTTAGCATGATAAACAACCGCTTTAATGCACTGGCTAGCTGGGATAATGAAAGTGGCGATCGCTATGCTGTCGAACTTGAAATTGTGTCGGTAGATATCGACGTTGAGGGTAACGGCAACACATTCCCAACTATCGAAATCTTACAAACCAATATAATTGACAAAAAAACGGGTAAACGCACTCAAGGTATTGTGGGAAACAACTTCTCGTCTTATGTTCGCGATTATGACTTTAGCGTTCGTCTATCTAATCACAATCGTGGACAGTCTTCGTTCAGTGTCCCTACCGATTTTGGTGATCTGCACGGAAAGTTGTTTAAGTATTTCGTTAATTCAGAAGCCTATAAAGCACATTTTTCAAAGCTGCCGGTCATTTGTTTAAGCGTTTCCGACAATAAAACCTACCGTCGAACAGAAAATCAGCACCCCGTTTTAGGCGTTGAATATCAGCCTAATGAATCATCACTAACTGAACAGTATTTCAAGAAGATGGGCTTAAACGTGCGCTATTTCATGCCACCAAACAGTGCTGCTCCTTTTGCATTTTATTTCTTTGGTGATTTGTTAAACGACTACACCAATTTAGAACTTATCAGCACTATTGCTACGATGGAGACCTTCCAGAAAATTTATCGCCCTGAGATTTATAACGCTAACGCCCAGGCAGGTTTAAGCTACAAACCAAACTTGAAAAATAGCGATCACTCAGTGACTCGCATTGTTTATGACCGTGAAGAGCGGACTCATCTAGCCGTTGAACAAGGCAAGTTCGTAGAAGAGAACTTTATAAAGCCTTATCAACACAAGTTAGCGCAATTCACAGCAAGCTATGCCTGATCCGTTCATTTAGATACTTGCGATATTCAAACCGCACATGTTGCGACTACAAAACTATGATAAGGGCAGCACGTTCTGCCCTTCGCGCATCCATACAAATTATTGATTAGAAGAAAGCGAATCACATGAAAAAACTACTCCCCACTTCAATTGCAGGCAGTCTTCCGAAACCATCGTGGCTTGCACAGCCTGAAACCCTGTGGTCGCCGTGGAAGCTAGAAGATGAAGCATTAGAGGAAGGCAAAAAAGACGCGCTTCGCGTTACGCTTCAGGAACAAGCCCTATCAGGCATAGATATTATGTGTGACGGTGAGCAAACTCGTCAGCATTTTGTAACTACTTTTATTGAGCACCTTGACGGTGTTGATTTTGAAAACCGTAAAACCGTACGTATTCGCAATCGCTACGACGCTAGCGTACCTGTCGTTACCCATGCTGTTACACGGCCAAAATCAGTGTTCGTTGAAGACGCAAAGTTCTTAAGGAGCCAAACCGATCAGCCTATAAAATGGGCGTTACCTGGCCCTATGACGATGGTTGATACGCTGTACGACGACCATTATAAAAGTCGCGAAAAACTTGCGTGGGAGTTTGCCAAAATACTAAACCAAGAGGCAAAGGAGCTTGAGGCTGCTGGTGTTGACATTATCCAGTTTGATGAACCTTCGTTTAACGTATTTTTCGATGAGGTCAATGAATGGGGTATTGCCGCATTAGAAAGAGCCATTGAAGGGCTTAAATGCGAAACTGCGGTGCACATTTGCTACGGATATGGCATCAAAGCTAATACCGATTGGAAGAAGACATTAGGCTCTGAGTGGCGACAATATGAGGAGAGCTTTCCTAAGCTAGCAAAATCTAATATTGATATGGTTTCTCTGGAGTGCCATAACTCCCATGTACCCATTGAACTGATCTCGCTTCTTAAAGGCAAAAAAGTGATGGTGGGCGCTATTGATGTTGCAACTGACACAATAGAGACACCAGGAGAAGTAGCAGCTACATTACGTGAAGCATTAAAGTACGTGGATGCCGACAAACTCTACCCTTGTACAAACTGTGGTATGGCCCCCCTTTCACGACAGGTTGCTCGAGGCAAGCTTGAGGCGCTCAGCGCTGGCGCTGAAATAGTAAGGCAGGAATTAGCTCAGAAGCTCAGTGCTTAATACGCCTCAAAACTTTTGTTAAGCAAGAGCATTTTGAAAGCGCACTAAAGCCCACATCAACGTGGGCTTTTTTATTTCTAGCGGTTCAAAACCGTATCAGCGTTATTCTCATCTATTCGACCTTATTTAAGTTTAACTCCCTTACATTATTTATAGTTTCCACAGAATCAAGGATAATTAAAAACATCATTAAGAAATAAGAGAGAAAATATAACACATGGAGAAGCAACGAATATTTAACTTATGAGCAACATTAGCAATTACCTGATTTAAAACAGCGACAAAACAACTATTATTCACGTTAAAAAAAAGAAACTTTAATACACACGGTTTAAATTTACTCAGTTAGTGCAATATACGAGCAAAAACCTTCTAACTCAAAATTAACCAAGCAAATGAAAAACAAGATGAAAACCGCTCAATAAGCGCTCTAAAAAGTCACTTTTCGACCACATGGTCAATATAAAAACAATTATTGAACATAATTAATACAAAAATTAAAAATATTAATTAAACCTACTATTTATAAATTCTTTAAAATTAAGTTAACTCTTTCATGGCCAGAATTTAATTCACCGCAAAAAATTGATTTATTTAATACTAGATAATTAGAATGCGCGCCATTGCGACATAAGTAAAAACTACGCATGCAATTTGGCTAGCCCTTGCCTATTTACAGGGCATTAACCAACAACAAGCACGTAAATCTAATTCACTAGGAACAATCCATGAAAAATATTGCAACTGCAGTTCAGTTAGCATTAGCAGGAAGTGTCGCGTTGACCTCAGGCAACGTTCTTGCACAGGACTCAACTAATGAAAGCGCTGACGTTGAAAAAATTCAGGTCACCGGTTCTCGTATCTCTCGTCAGGGTGCTATCGCTCCATCACCAGTAACAGCCATTTCTGGTGAGTCACTTCTTAATTCAGGTGCGATGAACATTGGTGAGGTGCTTAATGAGCTTCCTTCACTTGCAAACACATTCTCATTAGGTAATTCAGGTCAATTTATTGGAACTGCTGGTCTAAATATTCTTGACCTACGTGGTATGGGTACTGACCGCACATTAGTATTGGTAGACGGTAAACGTCACGTATCTTCTTCAGCAGGTTCTGCAGCGGTTGATACCAACACCATCCCTACTTCGTGGATTGAGCGCGTAGAAATCGTTACTGGCGGTGCTTCTGCGGTTTATGGTGCAGATGCAGTAACTGGTGTTGTTAACTTCATTCTTAAAAAGAACATTGAAGGTTTCGACGTGAGTGCGACGCAAGGCTTTGCACAGGAAAACGGTTATAAGAACGATAAATACCAAGCATCATACGGCTTTAACTTCGACAATGATCGCGGCAACATTGCTTTTGCAGCCGAATACAGCTCACAAGAAGCTTTAGAGGCCCTTGACAACCCTTGGACTGCAACGTCGTATCGTAATATGAGCTTTGAAAGCATCATGGGATACGAGCGCAGTGATGACCAGTTAAATTCAACGGCATTTCCTGACAACTTTTACACTGCTAATGCGGGCTACTACACACTAAACAACTCTGGCGTTTTTGGCGGCAACTTTCAGACTTTCAACGCTGACGGTTCAATTCGCGAAATCTACACCGGTGACCAAGTAGACGGTGCGTTCTGCGCAAACTGTGATTCGTTTAACCTGCGCCAGTTTACGCAGCTTCAGCCTGAGTTTGATCGTACTAACCTAAATGTAAAAGGTAACTACGAGCTAAACGACGACACCACAGTGTATGCACAGGCTAAGTACGCGCGTACTCGTGCAATTACAATGGGCCAGCCTGCTTTCTTCTATGGCGGCTCAGAGACAACCATTTATCGTAACAATGCCTTTCTAGATGATAGCGTTGCCGCATATATGGATGAAAATGAACTAGACAGCATTCAGCTTAACCGCATGATGACTGACCTAGGGCGCCGCACCGAAGCAGACGAGCGTGAAACTTACCGCTACGTGCTAGGTATCGAAGGCTACATTGGTGACGAGTGGAACTACGAGGCATTTGTAAACTACGGCAAAACTGAATTAGAGCGTGAGAACCGCAACAACCTTGTTTTGCAAAACTTCGAGAATGCACTTAACGCAATAACTGACGGCGATGGAAACATTGTTTGTGCGTCAGGTAGTGATGACGGCTGTGTACCGTTGAACATTATGGGCTTTGGTCAGCCTTCACAAGAAGCAATTGACTACGTCAATACTACATCAGTTGGCACAAGCAAAATTGAACAATACAACGCTGGCGCAACCATCGCAAACTCTGGTATTTATGAATTACCTGCAGGATACGTTGGCTTTGCAGCCGGTGTTGAATATCGCAAAGAAAAAAGCGAAATTGAAGAACCTGATAATGCAGCGGGTACTTTTTTCAACACTCTAGGTGAAGATAAAGGCGATTACGATGTATCAGAAGTATTTACTGAAGTTACTATTCCACTACTTGCCGATCTCCCTGGCGTAGAAATGCTGACATTTGATACTGCGGCGCGTATTGCCAACTACTCTTCGATTGGCAACGCGAAAAGCTGGAAGCTTGGTCTAGATTGGAAAGTGTATGAAGATTTACGTCTACGTGCGACAAAATCATCTGCACTACGCGCGCCGAACATCGGTGAACTTTATGGTGAAGCAAGCCAAACCTTCTTCCGCGTAGACGATCCTTGTCGTACAGACAACCTTGCTGACTTAGCCAACGCCGACCAACGCATTGCAAACTGTGCAGCGTTAGGTATCCCTGCAGATTTCAACTCTGATTACGACTCAGCAACGCTAGAGGGCGTAAACGGTGGAAACATCGACTTGCAAGCGGAGAGCTCAATCTCTAAAACACTAGGTGTTGTCTATACTCCTAGCTGGTTTGAAGGCTTTACCGCTACTGTTGACTACTGGGAAATCGAGCTGACAGACGCGATTTCGTCTATTGACGGCCAAACAATATTGGATCGCTGTGTTGACTCTGAGTCGGGTATTAACAACGTATACTGTGGCCTTATCGACCGTGATGGAACTACCGGTGAAATCACTCAGATTCGTAGCTATGCATTGAACATCGCGGGTCAAGAAGCCAAGGGTATCGACTTCGAACTAGGATATGATTTCGACGCGCTAGAAGGCGCATTCCGTACTAGCTTGATTGCGACTTACCTTAAAGACCGCAAAGAATTCCCATTCCAAGATAACCCTGAGGTATTCTATCAGTACGCAGGTACGGCAGGTGAATCTGATTGGCAGGGTGTATTCACCATCAACTATAGCCGTGGTGATTGGGAAGCAAGCTGGAAAACTCGCTACCTAGAACGTTCAAGCCTTTACGACAACCAAGAGTTAGCGCGTAACCCAAATCCGAGCAACCGTATGGAACTGCCTTCATACGCTGTGACTGACGTGACCGCGGGTTACAACTTTGCTAACGGTGTTAGCCTAACCGTGGGTATTGATAACCTGTTTAACCGTGCGCTACCGACAGGCACGACAGGCACGGGTTCAATAGACGGCGCGTACGACAACATTGGCCGCTTCGGATACGTTACCGTAGCGTACAAAATGTAATTTACGTAATATTGAGCAATGATAAAAACGGCGCTTATTAGCGCCGTTTTTTTATTATAAAGTTAACATGACGTCATTTTATCGCTATATAGACGTCTATATGGTTGCCATTCACATAGTGCTCGAAGTCTATTGAAAACGTCCTTTCATACTCGGCACCTCCTTCTGTGAAATAGCGCCAAATATCGCTCCATGCATCAATGGCAATTTGCGGCATTTCACCTTGTCGCGAAAAAACGAGGTACTTTCCTGCGGGAATAGTGATGTGCTCAATCTTTAAGTGTTCGGGCACTGAGTCACCGTCAAACCCAGCCAACACGGAAAAGTCACCGGAATGATCGGATTCGTAGTTGAAATACACGCCATACACTCGCTCGCCGCCTTTATAGTCAACAGCTATAGAATTATCAAACCTTTGCCAAAGTGTGGGTATCTTTCCCAGTGGTGAGAATTCAGTGTGATTATTGGTAATCACCGAAAAGCCTTTAATATTTATCGGTGAAGAGAGTTGTCGCATTTCCATGTCTTTATTCCATTTATTTGTGCGAGATAATCATGATACACGCTTGTGCTTTGCCCACCATTCAGATCTTGGTTATTTCACTTACTTTTTATGTGTATTCTAACTGCAAAGTAAAAGGCTCATTGGTTTAAAACAATGAAACTAGCTGTTATCACCTTTTAATTTTCAATACTTTCCCTTATCAACGAGCATTTCAGTTTTAGAACAAATATAATCCGGTTTTGTCTCATCCAGGTTGCAATATATTGTGAATCAACGTTTTTTACTTGCCATAGTCGCAGTGCTTTTGGCGATGGTAACCATACAGTCTGGTGCATCGTTTGCGAAACAACTCTTTCCTATAGTTGGCCCTGAAGGCACCAGTGCTCTTCGTGCGTTTTTCGCCGCGTTGGTGTTAACAGTAATTTTTAGGCCTTGGAGAGCGCGCTTAAGCGCGAAAGGATGGCGTAACGTTATTTTCTACGGCGCTTGCTTAGGCGCAATGAATATCATCTTCTATCTTGCGATTGAGCGTATTCCCCTTGGCATAGGTGTTGCGCTTGAGTTCACCGGACCATTGGCTGTGGCATTTTTTAGTGCCAGAAAAAAGAGAGACTTTGCTTGGGCTATTTTAGCCGTTGCAGGCGTTTGTTTGCTGCTTCCCGATATTGGCGGCGCGTCGGCCGAGAGCTTAGATCCCGTCGGCGTTATTCTTGCCCTTACAGCCGGAGCGTTTTGGGCCGGTTATATCGTATTTGGAAACAAAACAGGCAACGAAGGTTCTGGCGGTATTACGGTAACATTAGGCATGCTAGTGGCCGCTATCTGTGTAGTGCCTATTGGCGTTGCAAGTCAAGGTATCGCCTTACTCTCGCCACAGGCTATTTTCATCGGGTTCGCTGTAGGCGTATTCTCGTCGGCTATCCCGTATACGTTAGAAATGAGTGCAATGCGCAATATGCCTAAGCAAACCTTCAGCATTATGATGAGTGTTGAGCCTGCCGTTGCAGCCATAGCGGCGTTCATCATTATTGATGAAACCCTCACGCTTTCACAATGGTTTGCAGTGGCTTTAGTCGTTATTGCTACCGCCGGGAGTTCAGCTACGCAAAAACAACTACCCAAACAAAAACAAATTGAAACCCTTTCCTAGGGTTTCAAACCTTCTGTACTTTTTTACCATCCTTATTTTCCCCCTTTTTGAACTCAGGTCTTATTCTTTTCGTTAAACAAATTAAGTTAATAGTTGATTTAGTGGCTTAGGGAATAATTATGAAACATTATGCGGTAAACACAGAAGTAGAATGGGAATGGGGAAACGGTAGTGCAACGGGAAATATCAGAGAAAAATTTACCAATGATGTAGAGCGCACGATTAAGGGTTCGTCGGTAAAACGAGAGGCTAGCGACAGCGACCCAGCATATCTCATTGAACAGGACGACGGTAGCAAAGTGCTAAAATCTCACAGCGAAATTACGAAGTCGTCTTAATTTGTTGATTAATAAACCTAAACGAAAAATGCAGCGTTCTTTTTTCACTGATAGCGATGTCGTCAATATAGCGAAGTCGCTCATTGGTAACTTCCTGTTTAGTAACGTCGACGGCGTACTAACCGGGGGAACGATAACAGAAACGGAAGCCTACCGTGGTCATCAGGATCTTGCCATGGAAAAACACCTGTTGCGGCGCCCTTCTTCGATATCAACACTTAAAAAGCAAGGCGGCGTTGCTTACATCTACACCATTTATGGTTCTCACAGTATGTTGAATATTGTTACAAATGACGCTGACCACACTGATTCAGTTCTGATCCGAAAAATTAAGCCTACAGAAGGTGTAGACAAAATGCGTGAACGTCGCGGCGTGAACACATCATTGCGTAATCTATGTGACGGTCCAGCTAAGCTGACACAAGCTCTTGCGATAACACCTGCGCTTAATGGTGAGCCTGTAGTGAATAACACTTTGATTTGGATTGAGGAAAGTAACCATGCCATTGCTAGTAAACATATCACTAGTTCGCCTCGCATCGGCATAGACTACGCAAAAGACGATCAAACCGGTAAGCTAGGTGAACGGGATGACACAACCTTGCCTTGGCGGTTCACGCTTAAGTAGCGCACCTCAATTGAAACTACTTCGCAAAAGCGAAAGTCAGCTTGCAGTCGATGTATTTGAGCAATTTGTTTACCACCCTTGGCACGGCAATATCACCGTTAGCAATTTTTGATTCAACATAAATATCGCAGTCATCATATTGAATTTGCTGGCGAATAACGTAATCGTTGAGTTCGTCAAACAGGCTTTCTTTTAACGGCACCATGCCAATGAACGCACCTGAGCCTTTTTCATCTACGAATTCTTCACGCTTACTAAAGTAAGCGCCTTCAATTTCTCGTTTTAGCGTATACGCCTGCATGGCATCTAATTTTGTTAAGCGAAAGTGCACACTTATTTGGGGTTCTGTCACTGGTATTCTCGGTTTTTCTTGAAGTTTATCCAAATGGCTACTGCTTTATTTCCACTTTCCAAGGCGGGTTCACTCTATTCTCTCCTGCCCAGTACAGCTTTATTTTGTTGCCAGATGGATCGCTTAAAATGGCCTCTTTCCAAAGGTAGCGCTGCTGCGTTGGCGGCTGCTCAAAACGAATACCTTTTTCCACAAGAGAGGTATACAGCTCATCTAGCGCCTCGTGTTCGAAGTAGATCACACTGTGATTTTGAGCACTTTCGCTTTCTAAAGAGAGCGAAAAAGTAGACGAGCCTTCAGGACACGTGAATCTGGCATAGTGCGGTGTATCTACAATTTGAGTGAACCCAAGTGTAAGGTAAAACTCCACCGCTTCGACCATATTGGTAACGGGTAACGTAACTTGGTTCAATTCCATGAAGACCTGCTCCTTGTATTTGTATTGTTTGCGCTAGATTTAATCGTCGCGTCCTAGATAGGCGTGAATAGCGGTGATTTTGCCGTTTTCATTAAATTTCAAGACATCAACAACAAACAGTGTTTCAGACTTATCCACTACAATTTTAAGCTCACCACACACCATGTTCTCGTTTGCCATAGTAGACAGCACATCTATTTCTATCGAATCAGCGTTCTCAAAGTTCTTACGTGTTTCATCAACGGCTAACCGTTTACCTTTTACAGAAATTTTCCAGTCCCTTAATGCAATGTCATCCGCAAACATATCGGAAACACTGTCTAGGTCCTTTTGTTCATAGGCTCTTAAGTATTGAATAAAGACTTCGACCCACTCCATTTTACGTGTTCCTTTTATCAGTTTTTTAAAAGACATCAGCCAATCGGTTTACACCCAAAACGCCAGCGTCCAGTTAATATAACCGTTACACTATCAAAAATAACGTGGCTGCTGTGGCCGCGCCCATTGTAAGATTAAACTGCCGTCTTCGAGTTGGCGAACTCAACCACACGCGTATTTTTGCGCCTACCGCTGCCCAAAGCGAGATGCTTGGAAAACCAATCACGGCAAAAGCGGTAACAATCGCAATACCAGATTGAATGTAGTGCTCGCCAGGCAGTGAAAACGTGCCTACGCTAGCTAACGCCATCATCCATGCTTTAGGGTTAATTAACTGAAATAATGCCCCTTCCCACCACTTGAGCGGCCCTTGGCGTTTGGTCGATTTAATTTTGTTTTCTACTAGGCCTACTGGCTCATCTACGGGACCAGTGGCAATTTTAAATGCTAACCATAACAGGTATGCCACGCCAAGTACTTTTAGCACACTGTACAGTACGGGAAATATGTTGAACAGCGCACCAATGCCCAGCAGTGTGCTTATCATTAGACCTGCAACACCAATTACAATACCCAGCATGTGCGGCAGCGAACGTTTATAACCGTATTGTGCCCCAGAAGCCAATAGCATCATATTATTCGGGCCAGGCGTTACCGTACTGATGAATGCGAATGTCGCAAGCGCGATGAGTAAAGATGTTTCCATGACAGTCCTTATGTGTTGAGGTGAGCAATGCGTTTCTTTAAAAGAAAGGGGTCGGTTAACCAAACGCTTGTTTTTCACCAACACAATACAATCATATTTTTGTATGCATCATACCCAAATACGCTTAAAAACAGCCATACAGTTTAGTCATGGTAACGTCTGTATGGTAGTTATTTCACCAATCTGTATGGTTAAAAGCTCCTGTCAATTAAGATATAGTTATCTGTATGCAGATAACTTCATAAGAATAAATATTGCGATGACGCTTTACGAAACATTAGCCAATGAACTTAAAGCCCAAATCGAGCGTGGTGTTTTTGAGGTGGGGAACAAGTTACCTTCGGTTAGGCAGCTGTCAACGGAGCATAAAGTAAGTATAGCTACCGTGCAGGAAGCATATCGAGTGTTAGAAGCGCAGCAACTGGTAGAGGCAAAACCTAAATCAGGTTATTTTGTCGCCCGTAGTATCTTAATAGATAACACCCCTAGCATGACGAAGCCTCCGCAACGCCCTATGGATGTGTCTCAATGGGAAGATGTGCTAGACACTTTGCTGAATACCTTCAATAAAGATCATGACGCTAAAACCCTGTGCCAGTTTCAGCATGCCATGCCCAACATGACTGCCAAAACCCTTAAACCGCTTATAAAACGCCTGCATGAACTCACCAAACATCGAGCCTTGGACGGCATGATATACGGTGACGTAAAAGGTGATGAAACTCTGCGAAAACAGCTAAGCCGATTGGCCGCAGCATCTGGCTGTGTGTTGCAAAGCGACGAATTCATTGTAACTTCTGGCTGCCAGGAAGCCTTATCTGTGTGCCTTCGCGCAGTGGCGAGCGCCGGCGATGTGATAGCGGTAGAATCCCCCGGATTCTACGGTGCTATGCAAGCTATAAAAGGCGCTGAATTAAAAGCGTTAGAGATCCCCACCGACTCTGAAACAGGACTAAGTTTAGAGGCATTAAAGCTAGCGCTTGACCAATGGCCGATCAAGACTATTTTAGTCGCCCCAACGGTAAATAACCCTCAAGGATTTGTTATGCCTGAGGCGAAAAAGAAAGCGTTATATGAATTGGCCAGAGAGTACGACGTAGCCATTATAGAGGACGACATTTACGGCGATATTGCCTACGCCTACCCTCGTCCAAAAACCATTAAATCGTTCGATAAAGATGGGCGCGTTTTACTGTGCTCCTCGTTTTCAAAAACGCTAGCGCCTGGTTTTCGCGTGGGTTGGATAGCGCCGGGAAGCTATAGAAATAAAGTGCTCCACGTTAAATATGTCAGTAGCTCTATGTGCCCTACTCTACCCCAATTAGCTATAGCCAGTTTCATTGAGCAAGGCGGTTATGACAAACATATTCGGGCTATGCGTCACCATTACCTAAGTGCACGAGACGCACTACGTTCAGACATTAAGCGTTACTTTCCCGCCGACACCTGTATTAGCTACCCTCAAGGGGGCTATGTGCTTTGGGTAGAGCTAAACAGCCGTTATGACTCCGTGAAGCTGGCTGACGAAGCCAAGCGAAAAGGAATTTATGTCGCGCCAGGGCAACTATTTTCGGCAACAGGTAAGTATCGACATTGCCTGCGTTTTAATTTCATTGATAGTACGCAGGCTGCACGCACCGAAGCTATTCAGCGTCTTGGTGAGATGCTTGTTGCACAAGAAGCCTAATTTTTTATACAAAGTGCGTAAACCCAAAGGCAGTTGATCCACATCAACGCAGGCTAGCCGTAAGTCCACCAAAATAAAACCATCCAAACTAACCTGTGAAACTTTGTATGCTTACGTTAGTGAATAATACAGATGCGAATGATGACATTGTGCCTGAAGCACACGGACTATACCGTCTGCATTTAAAGCCTAACACGCAAATGGCGATAGAGAATAAGCCCGTCTTCGGTGCGAATATTACGCTACATAGCAGCGTATTGAGGCACGATAATTTTGTGGCAACGCCAGATAATATATTAGGTTGGCTGGATCACTGCGGTTTGTCACACTTTGCCGTGAAAGCCGAGACCGACAATTCAGAAAGTGAAGACACGTCTGTACTTTTGCCTTCACAGTTTTTAAATGCCGAAGGCGGAATTTTGCGTGTAACTGCCCCCACTCGCATTTATCTAATCAGCAAAACCCCAATTGATATTAACAAACGCGGCCTGTGCCTTTTTACGCCAGTAAAATAACCACACAGAAATGTACTCTGACCCCAAAATTTTTGGGGTCAGAGTACATTTTATTTTATTCAATTTCTGTGGTGGCGTTTGATGTGCTCTCTAGGTGCAGGCTAATCGCTTCAGACAGCCCGGAATAACGCTTATCCACCCGTTGAACCATGTGGCTAAATGTAGCGGTGTCAGAGATGATTAAGCAGCCGTCTTTAGCACGGGTTAACCCTGTGTACACTAGGCCTCGATGAAATAAGTTGGCGGCTTTTTCGCTATCAGGCTTAGGTAAAATAAGCACAACATGATTAAACTCAGAGCCCTGAGATTTATGTATGGTCATGGCGTACACAGTTTCAAACTGCGGTACTCTTGATAGCGATATGCTGCGCAACGCTTGCTTTTGCTCTAGCGTATTGTCAGCACTGTCTCCCGCATTTGCCGAAGCTTTCTGACTTGAACCGTTTTGACCCGAAGCTTGGCTATCCTGGTAAAACCACGCATATAGCTTTCCTTTGCTGTCAGGCCAGATTACACCAACCTCACCGTTTGATAGTCGTTGAGGATGATGATTCTTTACAATCATAATGGGCTGACCTTGATAGAAATGGCCTTCCCGCTTTCTGATTTTGTGCTTGATAGCATCGAACACCAAATTATTCAGGCCTTCTACGCCCATTCCGCCCTTGCGGACCGGGGTTAGCCACCTAACCACATTCAGACGATTAAGCGCCTCTTCGGCACTGCCAGCATCAAAAATAGGCAGGAAGCTTTCTTTGGCCAACTGGTGTAAAACACGGCCGCTAACCTGGTGCTCTGGCCATAGGTGAACGCCAGATTGTAGGCGTGATGCAGTCTTTGAAACAAGAGTTGAATCGATATTTGAGTTGAGGCCAGCAGTTTCATCATTGTCACTAGCCTTGTCGGTAATAGCGGCAAGTGCACCGCTTGCATCACCTCGCTGTATGGCCGTTGCAACTTTTGCCACCTGCCCTTTGAAGCGCTGCGGTGCTTGCAGAGTTGCTACATAGCTTTTTGCCTGCTCATCAACAGGTAACAGAGGCAAATGCGGGCACAGCGTAGCGATGTGCTGACGCATTAACGATGGCACGCCACCTAAAGAAAACGCGTTGTCATTGCTGTTTAAGCTATTTGTACCATTTGGCACATTCGCATTTTCGTCAAAACTTGCTGCCTCGGTACTAACTAGCTGCTCTAACACGTTGCCAAGCTCAACTGCTGGAAGCTGATCGGCATCACCGATAAAATAGAGTCGCGCATGGTCTGGTAACGCTCGTACGATGCGCGTCATTAGCGCTAAGTCGACCATACTTGCTTCATCGACAATGAGTACATCTGCTGCCAATTGATTGTGCTGATTGAACTTAGTCGATACACCGTGCTCGCGCAATCCTAGTAATCTATGTAGCGTCACAGCATCGGTAGGCACGTTGTTAAGCACTGTGTCGTCCAACTTGCCGCGAAGCCCGTCTATGCTGTTCATGATAGATTCGGTCATACGCTGTTGCGCTTTACCTGTAGGCGCTGCCAGCACAATTTTTAAGTTTTCATCGCAAGCCTGTAGCGCCAGTAATAAGCGCAATACAGTATAGGTTTTACCTGTTCCTGGCCCACCGTTTATAACGCAAAAGCGCTGCATTAGGCTTTTCGCCACCGCTATTTGCTGCCAATCTTGCCGATCGGTTGTTTCGGTAGGAAAGATTGCGGGCCAAAGTTGCTTTACTTTTTCGCTAGCTTCATCACTTAACGGCGTAAGCGCCGCTCGTTTTACAACATTTCGTGCTACTTCTTGTTCAAATTCATAGTAGCGACGGCTGTACAGCTTGCCGTTGCTATAGACAAACAGTTGAGCCACCTGCTCGTTACTCAGCGCGCTTTTTACAATTCTAAGTAACGGTGTTAGTTGTGGCACGTCAACACCTGCTTTGGGCGCTTTTTCCTGCTCTGTTTGTTCTACCGGCGACTTAGATGCCCCAACCGCTCCGTTATTGCTATGCACATTTGTTTCGGCCGCCAAGACTGCTTCTTGTTCTGCTACTACCTCTTTAAAAAGCGTCGTACCCGCTATGTCTCTTAGATAGATACAGCTGTGGCCATTGCGCTGCATATACGACAAGTATGCTAAGATCCCAGCCCAAATAAACTGTTCTTCTTGCTCCAGTTCATCAATAAAGCCAAATTCTTTTGCGACAAATTTGTCGATCGCCTCGATGCCAAACAAGTTATCAAAAAATGACGGTACAGAGTGTTGATTGCTTTTCATTATTTTCCTTTGCTTTAGCCTCTATGATGTTGACTACTCGTCATCGAAACTAAACTGCTGCTGACCCGAAGACGTTTGTTCCAAAGGCTGGTGAGAGCTGCCAGCATTCGAAGAACTATCGCCTTGCTGGGCATCGTCTTTGCTCGCAAATATCCCGTCTAATCGGTTGAGTACAGACGATGGAACATCAGTATAAAATACCCCTTCCCCGCGCTCGTTTTCTGGGTGCATACCGCGTAGATACAAGTAATACACACCACCAAAATGCATATCTGGGTCGTAGTTAGGCAGCGTATTCTTTAAATAGCGATGTAGCGCCAAGCAGTAAATTAAGTACTGAAGGTCGTAAAGGTGATGCTGGTTGTTATGAAACAGCGCTGTTGGCGTGTAGCTATCTAGAGTATCGCCAAGCCAGGTTGACTTGTAGTCTGCCACATAAAACTGACCGTCATGCTCAAAAATCAAGTCAATAAACCCGTGCATCATTCCCTGTAATTTTGCAGTAATAAGTTGTGGCGCTGTTTCCACTTCACCACCAATAACGTCAGCCACGTTTTTTCGATGAGTCGCGAGTACTTCACGAAGCTGAGTCCATTGCGTGTCGTTCATTGGAAAATAGAATTCGGCTTCGCGCAGGGTTTGCGCTAAGGGCAAATCACTCATACTTAGCTGCATATTGGGATACAGAGGCGTCTGTAGCGCTTCTTCTAACCATTCATAGAGTAGCGGCGTTCGCTTTTCATCTAACCCGAAGCGGTTAACCAGTTCCTTACCCGTTTCTTCCCAATCGGGCGCACTAAAGTCACTGTGCTCTAGAATATCGTGAAGTAAATTACCTGCGCTCGCACCTTTTTCGAGGGTAAAACGCAGATCATTTTTACTTATCGTACTTTCAATACCTGCCGAGGAATTGATGTCTGCATCAATTGAGCCCATCTCACCCACAAGAGTGTCGCTTGCATACACTTCTTCATCTCGAATGGTTTGAAGTACGGGCACACTAGGAAGGGTTTGACTCAATGGCTCTGTTGATGCGCCGCTCTCTGCTGCTGTGCCTGTTTCAACGCTTTGGTTAGCACCAACCGTGGTTAAACGGCTCATTGCTGAGAATGAATACAGTCGCCATTCTTCGCTTGCCGTGCCAGTAAATTGCAACGCGGTAAGCTGAGGTAACTCATCTTCTTGTTCAAAGCCAGTATACACTTCCTCAAACTCATCACCGTCGATATGGCAGGCATGGGACGCTTCTTCTTCAGCAACACGGTTTAACACACTTGACCAATCGTTGTTGCTGCCATCGCCACCTACACCAAGTGCTCGTGCTAATGCGCTTCTTTCATTGTTAGTCAGCGGTACAACGCCCATGTAACAGCGATGGGCAGCTCGTGTTACCGCCACATAGGCCAGTCGCATGTCTTCCGCTTCACTCTCACTTTGAACGCGAGCTATCGCCTGTGGCGTCTGCCCAAGCTGCATTTGCAAATCTTGTTTTTCTTCGTCGTAATAAGTAAATATTTGCGACGTAGTGTTGCCGTTTTTAGCGGCGTCTCTGTAGCCGGTGGCAAAAGGAACAAACACGATGGGGTACTCTAGCCCTTTCGAGCCGTGCTGAGTAATAAGTCGAATAAGTTGGCTGTCACTTTCAAGGCGCAAAGTAAGCTCTTCATCGCTTTCAGGCTTATGAATTTGCTTATTCAACCAGTCGAGTAGCTGCTCTGGGCGCTGGTGAGTAGTGCTAGCTTTTTCCAGCACTTCGGCTAGGTGTTGATAGTTAGTAAGGGCGCGTTCCACGCTGTCAGCATGAGGTTGATAGCTATCTTGCATTAAATACAGCAGCACACTCATGCACCCTTTTTGCAGCCACATATCGCGCAGCGACAATACCTTGTCGATAGCCGCATCCCACTGCGCGTCATCTTCATGGTACAACAGTTCAATAAGTGATTGGGCACTATAACCCCAAAGCGGTGACGCCAAGCTCGACGCCACTTTACTGGTGTCGTTAGCATGCCAAATACCGTTGAGTAACCGCAGTACATCTTTGGCTTCGGCACTGGCAAATAAGTTACTGCGATCGCTTAAATAAACACATGCCAAGCCTTTTTGCTGCAGTACACTTTTGATAGCGCCAGCTTCGGTCCTGTCTTTCACCAAGATAGCGATATCCTGAGGCTTCACCGGCGCAGTGCCACCATTGGCGGTTTGGAAGTGCGCTTCGTTCAATAAGCGGTAAATCTCCTGCGCAATCCATTGAGCCATTTTGCGGCGCATAATGTGGGCGTTTTCTTTGTCGTCCAAACACATGCTAACGTAGTTCATTGCGCTGCGTTTCGTTACAGCACTTTCCATTACACCGCTCTTCATTACAGCACTTTTCATTACATTGTCTTGTTCGGCAGGATCGATAAGTGGCGTTTTTGCCGCGGCCGCTTTAGGCGTAAATTCCACAGGGTTGTATTTGATGTCAAAGCCAAACACGTCGGTGGGTTTATTTGATGCCACAGGCGCACCATAAAATAACCGATTATAGGCCTTAACCATTCCCTCTACCGAGCGCCAGTTGGTATTCATCACCCAGCGGTAATCTGCCTGCCTACCCGCTTTTAAATAGGTAAAAATATCGCCACCGCGAAAGCGATAAATCGCCTGCTTGGGGTCACCTATCATTAATAACGCACTTTCGTTAGCATTCTCAAGATTAGGATAAACTGCGTCTAAAATCGCGTACTGCTTTGCATCGGTATCTTGAAATTCGTCGATAAGCGCTACGGGAAATTTTTTGCGAAGCTCAGGCACTAGGGTATTGTTCGGCTTCACCACTTCGTCGGCGAGCATGCGAATAAGATCGTCGAAGTCGATAACGCCAAGCTGTTTTTTCTGCTTTTCAACGCGGGATTTGATGAACGAAATAGCTTCAACCACCAGCTTGAATACAGGCACCTTACCAAACGCTTTGTCTTTCTCACTAAATGCTTTTTTAAGCGCCCCTGCAAAATCTTTTATAGGCGTTAAGATCTCTTTTACACCAGATGAATTTCGCGCATATCGGTTACCTTTAACAAAGGCTTCCGCTTCGGGCGGCGGAAGATAATAACTTTGTTCATCCACGCAAGAACGCAACCAAGCTTTAAGTGCAGTCAATTCCTGAGGCCGCTCTTTTTTATGGGCCGGTGTTTTGATGAGCTGTTCTACCAATAGCCCTTCATTATCCTCTACGCTTTGAAGTAGAGACTTCACATAGGCTAAAGACGTGTGCGGCGCTTCATCTAGCTGCTTTTTACACGCCGCCTCAATATCCTCTTCACTAAGCAATATTGGGGTCAGAGTACTTTTAATGCTGGCGTTAAACTCTCGCAGCAGTTTTTCAGGTGTATGCCAGCCAGACTCTGCCAGTAGCCTAAACTCGTCCTCACTTTTGCTAATTTTTCGAATGAAGTCTTCGGCAGCTTCAAGGTATAAGTCGCTGGTGTCATTGCCCAAATTAAGCGACATGGCAAAGCCGCTGTTAAATGCTAATTGGGTAATAACATGCTGACAAAAGCCGTGAATAGTAAACACCGAGGCTTCATCAAGCTCCAGCTGCGCCGCTTTTAAAAGTGCCAAACTCTCGTCAATATCACAGCTATTAAATAAATACTGATAAACTGGGTCACAGCCACTGTCTATTTCATTGCCGTTATCTTTGGCTTGCTGCCAAATAAGGAGGGCTTCTCTTAGTGTTGCCGCAATACGCCCCTTTATTTCTTCGGTCGCGGCTTTGGTGAAAGTCATCACCAATATTTCTTTGACGGTAAGCTTTTTTTCAAGCAATAGACGCAGATACAAGCGCGTAATATTAAAGGTTTTACCTGTACCAGCGCTGGCCTCAATAAGGTGGCGCCCTTTAAACGGCATAGCGACTACATCGAGTAATTGCGCTTCAGTGCCGCTGTGGTCGTCGGTTTGCGGCTGAGATTGTTCGTCTATAGGGTTATCAGAGGATGTAGGGTTGTAACTCATAGCTTCTCCTCCTGAGACGCATTGTTGACCATGGCGAGCAGCACAAAAGCACTTAAATGCGGTATATCATTCCAACTCACGCCCTGAGGAAACAACCAATTTAAGTAAGGGTTGCTTGCCATATCGGCGCTGAACTGCCCGCTACTTTGCTGCCAGTCGGTTAATGCTCGCTGTAACTCTATCGTGTTAAAAAGTGCAGCGGCTTGATCCACCGCCTGTTTCGCTTTTTCATGTTTTTCATTTGTCGTTTCGCTAGCTACAGCGTTGTCTTTATCAGTGAACGGGCACATCTCGTCAATTGCATGTTGTACTTGGCTAAGTATCGCTTTGTCGGTTTCACTAGTCCCGTCCGCACTCTCTAGTAACGCATGCAGAATGTCGGTAATCATCTCAGGCTTTATGCTTTCCACTACAGGCTTAGTGTCTGAATTTCTGGTTCCGGGCATAAAAGTACCGAACAAACTTAAATGAATAGGTGTCGGCGCCGTGTAAACTGCCATATAAAGCTGTTCAATAAACAAAAGTAAACGCACAGCAGTTTCCCGGTCGTAAGCGGGGAAGCGCTGCTTTTTCAAAATGGTTTCGCCCTTTTCCCAGGCACACGAATAGATATCCAGCGGATAGTTGCTGTAGCTGGTTTCTTCATCGCTACTTGAAAAAACTAATTGTGAGATGAAGAAACCCAAAGCGCGATGTGCGTCAATCTTGCCTGCACAAAGCTCGACTAGCGCGTCACTGCCTAATAAAGCCGATGAAGTAAAGGTGATGTATTTGCCTTGAAAGTGCGCTTTCTTAGGCTCCGCGTCGTGAGGGCCCATTGCCTGACTTAATGCCAATGCCCCTTCTTTCCACATGTCAACTTCATCTCTGGCAACGGGGTTATTGGGAATATCCCCTCTAAGCGACGCAAAAGTGATCACTTTTTCGCTATAGGAAAGAGAGGTGACATCATCTTTCTCTGGCGCAACGCGCTCTGCAGACGAAAAGATAGCGTCGAGCACTTGGTAGCGCAGCAGCGCATTGGTTTCAAACGGCTCGCTATTTTCAAGTAGCGTAAACGACTGGGACAGATTCACACCCAGCCGTTGTACGGAAAAATACTCCAGCGGATCTTTGAAAGCTCTCGCAATTTGAATACCTGATAAACGAAGCGATTGCGTTGATAGTGCGTCAGATGATGGCGCTAACGTTGCCGTATCCGCATCATTGGTAGAGTCATTATCTGCTTCATCGGTATTTAATTTCGTTTTTTGTAACGCGTCAGCTAACCGTAACCACCCTGTTTCGTAGCTCGGCAAGGTTCCCGTGAACCCCTCTTCACTGAACGGGTGTAGCGGCGCGTTAACGCTGTACTTTGATAAATCCAGCGCGTAGCTGTTTGCTAACATATCCATGAACTCAGCCAATACTAGACTGGGTTGCCGCTCACTGTTATTGGTAACGTCGTTCCCTTGGTAACTTAAATATAAGCTGTCTCTGGTGGAAATAATGGCTTCTAGGAATAAATACCTGTCTTCCAAACGCCGTGAGCGGTCACCAATTTGGCGGCCAGCACCTGCCATTAAATCGAGGCCAAGTGGGCTTGATTTTCTGGGGAATTCACTGTCGTTCAGGCCCAAAATGCACACTTTTTTAAACGGTATGCTTCGCATGGGCAGCATTGAACATACCGTAACCTGACCGGTCATAAAGTGGTTACCAGCATCTGGCGACGAGAATCGATTGAGTAGCAGGTCGCGAACCTGACGAAGGGTGAGTTCGTGTTCATAACCTGCCTCTTCGCACCGTGCAGCAAGATCGGCAGCAACTTTGGCAATAAGATCCCAACTTTGCTGCTGCTCTTTTATCGGCATAAAACACGTATCTCTAAGCGATATTAAGGCTTTAGACCACTGCGCGGCCGTCCTTGGGGCTGTTAATACTTGGGCAAACTCACCCAACAGCGCCACAACGTCAATAAGCTTGCCTAGCGTAAGCGCACTTTGTCCTTCAACGTCGGGAATAGTAAGTAAGTCACTAACAATGACTTCACTATCTGGTGCCAGCATGCCCATAAGTAACCGGCGAATTCCCCACCACCAGCTGTAAGTGTCGTCTAGATCAACGCCTTCTGAAACGGCCGTTTTATGGGCACTATTAAGACCCCAATGAATATGAGCTTGTTTTAGCCATACCACCATTTGCTCTATATCATCTTGGGATACTGAGAAACGCTTTTGCACTGAATCTAGCTGCAGATAATCCATAATGTCCGACACACCAAAACGGCTATCGGGCAGCTGTAACAGCGCCATAAATGCCGCAATCAACGGCTCTGCATCCATTGGACTTCTATCTGCAATGGTACAAGGAAGCCTAACCTGCCCACTGCCAGCCAAAGCCTTAGTACCTATTCTGTGAAATACAGCATCAACAAAGGGCGCGTAGTTTTCTATGGCGGGACACATCACAAGAATATCTGATGGGGTGCGGGTTTTGTCTTGAGATAACCAGTGTAACAAGTGGTCGTGTAATACCTGCACTTCGCGAAGTGCGGAATGGGTACACATGATAGTAACGCTATCGTCTTTTTCTCTTAAATCATGAGCAAGTGGCTTCGGTTGAGCGGCCTGCAAGATATCCTTGTGAATATACTCGAGTAGACCACGAGCATTGTCGCTGCCAGCGTTATCGTTTGTTTCTTCAAAATCCGGTGAATCAAACGCACTAATCTCAAAGGTATCCAGTTCAGTGAGTAAGTTGAATAGCTCTCTGCCCTGTTTACCTAAGTTGCCAAGCAGCGGGTTTGACTGATCTTCTTCCATCCATTTTTTAAGGCCTTCTAACCGCAATAATTTCGCCTGTTCGCTACTGCTTTTCGCTTCCCCCCAATAATTAACGCTAGGATTTAAATGAAATATATGAATATTAATGTGCTGCGCGAGGGCGTCAAAAAATGCGATAAGCTGTGGGGCCATAGTATTAATAGCAAACACTATCACACGATCAGGCAACTTGTTCGTTGGCTCGCTTGGTAAATGACCAGCTTCCAACGCCTCTAAGGTCATTTGATGCAAACGTGCAGGATGCAGCGGTTGCTCTTTGACCAATATGCGCCAAATTTCGCTTTGCCATATCTCCATGTCATCAAATACAGCGCGTTCGTTAGCTTCCCATTTAAACAACCAGTCCGGGCGGTACAACAAGTATTGCTCGTACACATCGGCCAGAGCGGTAGCTAGCTGAAGGCGCTGTAACCCCTGCTCTTGTTCACTTCCTGCATTTTGCCAATACCGGTTAACTTGCTCGAAGGCTTCTGCGCTCATCAGCGAGCCATCTTGGAGAATATTGTCGATTCGCCATGTCAGTACTTCACGACGATAGGGAGATTGCTTGGGTACTTTGTCCTGTCCAAGTACGGTACGTGCGGTATTCCACATAAAGCGTACTGGTAAAGGGTAATCAATATTCATTGCCACGCCGTGTTCTGTGGCAAGCTGCATGCTGACCCAGTGCTGCATTCCCGGGCTTTCAACCAAGATGGTTTCTGGCGTAAATACACCCATGGGCTGCTGACGTAAAAGCGTGGTGAGAAGAAAACTTAAGTGTTCTAATTTATTAGAGGGATATAGCGCAAGCAATCGAAAAATCCTTTGTAGAACGTGCTTTTAGATACTGTGCAAAGACTGTACAGGTATCGTCGACCTTATAATTTAGTGTATCGCATTGGGCTCAGTAGTTAAGTTATTTCTCCAAAATTTAGATAAGCAAATGTCTTATGATAATAAAACAAATACTGGGGGCATGGCGAAATCAATACCCGGAGAGTTCTAAGCAAAGTGATAGAGGGATCTGGCGCAGTAAATGAGTACAAAGAAGCGTGTGTGGGCGATTTTCAGACAAAAAAAACCCACACAGACCTCAGGACACGAAAAATCTGTATGGGTAAGGTTTACGGTCTACTCAGTAACAACGTGAATAAGCGTTGCCTGGCACTCATTCACGTTAGCGCTACTGAGCAGCACTGTTAACGATTTATGTTTTGCAGGTTGAATGCCAACTTTTTAAACCTTAAATATCAACAACTTAAATAAAAGTAGAAAACATGACCAATAAGTCATAGTTTTACCGTGGTGCAAGTGCACCACAAGCAAGCAGACATTAAAGAAAGCGCTTTACTCTCGCCGTCGTAAATTTAGCAGTTTCTCCCGAAGCGTCATTCAAGTACAATTTCGCCTTTACGAAACGCAACACAATTTCACGGTCAGGAGCAACAATGTTAACCGCGCAACAACTCGCCACTATGCTTTCTCTTCAGGATAAAATGAACGCCAAAGTAAACCCAGACTGGCTAAAAGCTGGTTACGGATACTTACGTGCAGCAATGGTAGAGTCAGTTGAAGCAATTGAACATCACGGCTGGAAATGGTGGAAAGCACAGCAAAAAGACTTGCCACAGCTTCAAATGGAATTGGTGGATATCTGGCACTTTGCACTAAGTGCCTGCATTATTGAATATAAAGGCGATATCGCTGAATCTGCAAAAAGTATTGCTTCTGAACTGGCAAGTGGCAACACCTTAGTGACTTTTGATGGCAAAGACTACGACGCGTCAAATCTGTCGCTTCTTGATAATTTAGAGCTCATGACGGGCCTTTGCGCCGCCAAACGCTTTAGCGTGCCACTATTCATGTTCATCGTAAGCCAGTGTGAAATGTCAGCTGACGAACTGTATCGTCAGTACGTAGGTAAAAATGTACTCAATTTTTTCCGCCAAGATAACGGCTATAAAGAAGGCACTTACGTAAAAGTGTGGGAAGGTCGTGAAGACAACGAGCACCTGGTAGAAGTAATGGATGCCCTAGATTTAACGAAGCCAGAGTTTAGCGACTTAGTGTATGAAGGGTTACGCTCTCGCTACCCTTCTTAAATCGACCATTGCGTTTCATTTGACGCGATGTAGCATCGCTGTAGTGCTTATAGCTCAACACAGTTTCAACGCTTATTGCGTCTCCTTCTGATAACAAAAAGCTCTGTCATAGACAGAGCTTTTTTAATTATTGCCAAAGCAAAAGACTCAACGACGATTTTACGCGTCAACCCAAACTAATTTGTCGCTATAGCTACCTTGGATAATATCAACAAAGCGGTCTTCTAAAACATGACGCTTTACTTTGAGCGTCGGAGTCAGCAAGTCGTTTTCGATGCTCCATTCGTTTTTCATAATGACAACGCGATCCATAACTTGATGGCTTTCCAGTTTTGCGTTGATAGCTTCGAATGTTTTCTTAAGGCTTGCTTCAATGCCCGCTTTGTCTTTTTTCTGCGCTTCTTCGCTAAGCACTAGCAAAGCCACAGGTTGAGGCAAATTAGTCCCCGTTACACACACTTGCTCAACAATAGGGTTTTCCATGAATTTTGCTTCAATCGGCGCTGGCGTAACATACTTACCCTTCGCGGTTTTAAAGATGTCTT
Organism: Alteromonas sp. R7; assembly: GCF_055755235.1. Taxonomy (NCBI): domain Bacteria; kingdom Pseudomonadati; phylum Pseudomonadota; class Gammaproteobacteria; order Alteromonadales; family Alteromonadaceae; genus Alteromonas; species Alteromonas sp. R7. The sequence goes on along the minus strand of NZ_JBVTQX010000003.1, from coordinate 318,478 downwards.
TTAAACGACCAGTAATTTTAACGTAGCCATCAGCATCAATGACCCCTTTATCGCCAGTGCGCAGATAACCATCCTCAGTAAAGACTTCAGCCGTTTTTTGTGGTTCCAAGTAGTATTCCAGCATATTGCACGGCGACTTAACTTGAATCTCACCTTCTTCTGACGTGCGAATGTCTACGCCGTCGTATGGCTTGCCGATACAGCCGATTTTATCATGACGGAAAGGTACACTGCCGGTGCCATAAGCACTGTTCTCGGTCATTCCCCATCCCTCAGAAATGTAGATACCAATTTTCGCGAACCATTCAATGACTGCTGGTGCAAGTGGCGCTGAACCGCTTGCCCACAAACGTGCGTTATTAATGCCCAAGCCATCGCGAATTTTCTTCGCAACAATTTTGTTCAAAATTGGAATTTTAAGCAGCGTATCCAGTTTCTTCTGCGGCATTTTCGCTAACACGCCCATCTGAAACTTTGTCCATAAACGCGGTACCGAAATAAATAGCGTTGGCTGACAGTGACCTACATCCCGTTGGAAGGTAGTTAAATCTTCTACAAAGTGAATTTTGCCACCACTGTAGTAGCTTGAAAGCTCGACCAGTACACGCTCTGTAATATGCGCAAGTGGTAAGTAGCTCATTGTGCGATCGTTTTGGTTAATACCCAATTGATCGAGCGAGCGACGCGCTGCCCAACAAGCTGTATTGTAACTGTGCACCACCCCTTTAGGCTGACCAGTACTACCAGACGTATAAATGATTGTCATCAAATCATCCATATCAGGTACAGGCGAGTCTGTTATGGGCGCGATATCCATAAACGCTTTCCACTGTTGCTTAGTAGCAATGTTTGGATAAGGAAAGGCAACCGTTAAATATTCTGAAGGAATAGAGGCAACTTGTTCCGCAGTATTATCTAGTTTTCCAACGAACAATAGCTGTACGTCAGCATGTTTCAATACATACTGGACTGTGTCTGGACCGGCTGTTGAGAAAATAGGTACCGACACGTGACCTGCCATCATAATGCCCAGATCAGCGATAAACCACTCAGCACAGTTTTTTGAAAAGATACCTATACGGCTGCCTTGCGGGAAATCGAATTCACGTAAACGTGCTGCCACTTTTCTGGCTTGTTCGGCGACTTGCTTCCATGTGTAGTCGTGGTATTCACCGTTAATAGGCTGGGTGAGAAATACGTCGTCCCCACGGCTTTGTTCCCAGTGGTACAACATACTTAATGGCGATGTTATTACTTCCGTGGTGTTTGCGTTTGCTGTCATGTCTAGCGGCATAAGTCACTCATATGTTGTTATAATGTAGCTCATTTTTACAATGATTTCACAGACTTCTAATAAGCCCTATTTTTTATTGAAAAACAAGCTTTTTAAACAAGCGTTTACATTCTATGCGACGAATAACAAGGCTTTAGAGGCTAAATTTAGTTTTCTTATAGATTTGGCTTTTGAATCTTTATGGTCTTATCTGTTAGAAAAACGCGGTAAATATCGACGTTTTACCACGCTTTAAATAACAGCGGTACAACTTCCTCGGCGGTACAAGGCTTGGCGTAGAAATAGCCTTGGTGGAAATAACACGCTTTTCCAATCAATTCTTCTGCTTGCGCTTTTGTTTCAACGCCTTCCGCAACACAACTCATATTCAAGTTATTCGCTAACGTAATGGTTGTTGTTACCAGCGCTTCGTTTGCATTACCCGGCGCCATTTCGTTAACGAAGCTCTTGTCGATTTTTAATACCGACAACGGATAACGCTTTAAATAGCTTAAAGACGAGTAACCTGTACCAAAATCGTCAAGGGCTAATACAAAACCTTCTTTCACAAACCGATTAATCTGTCTTAACGCATTGTCACTGTCATCCATCAATACGCCTTCGGTAATCTCGAATCGAAACGCTTCTTTGGGTAGATTGAACTCATCAAGCAGGGTTAGCACACCGGTTAAGTCGAATTCAGTTTTGAAGTGAAGTGCAGATAAGTTAATAGAAACAAACCCCGTGAAGCCTTGGCTATACCAGGACGACAAGTCCTCTGCCGCTCTTCGCATTGCCTGTCGTGTAACTTCTATTATGTACTTCAATTCTTCAAGTACCGGTATGAACTGATCGGGGAAAAGAGGCTCGTTATCCAGTTTTCCTCGCAGCAGTAACTCAACCCCAATAGTGGTATTGGTTCTGGCATCTATAATTGGCTGATAGTGATTGAAGAAGCAGTCATCTGAATAGGCACGTTTTACTTTATTTTCAAGCTGTAAACGCGTTTTGGCACGTTCATTCATATCTGTCGTAAAGTAGGTAAAGCCGCTTAATGCGTCCTTCTTCGCCGTATACATGGCCACATCAGCCTGCTTGATAAGCTCAGCAGGCTCAGAGGCGTCTTCTGGATAAAACGCCACGCCAATACTGCAAGAAACACGAAGCACTTCCTCTGCTAACGATATAGGCGTTTCTACTGACTCAATGATTTGGGCCACGAATGAGCTCAAGTCGTCATTGGCATTAACTTCCTCAATAACAATAACGAATTCATCGCCACCTAATCGCGCAACGGTGCCCGACTCAGCCACAAGGTTTCGCATTCGGTTGGCTACAATGCGCAGCAGTTTGTCACCGTAGTCATGCCCAAGTGAGTCGTTAATACCTTTAAATCTATCCAAGTCAACAAACATCACCGCCACACGATGCTCATGATGACGGGCAAGCCCAATAGCATGCTCCAGTCTGTCTAGCAGCAATGTTCTGTTGACCAAGCCTGTTAAGCCATCGTAGGTCGCGATTTTCAGAAGTTTGCGCTCAGCATTTTTTTGTTCTGTGATGTCGGAAATAACAATCAGGTAATGCTCTGCAGTATTACTTTCGCCACTTACCGCTGTTATATCAATAAGCACGTCGTAGCGCTTGCCATCAGCACCATCGATCACGGCCTCGTCTTTCCAAAAATCCCCTCCCTGCATTTCCGGTAATTTGCCAGAAAGGTGTCTATTCAACGTTGGGTAACGCAAATAAAGTCGTGCCAACTGCTTGGGTAACGGCTCTTTACTATTAAAGCCGAACACGTGTTCAAAAGCTGGGTTCGCGGCAACTAAACGCTTTTCTTTATCAAAAATTAAAACCCAGTCTCGAGTTTGTCTAAAAGCGTCACTGAATAGCGTTACCTGCTGCTGAGCTTTTTGTAATCTAAACAGTTGGCGTTGACGGGAGAGTAAATATGCTACGAATAAACTCACGATGAGCGCTGCGTAAATAGTATATGCAAGCGGTGAACGCAGAGGCGCATGTGGCATATAAAGCGTAATTTCAGCCGGTAGCACGTTATAGTCGAAACTACCTGGCGTGGGGGCAACAGAAAAAACGTAGTCACCCGGTTCTATGTTGGTAAAGGTTATTTTTGCATCGTCAGTCACGCCTTCTGTCACGACGCGATCACCGTTCAACAGCTTGTAGTAGTACTTTACTTTTCCTATGCCTGACATCGCTAATGACGAAAAATGGATTGTTAACCCATAATCTTCATAATCGAGATCGAAATGATGTCCACTTAGGTTTTTAAGCGGCTGATTAAGCACCCTATTGTCTACGGCAACTTCCGTTATAGCAGTTTGCTTACTGAGCAAACTTCTTCCAACTTCCAAGCTTTCCAATTGCGATGCAGAGAAAACCACAGCGCCGCTCGTCGAACCGTAAGCCAATCGACCGTCCTTAAGCTTAAGCGAAGCCCCCTGGTTAAACTCAGAAACACTTAGCTCTCGTCCGTAGATAAAGTTCTTGATTTGGCCGGTAGACGGATCGTAATTGTGTAACCCTTTGTGCGAACTAAACCAGATATTGCCTGCTTCGTCTTTTTGCAGCCCGTAAACAATGTTTGATAATAAAATATTCGATTCATTTAGGTTGTACAACGGCTCAAACGTGTCTGCGTCTATACCAACCAACCCTACGCCACTGTATGCAAGCCACAGCACACCCATATCGTCGATAACCCACGACGATATAGAGCGATCTCGGCCACGCTGTAGCTCTGAGAATCGATAGACCAATTCATGCTGAAACGTCTCTGGGTCGATCAACCACAAACCACCTTCGGTAGCAAAAAATAATCGATCATTGTGGTAATGAGACTGCCCCAAAAAACCCAATGAAAAATTTATGTCAAAAACACGAGGGTCCAGCTCTAAAGAGGAAATTTCTTTTTCGTCCACGTCATACTTTACAAAACCTTCGTTGCCAATAAAGTACAAATCCCCTTTATCTGAAAGCATCATTCCCGTGCCATACGCATCAAATATGGTGTCATCGCCACCTTTTAATACCTCTGGCCGGTTAGCCTCCCCTGTTTCCATATCAAACAACCGTATTCCGTTGTACGTATTGAGAAACAATTCGCCACTTTGCGTTGGAACAATTTTGTCTACGGCTCCTTCACCGATAATCGCTCTTTCACTTTTTGAATACAGATACTTCTCAGACTTTTTTGTCGAGAAATCATAGTGATTAAGCCCATTTTCTGTACCTATCCAAATTTTATTAGGCTCAGTCTCGGCAAACGACCACACCACATGGCTAGTCAAAACGCTAGCCTCACCTGCTCGTTCATTCTGGATGGCAAAAATATCCGCACTTTTCACACCGAAATACAACGCGCCAGCATAGACTGAACTTAACCAGAGGTTGTCAGATTCATCTTTGGCAATGGCGATAATTTTTTTGTTTGAAATTTCGGTGAAACCGTTATGCGGCTCTAAGATGTGTTCGTATTCCCAACCACCTGCTTTTTTGCTCAGCTGATATAGCCCTTTATTAGTGCCCATCCAAAAAGCGTCGTCTTTGTACTGAACCAACGTCCACACGTTTCTGTCGGATACGACCTGTGTAAAGACATGTTCTTTTTCACCCTGAACCTGCTTGAGAAAGTCTTGTTTCTGAGCAACAAATACGCCCAAAACCGTTGAAATCCACACCCTATCCTTATCGTCTAAAAGTAGAAACTTTGCATTGGCGTTATCGAGGTTTTCGGGAATATCCCCCAGGTAATCAAGTCGACGTAAAGGCTGTTCTAAATTGTTGATATTTTTGACGTACACCCCCGATGTAGTGGCTACCAGTAAGGTGTCTTCAACGGTGATTGCCGCCCGGATGCTTTGGCTGTTACCCAACAGCGGCTCAGGGAGCTTTGCTATTCGCTCAAGGGTTTTAGTTTGCGTGTTAAATTTATGCACTTCTTCTGTCAGTGCAATGATAAGGTGCGTGTCATCTTGCCAATGAAAGGTTTCCGCATGTTGCACAAAACCTTCAAAGTCGTGGTAGTACGTTGGCTCTAATTGCACCACATCCTGAGTGGCTAAATCGAGATAATAAACTCCTCTGCCGTACACGCTAAACCACAACGCTTCAGTACCTTGAAGGGCAAGTCGATAAATGGATGAGTCTATAAGAGAATTGTCTGGACCTGCTACTCGTTTAGTTCTTACTCCATCCCAACGAACCAAACCACCTTCTGTGGCTATCCACACAAAGCCATCTTCGTTTATAACAATGTCGTTGACGATATCTTGCGGAAGGCCATTTTTGGTCGATAAAGACTGAAAGACGGGATTAGATAGTCGCGGTGAGGCCACCGCTTGTAGGCTTACAACTAAAACCAGCAGTAAAAGATAGTTGAAATATCTCATCAAAAATGGGTCGCACGTTTTAAATTTTTATTATAAACCCAATTGTAACAGAATGTTTTAAACTTGGGCAGCTTCTAAAATGAGGTTTTTATAAACGTGAAGGAAACATCTATCGCATTGATAAATAAATATTAATTTTTCTAAAGCGTACAATATGAACAAAAGCAAAAGGCGCGTCCGACTAAATACACTTAGGGCTATTTCGATATTTTTATTTTACTCTTGCTGTACAGGAATGCGACCAACTGGAACAACCTGTCTGCGAATGCTTGGCTGTGGCGCTAGCCTGTACAAATCACCGTTCTGCCCTACATAGGTCTTTTTAATACCGCACGCTTTAGCAATATTTGCATGTGCTTGAAGGTGTTGATGCTCGCCGTGAACCGGAATAGCTATGGTAGGTTTTACCCAATGATACATGAGCTTTAATTCTTCTTCACAGGGGTGACCGCTGGCATGAATTGGCAGCGTGCTATCTTCACTGTGAATAACCGTTACTCCCTTTTCCTGCAGCGCTTTACTTAGTCGGCCTACACTTTCTTCATTTCCAGGAATAACTATCGAAGAAAATAGCACAGTATCCCCTTTGTCTAAACTAAGGTGAGGGTGAGTGTCTTTTGCAAAACGCGCCAGCGCGGTATTTTTCTCGCCCTGGCTGCCTGTCGCTACGGCTAAAACTTCATGGGGGGGAAGATAACCTAAATGTTGGGGATCGGTCACAGGTAAATCGTCTGGCCAAATGCCCTGTTGCTTGGCAATGCCGTACATGTTCATTAACGAACGACCGTACAGCGCCATGTAGCGCTTAGTTTTCTTCGCGACTTTAGCCAGCGAAATTAGCCGTGCTATATTGCTACCAAAGCATCCTACCACCGCTCTCCCCTTTAACGGCGCGATAGTGCTTAATAGGCCGTCGTAACAATTTCTCTCTGAAATTGAAAAGCCCGGTTTTGTTGCATTGGTAGAGTCTCCAACCATGGCAAGAATATTCTCACTGCCTAGTCGCTTGTAAAGGCTAACGTCAAAAGGTAAACCTGTTATGGGGTTGGCATCAATTTTCCAGTCTGCTGTATGCAATACTGTGCCTACTGGTGTATTGATTTTTAGTGCGAAGGGTTCTGGAAGCGAATGAGTAATGGCTAGCCAGTTAACGCTAAAAGGCCCAATTTGCTTGGTATCGCCTGCATCGACTTCAATAATGGCAATACGGTTAGCCAATTTGCTCCTTGCAAGCTTTCGCCTTAACACTTCGGCGGTAAAAGACGTAGTATAAATTGGCTTTTGGAAACGTTCCCAAAGGTAAGGAATTGCGCCTACATGATCTTCATGGGCGTGGGTAATGACAATGCCAGCCAGTGCTTCTTTTTGTTTAGCAATAAATGAAGGGTTCGGAGCCACAACGCGATGCGTAGTGGCTTTGAACGTATTCTGGTTAGACGCTTGGCTGACGCCTTTGTAGGCAGGTACGAGAGGCTCATCAAAAGAAACCCCACAGTCAACCATTAACCATTGACCATCGTGACCATACAAATTGAGGTTCATCCCAATTTCGCCCGTTCCGCCTAACGGAAGAAACCACAAATCATCAGCAGATGGGTGCAACAAAACGGCTATTACCTTTTCTCAGAGCATTGAATATTAGTTTGACGTTTAAATCTATGAGCGCAGAGCCATCATTCGTGCAATTCAGCATTAAGTTGGTCTATCACTTCGGCCCACGCAGCGTCTTCAACAATGGCATCTTTCAAAAATGCAGACTGACTTTCATTCCAATAAGGCGCTTCATGAAGATGTTGGCTCTTATTCAGCCCTCGATGTGTTTCAAAAAATTCAGCAATTTCTTCGTCTGAACTTCCTAAACCTAGTTGGCTGAATAGACTATTCATTGTGGGTTGCTCAGTAAACATAACGCCTCCTTGGGTTATCAATTAAGGGCACAATAAACGCCAGATACGTTGTACCCAACTAACTTTTTTATGCCCCATTTGCTTACTGGATAATTACCCTTTGTCTTCCCCTTGAGATCACATCTTAAAGGTAGTCAGCGAACTCTTCTGGCGTAATCACCTCTCCTTCTTCAGCAGGTACAGGACATACAATGACCATTAATTCATCTTGCGTCATGCCCGGCACCCACTTAGTCAAAAACTCTTCGGTGCTTAATTCCATCGCTTCACAGTGTGCCCAGTCTTCGGTTGCCCACAACAGTGCTAACTCAGCATCAGGCCAAACCGGAACACCATCTTCTTCATCAGTAGTTAGCATTACGCAGCCGTGCTCATCTTTAAGAATGAAGAGTTTCTCTTCCGCTTTAATTGTTGCAAGGCTTGCTTCTAGTCGTTGAAATGCGTTTTTTTCCAATAAAGGATGTAATTGTGACATAAGTTTCTCTCTTTAATTCTGCGATTCACATGCCTTTAAATTAGGCACCGTGGGTAAATTTATTGGCAGCGGTTAACACGCTTTAGACACGCTTTCTATTATCTCTGCTAGACCCACTCGTCTGACTTGCTTCATGCTGTGCACATACACCTTAAACGATACGTTTTCTAACGTTTCAATTCTGGTCACTATCACACTACCGGGTAACTGACTCTCAACGTTGGTCGGTAATACGGCAATACCACCTTCGCTCTGTAAATTGTTGAGCGCAAGATTCAACGAATTGGTTCTTAACTTTGCATCGCGAAGTTGAGGGTAAGCAGTAAGCAACCAGTCTCTTGCCTTAGTTCCCCAATCAATAGCCACAAAATCTGCTGCATCAATAGTCTCAGACGCTTGTCCAATTCTATATAGCGCCAAATCCTGCTCTAGCAATACATCACTGTTTACTTCTTCAGATTTCAACGGTTCAGTGGAGAATGATAAGTCTGTCACCCTTTCGTGCAATTGTCGCGAAAGGGTATCTAACGTAAGAACTTCAGCCTTTACTGACCAATCGGGAAACGAGTTGTGTAGGTGACTGAGCATCTGAGGCAATAACAGCTCGCTCGCCAGCTGTGTTGCGCCGCAAACAACATATTCAGAGGATTGAATTTGGAGCTCTTGTTTTGCTTCGTTTAGCGTTGCGCATAATTGCCTAGCGTAAGGCAGAAGTTTCTCACCAGATTGAGTGAGCTGTATACTGTTGCGTTGCCTAATAAAAAGCGTGGTATGAAAATACTCTTCAAGTAGCTTTATGCGCGCACTGACTGCAGATTGAGTAAGGTAAAGGTTTTCAGCCGCTTTACCAAAGTGACGAGTTTTTGCCACCTCTATAAAGGTGGTGAGAAAGCGTATATCCATGCTTATTGTACAACCGAATCAAAGTGGGTCTAAATTGACACAGATAATACGGCAAGTAAACACAAAAGCACAGAAGCGCACCGCTATAAACGGTACGCTTTATTAAAATTTCACCAACTCGCTGAATTAATACTCTTCTTGGTGCAGGCGACGCTGTTTGTCACGGCGTTGCAGGTCACGCTTCTGCTTTTCCTTTACAGTACTTTGACGTTTGGAATTTGGCTTTTTAGCGTGAAAATCTTCCTCTTCTACCGAGTCCCATTCATCACGCTGGTAACGATAGTCTTTACTCATTGACTTCTCTGGGTTGTTAACACACCTCAATTATTATCTTAAGCGACAAAATAGAAAACGAATTTTAATCATCGTAGCGACAAGAATTTTTGATTATTCCCATCAGTGATTTTCATAGACTTTTAACGTCCAACTCATTTACGCTCGTGTAATAGCGACGCCCGTTGCAGGGCCAATAAATAAAAACTTACATTTTACTTTAATTTCAAAAACTTAGGCATATCACGCTTGAGGTTATCCCCTCGCACTTTCTGTATACTTTTCAAACGTAATCTTAAATTTAGTGTTAGATTTTATACCGTTAAAAATTTTTTATTGATAAGAGAAAAATCTTTTGTTTTATCTTCGTTTTTAATTATCTTAAAAGTGCGCTGAACAAAACATTACGTTGGGTACAACATGAAAAGTTTAGCTATTCGACAATCTGCAAAACCTTATATTGACCGTCAGAAGTTTCCATACGGTTTTCGTAAATCAGGTGACTTCAGTATTACTGAAGCCGATCTTCTAACCCACTACGGCAAAACACTGCTAGGACTTGAAAGTGGCGAATTGTCGCCTGAAAGTGATGATGAGAGACATTTCGTCGAATTCGTTACAGGTAAAGTTGAAGCTAGCAATAACCTAGAAAAAGCCTGGGCGAAATACGTCAGATTAGCAAGGGGCAAAAAGCACTTCTACACCCTTCACAGCAGTGCGAGTAACCAGTCAGACTATGATGAAGATTACTCTGATGAAGAATTCGATGTAGCATAATGCTACAGCATTACTAAAAAGCTCGCTCCGGCGAGCTTTTTTGTTATTGAACAAATGATCTCAATCAACTTCAGACAAGAACAAAATGAAGAAACATTAAGGACTGTCTACACTTAGTAGTAATACAGAGTGATGTGCAGTGAATCATGCATTTCATTCTGAAAAACGAGCCCATGCAAAGGAGGCGCAACGATGATCATCAGTTCAAAACAGCTTACTCACTTTTCTATTCATGCCCTTGATGACAAAGTGGGCGGCATCCGCGATATCCTTTTCGACGACGAAACTTTCACTGTTCGCTACTTGGTCGCAGATACCAATACTTGGCTACCGCTTAGCCGTAAAGTGGTGATATCACCTATATCTGTCAAACAGTTAGATGAAGATAGTGAGTCTGTTCATATCAATATGACAGTTGATACATTAAAAAACAGCCCCTCTATTGACGAACATAAGCCTGTGTCACGTGAATACGAAGAAAATCTCTTCAAATATTTTGGTTACGGATACTATTGGATTGGACCAGGAGCTTGGGGGGAGTTCGCACATCCAAATGAACTGGTCGAATTACAGCGCGCTGAAGAGTCTGAAACTGAAAACCCGAAAAAGAGCACCAACCACCTAAGAGCAGTGGGCGAAGTTGGTGGATATGAAGTTGCTACAACCACTGATAACGTTGGCCACATCAGTAACTTCGTCATTGACACCGAGAGCTGGAAGATAATCATGCTAGTGGTAGATACCAACAACTGGCTTCCGGGTGGCAAACATCTCGCACTTCTACCTAGCGATATCGAAAGTATCGACTGGGCGGCGCACAGCGTAGTAGTCAATTTAAGTCACGACGAATTGGTTGATAGACCTGAAGTGGAAAGTGAAAAAATATCTGAAGAAGGCTATGTGCCTATGCTTTGCGAGCAACTGAATAAAAACGGAAATTAATAACCGAAGAATGTCACTGTTGGCGATTTTTAGTTAGGAACTTTACAATGTCCGTTGTTGAAGGCGGACATTGTAGCTTAGGATACAAAAAGAAGATTACTCGCAGAAAAATTCGTACATCAAAGCAATCAAACGCTTGACGCGCTCGTCTGCTAAGCGGTAGTAAATAGTTTGACCTTCCCTTCTTGTGGCCACCATTTTTGATTCTCGCAATAAAGCAAGATGCTGAGAAATCACTGGCTGCGAGACGCTAACAACTTCGAGAAGTTCGGTTACCGATTTTTCCTCTTTCAGCAACGAACAAAGCACCATAAGGCGTGTTTTATTCGCGAATTGCTTTAGGAAGATCTCGGCTTCCGCAGCGTGTTCCATTATATCATCTGAACCTATTACCATATCCTCGGACATAAGCACTCTCTATCTGTAAAGTATTTCGGCACCAATTTAGCCATTTACTATACTAAAGTATAAGACATTTTGCCGACCTGCCAATTTATGCGACGAATCCCTGTATTTTACATTGTTTTATTACGCTGACATCAATATATTAGATTTTACTTATTTTAACCAAGTTTAGGCAAAAAGGAAAAGTATGCTTATAGATATGAAGACTCGAATAGAAAACATAGACGATAACTTACGCACTGTATCTGCGGAGCAAGCGGCCAGTGAGTGCCGAAACAATAGCGGTATACTGATTGATGTACGGGAGAGTGCCGAAGTTGCCAATCAGCCCGTACCTTCTGCGCTTCACATACCACGCGGCGTGCTCGAAATGAAGGCACTGGAACAGTTTAAAGATGCTTCAGCGCCACTTTATATTCACTGTGCGTCGGGCATTCGAGCAAAACTAGCAGCAGAGCAACTTATAAAAATGGGCTATGAGAACGTTTCGGTTGTGACATGCCCTGTACCCACGATAAACCAAGCAAACCGAAAATGACTTCTTAACCACGTGTATGCTATAAGTATCGTTAATTAAGAGTTTTAAGGCGCTGTATGCTGAAATCTACGTTAGAACAATGGCGAATGTTCAAAGCCGTCGTCGATGCAGGCGGCTTTAATCAAGCTGCTGATGAAGTTCACAAAAGTCAATCGAGCGTTCACCACGCGGTTCAAAAGCTTGAAAACGCCATTGGTGTGTCGTTGTTTGAGAATATTGGACGTAAAGTCCAGCTTTCGCCGCAAGGCGAACTTATGTATCGCCGTGCCTCTTTTTTGCTGAGCGAAGCACACAAGCTCGAGGCCGTTGCCAATAGCCTTCAATCTGGCACAGAAACAACTTTACGCATAGCGGTGGATATTATTTTTCCGTCTGAATTGCTTTATAACGTGCTAGCGAAAGTTTCTGCTGAGTTTCCGCTGCTTCGTATCGAGATAGAAGAAACTGTGCTCAGTGGCGCAAATTCACTTTTGAGCAATGGTAAAGTTGATTTAGGCATCTCTCCTTTCGTATTTCCAAATGGTTTTAGCGAAGACTTGTGCGAAATTGAGTTTGCAGCTGTCGCTCACGCCGACCATCCACTACACCAATTAGATAGAACGCTCACACTGGAAGACTTAAAAGCGCATCGTCAAATTGTGGTAAGGGATTCATCCGCGGAACGTAAAGCTGATGTGGGCTGGTTAGGTGCAGAGCAACGCTGGACCGTAAGCCACGTTAGAACGTCATTAGATATTATTGCTCAGGGGTTGGGTTTTGCGTGGCTGCCTATAGCAATAATTAAAGATGAGCTTGAAGACGGTACACTCGTTCCCCTTCCCCTGGATAATAATGCAGCATTGCGTAAGGCGCTCCTTTATCTGTCTTTTGAAGACGGCGATACGTTGGGGCCAGCTGCCCGTGCTTTTATTGGTGAACTACGATATCAAACAATGAACCTTCCATCGTCAGATTTTATGCTCGATTCGTAAACTGAGTAGTTTGACCATCAGCTTAGAGCGACTGCAAGGCGTTCAAATCCAAGTATAAAGCCAAATAGCGATAATGAAACACCAACTAACGCCACAGCACCATCGTCTGTGGCCATGCCTATTGCCATAATAAAAACAGCAAAAGCGGGAATAAGGCCCATAAAGGGAATAAGCTCCAGAGGAATCATTACAAGTCCGCAACCTGCACAACATAATGCGATGAGTGATCTGAACACAGGCTGGCGCATGAAAAAACACCGAGGAACTAAAAAGCGGTCTACGCGTACTGCATACGGTTTAACCTTTTCGACAATGTAGCGAAGCTGATCGGCGTCACAGTTTAGTTGCATCACTTTTTGCGGTAACCAAGGATGCCTACGACCGAGTAAAATTTGCAACGCGATGAGTAAAATTGTCCCACCCGCTAAAGATGGGATCCCAGGGATGGCCCCAATCGGTGTGCAAGCGATAAAAGATGGCAGCGCCAACATTGGTCCAAAGCCTCTTTTCTCCATCACATCCCAAAACTCAGCAAACTCGAACGTATCTTGTCTTGCTCGCGGCTGCATTTTCCCCAACAACTCGTACAAGGTCATTGATCTTACAGCTGTTTTTCCCCACATCTTCAATTCCTTTGATATCACCTTACCAGCGAACGTCGCATTAATCAGACGGGCTCCTCGCCTAATTAATATACATTTCTTGCACCTACTCGATTTGCCATAGTGAGATTGCAAGTAACCTTAGACAGGCAAATCGTGCGAAAAATATGCCATCGATTGCATGTGACGGTGTGTTGAAGACAGGAATACTTTTTGCAAATGCCCCTGATAAGTAGAATAAAATCACCTAATAAAACAAAGACAGATATAGACATTCTGTACTTTAGTGCGATGTGTACCGCTGATCGCAAAGAGTTGATAAATTAGAAGAACTAGCGCAACCGACTATCCCTGGCATCTAGGCAAATGTTCAAGATTTCCGGGTTGCTTGAAGCGCTTAGATATTTTCCGATGCGCTTACGCTTTATCAATTTAAACCAGCGTATAAATAAACTTTAAATATGCGCTTTAGCATTCAGTTGTTAGTAGCGTATGATAAAACTATAACATTGATTCTATTCCATATTTTTTCTGGATAGGAAACGAAAGAAGAGAGGGACATCCACGTGCTTACCGTACTTTTAGTTGATGACGACGCCGAGTTCACAGAAGTAGCTTGTACTATCATCGAATTTCTTGGCCACGAAGTACTTACCGCTGCCACACTCAAAGAAGCCCGCGACTGGTTAGAGAAAGAAACCTTTGACCATGTACTGCTTGATTTCATGCTACCCGATGGAAGCGGCGCGCACTTGTTCAATGAATTAGATGCACTTCCTAAGCGCCCTCGCGTTACTTTGATAACGGGTCACCCTTCTGTGAAAAGCGTGATAAAGGGTCTGTGTGGCCCCACGGTCGACTACCTTGTTAAGCCAATTCAACGGGAGGAAATAGAGGCCGTATTAAGTCAAAAGCCAAAAGAAAAAGCACCTGCACAAGAAAAAATAGAGAAACATTTTGACTTGCTGATTGGTGAATCACCAATTATGAAAGAGCTCTACAAGCTGATTTCTAGAGTGAGTAAAACCAGCGCTAACGTAATGCTGCTTGGTGAAAGCGGTGTAGGTAAAGAAGTGGTGGCTGCCGCAATTCATCGTGCTTCAGAAAGTGAAGGTCCCTATATTGCAACCAACTGTGGTGCATTCTCAAAAGAACTAATAGGTAGCGAACTTTTCGGTCACGAAAAAGGAGCATTTACCGGCGCTGTAGGACGTAAAGAAGGTGTTTTCGAACAAGCTGAGGGCGGCACGCTCTTTTTGGACGAAATCACAGAAATGCCCATTGATATGCAGCCCAACTTACTCCGCGTTTTAGAAAACAAGGTTGTTATTCGTGTGGGCGGAACGAAGACCATCCCGGTGAGCTGCCGCGTTGTATCTGCCACGAACCGAACAATGGAAGAGATTGCGCAAAGCAAAGTACTGCGCGAAGACATCTACTTCAGACTTGCGGTGTTCCCAATCACCATTCCTCCGCTACGTGAAAGAAAGGAAGATATTCCATTACTAGCAAAAACCTTTATTGCTGAATTCAATAAAGATAATGGCTCGCAATTTAAGTGGGAAGATAGTCAACTCGATACGTTACAAGCCTACGACTGGCCCGGTAACGTGCGTGAACTAAGACACTTTGTGCATCGCGCTGCCATTATGAGCGACCCTGAAAAGAGTGAGATTGAATTACCAAAAACCATTGAGTCACCATTTGCTCAAAAACAGAGTACGACACCGGCACTTCAAGCCGGTAGAACCATTGAAGACGTGGAAAAAGAGCTAATTTATGCCACGTTGGAAAAAGTGAATGGCAATAAGACCACCGCAGCAGAAATGCTGGGAATTAGTACGAAAACGCTTTACAACCGTCTTCATGCATATGGTGACTTAAGTAAAGACGACTAAGTAAGAGGTATTCGGCATGACTAGCGAAGAATTTTCTCGACTAAGTGTTTATGTGCATGATGCACGCAAACCATTAAACAGAATATCAATGCAAGCTGAGCTAGTAAAAATGGCATTAAACGGTGACGTTCCACCTGAAAAGGCATTGGTGGCGTTGGATAAAATAATAAGCAGTGCTAAAGACTGCAGCCATACTCTTGCTGAAATGACATCAGAGTTAAGTGGCAATGTTTCGGATTAAGTAAATGATTACTAAAGTATTGTCTTCACTATACAGTTGGATAATTTTAGTTGTTCTGGTCATTATTGTAATAACTGCTAATTCATTTTACGTAGTTAGTACATTGAATGACCTTTCTGCTCTGGAAGCGCGGCTGTTCACTACGAACCGTGTTATCAATGCAGTTAACCGCCTTCACGTTGCTGTACTTCGCGTGGAGTCTGGTCAGCGCGGCTATATGCTAACTGGCGATGAAGAATATCTTACCGACTACACCGAAACGTTAAGCGTAATCGGCGAATTAATGGATGAGGTAGAAGTAAGCTCCTTCTCTTCAGATATTAACGACCAGTCCATCCGCATCGAAGAACTTTTGTCTTTAACCAAAGCAAAAATCAATGAAGTCATTGAAGTAGTTGAGCTGTATAAAGAAGGGAAAGAGCAACAAGCTGTCATTTTAGTGAATAGCGATAAGGGTATAAAACTCTACAAACAGTTTGAAACCTTATTTAGAGAAATCGACGGTTCAGAACGAGATATGCAAGGCACGCATTTAGCCAACTTAATGAGCCTAAGAAGGGACTCCGTTAATACGCTGATCATTTCCTCTGCAACGACTCTGCTACTGATTATTACGGTATTTTTATTGCTCAAAATAAATTCCCGTGAGCATGAGAAATACCAAGCTGACTTAGAGTCTGTTAACGAAGATCTAGAATCTCGGATAGCAGATAGAACGCAAGAGTTAAGTGTTTATTCAGACGAATTAGCACGAAGTAATAGAGAGTTGGAAGATTTTGCCTTTGTGGCGTCACACGATCTTCAAGAACCATTAAGAAAAATTCGGGCATTTGGTAACCGCTTAGAATCGGGTTACAACGATGTGATAGACGAACGAGGCAAAGATTACCTTGCGCGCATGCTCAATGCAGCAGAGCGGATGTCCATGCTTATTTCAGACCTTCTCGCCTTTTCTCGCGTTTCCACACGAGGTAAAGAGTTTGACGACGTTAATCTAGGCACCGTAGTGGATAGCATCATGGGCGATTTGGAAATCGCTATCGATGAAAAGTCTGCGCAAATAAATGTTAGCGATTTGCCGACTATTCGCGGTGACAAATCGCAATTAGAGCAGCTGTTTTTAAACTTAGTGTCTAACGCACTGAAATTTCAGAGCGAGGGCGTGAGACCAGAAGTAACGATATCTGCAAGGGACGCGACGGAAGAAGAAACGAAAGACATTCTGCTTGCTGAAGAATATGACTGGACAAAAATCACCGTATCAGACAACGGTATAGGGTTCGAGCAATCGTTTGCTGAAAAAATATTTGCCCCTTTCCAACGCCTTCACGGTAGAAGTGAATACAAAGGTACGGGGATTGGGCTTGCCGTTTGTCGTCGTATTGTAGAACGGCACAACGGTCAAATAACCGCAGTTAGTTCTCCCGGAAAAGGGGCAACGTTCTCGATAATAATACCCAAAAATAGTGAACCGTTTGGTTCTAGCAACAATAATGGAGAAGCACACAATGACGCGTAAACAAACTCAGCCTATCAATATACTTATGGCGGACGATGACGAAGACGACCGCCTACTTACGGTTGACGCGCTCAAAGAGAGCCGCGTTCTAAACAATCTGTTTTGTGTTGAAGATGGCGTTGAATTATTAGAGTTTCTTCGACATGAAGGTAAATATACAGATCCTGCATCGGCACCGCGACCTAGTCTTATTTTACTGGATTTAAATATGCCAAGAAAAGACGGTAGAGAGGCGCTGCAAGAACTGAAAAACGACCCCAAGCTTCGCAGTATCCCAGTGGTAATTCTCACCACCTCTAAAGAAGAGGAAGATATGCTTCGCGGTTATGATCTAGGTTGCGCATCTTACATTACAAAACCAGTGAACTTTGAAGGATTGGTTGAACTAATGCGCGCGCTCGGACGTTACTGGATAGAGTTCGTAGAATTACCACACGAGTAAACAAATAAGGGTTAGTTGAATTTTTGACAACCCAAACATGTTACTCAATAAAATTTCAAAAATACCGCATCGGTAAACGAGGTACTAGATGTCAGAGGTAATAAAAATTTTATTGGTAGAGGATGATGAAGATGATTACTTCTTAACCTCTGACTATCTAGCGCAGTGCGAGTCACCTACGTTTGAGTTGACGTGGGTGACGAATAGCTTAGACGCAGTAGAGGTACTAAAGACACAAAGTTTCGACCTGTGTTTGTTAGATTACTTACTGGGTGCTGAGAACGCGATTGATGTACTGGGTGTTTTAAAATCTAACCAATTCAATTTACCCGTGGTGATACTTACCGGACAGTCGGATGCTACGGTGGATGAAATGGTCATGCGAGCAGGTGCCGCAGACTATTTACAAAAATCTGAAATTGAATCACCGCGGTTTATGCGCACGATTAGATACGCCATGGTTCGCCGTGACATCGAGAACGAGCGAATTGAGCGGAACAAAGTAGAGCAAAAGAACAAGGCCAAAGATAAGTTCCTTGCGCATTTAGGGCATGAGCTGCGCACCCCCCTCACCTCTATTCTTGGCTACACCGAACTGCTTATAGACGATGCGAGAAACAGCCCTTTTCAACAAGAGTTATCTATTATCCACTCTAATGGCAAGCACCTGTTAAGCCTACTCAATGATTTGCTAGACATGTCGCGGATAATGGCAGAGAAACTTGAACTCAACATTAAGGAAGTGAACTTAAGCGCGTTTTTGACGGACATTCACTCATTAATGCGTTTGAATGCCAAAGACAAAGGACTAAGCCTTAACGTTGTTTCAAAAACAAAAATACCAGAGTTTATACACACAGATCCTACCCGCCTGCGTCAGGTATTGTTGAACCTTATTTCGAATGCCGTGAAATTTACCGACAAGGGCAGTATCACACTTACCATCTCTCTCGACGAGCCGTCTGAAAACGATTCGAGTCAAACACTGCTGCGATTTTCTGTAGATGATACAGGTATCGGCATGCCGCCTGATAAGCTCATCAATATTTTTCAGCCTTTCGAACAAATAGAAGATGTAATGCGCGCCAATCATGGCGGAGCAGGACTTGGACTTGCCATTTGTAAAGAGCTTGTCACTAAACTGGGCGGCGACATTGATGTTAAGTCTCGTTTAGGAGAAGGCAGCACATTTACATTTGATATAAACCCTGGCGATGTTTCTGAACAGCCTCGTATAGATCTTGAATTAGGCCAAATTCAACCTGTCGAGTCTAGTAGCATCAATTTAAACGTGACTGGACGCGTATTAATTGTTGATGACTTGCGAGAAATTCGACGGCTAACTGGTCACCTTGTGAGTCAATCTCAAGCTGATATTAGCTACGCTGAAAATGGCGTAAAAGCACTGGAAGCCGTGTTGCAGGCGGATGAACACAACCAGCCCTTCGACCTCGTTTTAATGGATATTCATATGCCAGTGATGAATGGCATAGAAGCCCTGCATGCGATTAGACGACATGGGCAGGATATCCCAGTGATTGCCGTGACAGCAGCAAGCCGCAAAGGCTTAAGAGAATCGTTAATTCGCGAAGGGTTTAACGACGTAATTGGAAAGCCCATTGACCGGTTTGCACTGGCTAACTTGCTTTCGCAATACCTTCCGCCAGGTAATCACGTAACATTTACCAACGTGGAAGCCCAAGTTGCAGACATGCCAATGAACAAGCCGTATGCTCCAGAGGACGAGACCGCTTATCGAGGGCTTGCAAACCCTGGGCAAGCAGAGCAGAAAATCCAGTCTACTGATTCAAATGGTAATTCAGATCAGCCTGCCAATAAGCACATACTTGTGATTGAAGACGATGAGGATGCGGCGGAGTTACTGCAATTGTTTCTTTCCCACTTAGGTCATACGGTCACTACTCAGTACAGCGGTGCTGAAGCATTACAGGCTGCAGAAAATCAAAGTTTCGATCACATTCTTATGGACCTTACCCTTCCCGATTATAACGGTTACGACTTAGCGAGTGAGCTCAAGCAAAAGCTACCAGATGCCATCCTTACTATTGTAAGCGGTCACGAAGCGGACTCCGAAGCGATGACAACCATAGGGATCAACAGTGCATTGCTCAAACCTGTCACCAAAGACGATTTAGCCTCGGTAGTGGGCTGAAAAGTTAATTTTATCGCTGCCAACCTGTACCGAATGTCGGAGGTTGAGCAGCGCATCATCAAGACCAAGAAAATATTACAGACGTAAGACACAACAGTGTGTGAGACTTGCACATAAGCACCTCACGCAACAATAGAAAAATAAAAATAAGCCATATAAAACAGTAAGATAATAGTTTGGTATACCAGTTGCAGCTATCTATGTGAACCCAAAATATTAAGGAGAGTATTATGGCTACACAAGCTTCAGCTAAATCGCAAACAGTTAAACGTAACGGTACAAACGGCGTGGCTGAGCCGAGTCACCCAGTAACGGATCAACTGAAAGATTCTCTTCATGCGTCAGTAGACAAGTTAGCAGACAGTGCAGGGATTGCAGAGGAAAACATTCGTCGCACTGCGACATCGTCTGCAGAGAACATGTCAGCGAGAAAGCGTCTGGCACAGCAAAAATGGCAGGCGTCGAAAGTACGTAGATATGCCATTGAGAACCCAGTAGCGACAGCGGGTATCGCTTTCGCAGCAGGAATGTTAGTGACGTCACTTTTACGTAAGAAGTAATACGATGACTGTACCAGATTTTCGAAAAGCAAATTTCAATTTGTGCACAGAAAATCCTTTTCGCCTGACGCCGCCCGCGGCGCAGGCGAATCCTAATGTTACAAGCAACGGTGACAATGCTAACCCTGCATCAGCAACCTCTGAACACTCTGAACAATACAAGTCAACACAACAGAACAAGTCAACGCAACAGAATTACCCGGATCCATCGTTTTCGGATATCTTCTCGGCATTCTCCGAAGCATTGACCCAGCGAAAAGCGCAGGGTTTGGCATTTCTAGAGCTCACTAACAGTGAATTGATGCTCATTAAAAAGAGTTTCTTTGTTACAGTCTTTGCATGTCTAGCGGCATTTGCAGTGGGCACTGTATGTTGGCTCATTTTAAACATCGCCATTGGCGCTATACTTCATAGTGTGGGCGTTAGCTATGTGGTAGTTCCACTCCTGTTGTTGGTGTTCAACAGCATTGCGGCCTTTTGTTTATTTAAGCTTGCACAAAATGCATTCAATTACCTGAGCTTTAGCAGACTCATACAAACGTGGCGACGGGTTTTCGGATAGTGAAAATGCTTACCATTGCGTAAAAAGCCACCGCCAATAGTGAGGAAAAGCGATGAACATTTTTTTAAAATCGAATATGAAAGATATAGCACAGAAAGAGCATGCTTATTTTTCGCAAAAACATCATGCAGATGTTGCACTTACACAAGCAAAGAGGCAATGTAAACTGATGATGGGAAAGCCTGAAACGTTGCTTGGCATCGCAACCCTTGGCGCATACAAGGGTGCGGTAGATGCAAAACCCAAAGCAAAACGCAATCAAGCCCTAATGGCAATAAGTAGGACTGCGCTATTGTCGTTATTTCAATGATCACAGTATTAAGGAATATGTGAGATGAACAACAAAAAAAATATGAAGAAAAGTCGTTTGACGCTTGCCTGTGTTGGTGTGGCGTTTAGCCTTGCAATAGTAGGTTGTTCATCGACCCCTGTAGCAGCCCCTACCCCTTATAAGTCAGCGAGTTCCAAAGCTGCCTATGGCTATTCGAGCGAAAAAATTTCTGAGAACGAATACAAGGTTCTTTTTAAGGCAACAGACAAAACTCCTGCTGATAAAGTACAGCAATATGCCCTTTACAGAGCAGCGGAAATTGCTCAAAAGCAAGGCTTTACCTATTTAGCTATTGTTAAAACCAACGTGGATAAAAAGCCAGTTGTTGCGCGAGAAGTTATGGCGAACAAGGAAGAGCCCGTGGCATTTCAAACAGACAGGCAGTGCACTATGTCAGGCTGCGATGAAGTGGCACAGCCTATGGCCGTCCCAAGCTCAAACGACGTTGTGAAAACTCAAATTAACGACATCTACTTTACTATTGATGTAATGATGGCGAATGATAAAACGCGTCTAGGTAAAAATGCTTTTACTGTCTTAGAGGTACTATCAGAGCCTCTAGAGCCAAAAAATGGCAACTAGCTGAGCGTTTTGCCGCTCACTTATGCTCTAAAACATCAGTTTTAATAGAAATGCTTTTCAGGCCCTAGTTGCAGTTACTGAAAAGCATCGCTCAAACACATGAGAAAAACCGTAATATGTTTCAAAGCCAACAACCCGTGCACTAGTCTTTATTACTTTTCTGTTGTGGCTAGCAGTCCACTGGCTAACTGCATTCTTCACTTTTCTACAAACTTGGGCGGTGTCATATTCGTTTCTTCTTGAAAGAGTCGATGACACTGCTGCTATCACAGCCCTTTTCTCTAATTTAAAGCCTCTAATCTATAACCTCTAGCCTCTAGACTCTAGACTCTAGACTCTAATTTATAGCTGTTATCCATTCTTCTGAAGTGCTTCCTGGATTTTTAATGGCCCGTTAATCTTCTATTAATGTTGTAAAAAAGTCTCCGTCATCATAGCTAGCTATCATTAAACACATGAACTGCAGAGCAGATTTATAAACCTCTAGCAACAACGTTGTAGCGGTACTGCTCTAGGCAATTAAATCAGGTAATAGCACATATTTATTTTGCAAATGACTAAGGAGTCAGGCGATGAGAAAGCTAAGCACGTTAATGACAAAAACTACTCTTGTAGCAGCTACAGTAATGTTGGTGACTGGTTGCAGTGCAGTGGCAAAACCGCAGATGGAGCATACAGCTAGTTCGAATGTTCCGGCGTTAAAAGCTAAAGCACTCGACAACGCATTACTTTATTCCGACGAATGTATTACTGAGCGAGAAGTGGTAACAGCACAAAAGATGTGGGGCGACGGCATAGTGCGAATTGGTGCAGTATTTAGCAATGATGGTGATTACTCTGGCGAAGCCGCAGATTTCATCCAAGCTATGTATGGTTACGATTTAAGCAGCGTACTGTTTAAACCAACGCTTGCAGCTAACGACCAGTTCCGTTCAAGCTTCGATGCTGCGCTTTCATACTTTGTTGGCGGTAATGACGCTTACGAAGAGGACAAAGGCTTTGCAATAAAGCCTTACACAAACGTGAAATTCGATAATGTGGGTATTATCAATAACAGCTGTCGCATGGCGGTGGCGATGGGTAACTACTTCTTTACCGATACAAAAGGTGGCGAGACGAAGGTGGAATACACGTTTGCCTATGTCAAAGATAGTGACGGCGACCTGCGTATTGTTGCTCACCAATCTTCGTTACCTTACAACCCAAACGGTAACTAAATAGGCCATTGCCCCTCCATTCTTAGGAAGTGTGAGGGGCGAAACACTCTCCCTTTACAGGCAAGGCGTTCCTTCCCTTTCGCATTGCTTTTTTTTATTTTCAACGAGAAAAACTATGTGCGCAAAACGAATTATGACGCGTTGCGTCTTACTACTTGTGATGGCGATGACAGCCGGCGTTAAGTCACACGCCGAGTCAGATTTTCAATCTTGGAACGCCCTCGCACTCACTGGAGATGCCGATGATAAAGGTAAATGGCAATTTTGGTTTGACGGTCATTTACGCTTTAAAGACGACGCATCTCGCCTTGGCGTTTCTATCGTTCGTCCCGGTGTCGGCTACAAACTATCAAGCGATACGACCTTGTGGCTGGGTGTTGCAAGAGTAACGATAGACTCAGACAACGGTTCAATTGAAGAAGACAGGGTGTGGCAGCAAGCCACGTATTCATTAAGCAAATTTATGGGCGGTACCATTTCAGGTAGAAGTCGTTTGGAGCAGCGATTCAGGAGCGATGAAGGCGATGATACAGGCTATAGGTTTAGACAATTTATACGGTGGTCGAAACCTTTAAATGAGCAATGGTCAATAGTCGTGTGGGACGAGGTATTTTTGGCTTTGAACGACACAGACTGGGGCCAAAATAGCGGGTTTGATCAAAATAGACTTTACGTGGGACCGGCCTATCACCTCAACAAGAAATGGCGCGTCGAGATGGGATACTTACATAATCATATTGCGTCGCCAGGCGCCAATTCAGACGCCATAACAAACCACAACCTTGCTCTCACGTTCTTCGGAAGCTGGTAAGGATCAAAGAATAACTCCAGCCAAAGGCCCTTAACACACAAAGAGTAAGGTTGGGTGACTAGGGCCTTACTCAATCATGTAAAAAATGCATTCGTACGTGTAATCGTGACGTTAATTGCCTGCAGATACGGCGTGACAACCAGAGAAAAATTAAATTATATCAATATATTTCAATAACTTAAAAAAAAGGCACAAAGATAGCATTAGTTAAAGTGAAAGTAACGGAAGCAATACGAGGATTTAGTTATGTTAGGTTGGGCAATCACATTTTTTATCATCGCCATTATTGCAGCAGTTTTTGGTTTTGGAGGCATCGCAGGTGCAGCAACAGGTATCGCACAGTTTCTTTTCTTTGTGTTTATCGCGTTGCTCGTAATCTCACTTATCGCAAATGCGTTACGTGGTAGAGCACCAAGAGCCTAAGAGTTAGAAGTATTTTAATAGGAAAAAGGAGTAAGGATATGTTTTCATTTAAAAACTTATCAAAGGTACTAGTAGCATCAGCATTTGCACTATCACTAGCAGCTTGCGGTGACGGTGAAGCGGAAGACGCAGGCGAAGAGCTAGACGAAATTGTTACCGATGCAGGTAATGCCGTTGAAGACGCTTGTGAAGATGTGAAAGAAGGCGTAGACGCTGAAGATAAAGACTGTTAATCACGTTTTTATCAAAAAAGGGCCAGACAATTGTCTGGCCCTTTTTGTATTTACAGTCGACGTGGTTTGACCTAACTGGTTAGTTAAGACACTTCTTCACCACCTAACTCACGAGCAAGATCGTCTAGTGTAGATAGCGTCGAATCAAATTCTCCTACGCCGTAACGGTATTTTACACTCACGTGATGATCCGTACGCCCGAACTTCACTCTTAACCCTTCTGCGTCAATATGCTTCACGGTATTCAAAAAGCGATAGGCAGACATTTCTGTTTCAAATTGAAACTCAACACTGTTTTCCATTTAGGCTTTCCGTTTAAGCAACAATTTCAGGATGAGTATCAATAACTGAAACAACTCGTTGCAGCAAATGGTTATCTTCTTCGCTTATCGAGTCGTATGATAACCAGTCAGCAAGAATGTCGGGAGCTGTTGCCGCTTCGCCTTGTTCCAACTTAGATGTCATCATTTGTAGCTGTACGCTAGAGCGTATAGATGCGTCTGCATCTGGGCTTGGCATACCAGTTGCGACTTCTAATGCTACCGTTAACCATTGTCTATCGTGCTGAGTTGTTTTATTTCCAGTTGACTGACCCAATATGCTTGACCAACGCTTCCCTAACGTTTCCGCTAGAGATTGCTCATCACCACTTCCCTCACCTACACTTAGCTGTAGTAAAGAAATCAGAGCCTGAGCTCGCGCCAATCGGGCTTGAGATTGTGCATTTTTCGCTTGCGCCGCGCGCTTACTTTCAAGTGAATCAATCTTTTTATCTACTTTCGTACGTTGCGCTCTAGGCAAGTCGGTTAACTGAGCGCGAACGTCGCTTATTGATTGACTGAACGTTGCATCATCGCTGTTGATGTCAACAGCTTCCACTTGCTTGAGTAGCGAATCTACTAACGCGTTAAATGCATTATTCTGTACTTTCCGCTCGGCTTTTAAACGTTCAAATACGGTGTCATTGGCAGCCTTAAATTCTGCCCACAACTTACTCTCTTCACGTTTACCTGCATGGCCTACTTGCTTCCATTGGCTTTGTAATTGCTGAGCCTTGTCGGCAGCGCCAGCGACATCTTCTTCCGCAGCAAGTTGACAAGCTTGGGTGACTAACGCACGCTTTTGGGCTTGGTTGTCACTTTGCCATTGATTTACTTTTGCCTGAATGGGCGATGATACCGCCTTCCATTCTTGCTTCAGCTGTTCATAAATTTCACGTTCAACCTGACCTGCAGCGTGCCACTGTTTAGACACTCTATCGAAAACTTTCACTAACTCGGCTTCCGGCATGTTAATGTCCATTGCCTTAACCGTAGCGATAATCGACATACGCTGTTCACGCGCAGCAGCCCGCTGTGCATCTAACTTCGCATAATGCGCTCTACAAGGCTCGAAGGCCTTTTCAAGTGCATCATCGAATTGCTGCTGTAACAACGCGTCATCACTACTTTCTTCACTCGTTGACGATGACGGTGTTAGTGATAACCATTGCTTACGAAGATACTTAATGGCTTCACTTCTTTGCTTAATATTTTCTGCATCAGCGCTGGCTAACGCTTTTGCTTCCTCTACAAGAGCGGGTTTGCGCGGCGCAGCAAGGTAATCCTGCCATCCTTCTAAGCGCGACACATCACCAGCGGTTTTTTCAAAACGTTTCTCTACATACTTTTTCGCTGAACCAGGAAGCGCAGCATAACTTTCCTGAAGCTTTGCAAATTTTGAAATAGCAACGCGGAATTTACCCTGAGCAATTAAGTTATCGATAACGCTAATGTGCTTTCTAATGTGTTTTACTTGCTCGTTTTCTTTGGATTTTTGAGCACGCTCTTGGGCATTTACACTGCTTGTCGCTGCGTTGAAACGTTTAGACAACGCCTTAGGAATGGCATCGATTTCGCGACTAAGCGCTTTATACGCTTGACGTGCTTCGTCAAACTCCGCTTTAAGAGCCACTACACTACTGCTTTGTAATGCGTCGCCACCATTTACCTGACTCAAATCCTCAGTCGATGCGCTAGCTTCTTCAACGCTCACATCACGGGTATCTTTGTCCGACTCGCTATCGCTTGCCGAAACGATCTTAGCGGCAATGTCTTCAAGCGCCTGAAGTTTTATCAGTAGCTTTTGGCCGTATTGCTGCTGCATAGAGAAGCGATCAAGCTGCTCGTTTAGTTCGTCGACAGAGCGCTTAATCTGTGTAATTCGCTTATCAGTTGCAGATTCATCATCGAGACGCGCTAGCTGTTCGAGCGTTGCTTCAACACCGCGCACGCTTTCATTAACCGTAGCAACATCAGCAAGCGTCGCTTCACAAAGCCTGTTATTGTACAACCAAGCTACCTGCTCCTTGGCATAAGTAAGCTGCTGTTCGCACAATGCTCTGGTATTAGCACGTTGCGACGCTTGTTGCTTCTCTTCCCATGCTGGGCGGATACGGCTTAAATATCGCTCGAGCTGCTCACCTATACGCGCGCGCTTTTCTTCATAATCAGCGCGTTCTTCTGAAGTGAGTAAGTCAATTTGAGCAAACAGCCCAGTCAATTCGCTCTCAAGTTCGTTGCGCTTTTCATCAATGGTTTCTACATCTGATTTGTCGAGTAAAGCCTGATATTTTGAAAGTCCCAGAGTGAGCTGCTTTTTAAGCTCCACTGGGCGCTTTGCAGCCTCTTTGATAGCATCAATACGTGCATTAATCTGCTTTGTAAGCGCATCATCTAACACTTTCTTAGCTAGTTTCTGTAAATCTGATACGTCTGAATGGGCGTTTATTAGCAGGGTTTGCAGTTGGGGACTTGCGCCTTCTAAAAAAACAAACTGGGTGAAAGATGGCTTCGCTACTTTTTCGATTAGCGCGTTAGCTAGCGCATCATCTTGTAAGAGCGTAGGCTCTTTCTTCAACATTTGCGGTACTAACTGCACCACCAAATCGGCGTTGGCTGTTTCAGTTAAAAAAGAGAATATCTCTTGGCGGGAGAGTGTGACATCCCCCTCGCCTAACAAAGCGGCGTTTACCTTTTTCTCCGCCGCTTTTTTAACGCGAGACTGCTTGGCAATTTGTGACATTTTAAGCCACAGCACAAAGCTATTAAGCTTTTCGAGTGCTGCTAAACTGACATTTGCATCTTCGTCATTAAATGCCAGTTCGTGAAGAATTGTTTTTTCCTGTGCCTTGTCGGGAGAGAGACTCTCGATTGCCTGCATCCGTTTTTCAGGCTTTGGGCTTTGGTGTGAAGGCGCAAATATACGACTAAATATCATCCTGTTTAAACCGCGCTATTGTATTATTATCATCCTGCTCATCGCGTAACGAGCGTTTAAAGTCGGCTTTACTTTTATGTACGATTTCGCCGCTTTCACCTACTGTCATATGCTCAGAGGACTTTTCTATTTTTGCTTGATACAGCATAACAGCCTGCATACTGCTTGCTTTTTGCTCTTCGTTTAAAGGAGTGCCATCTGGCCACTTACCTGTTTCAACAGCCTGACGCAGACGCTCGTAAATCTCCGGCGTCATGCTGGCTAAAAGTGCTTCTATATTCATTTAGGAAAAACGCTTAATGTAAACAATACGCGCGCGGTTTACTAAGTACCAAACAAAGCCAACCACTGCGCCCAAAATAGCTAAATTATGTTGCAAATCACCTGGGCGTGTTCCGCCCCAATACATGAAGCCAAAACTCGCAACGAATATCAGCATAGCAAGAAGGGATTGGTTCTGGATACTGGCTAACTTTTTAAATCTTTGTAAGCTTTGTTTGCGCTCTATATCTTCAGAGGTCGCATCACCGATTTTAAAGTCACAGTGAGGACACGTCTTCGCTTTGTCAGACGTTTTTTTGTTACACGAAGGACAGTCAACTAATGCCATATGTTGCTCCTGTTTATTGGGTGCGAAATGGAAATGCGCAACTCGCTATTGAGCGTAGACGCATTTATACGCGGATGGGTATCATACTTAAGTTCATCACAACAATGAAGTCGATTCTGTGGATTAACCTTATCGCCATAAAACAAAAATGCGCAGGGTGTTAACTTTTATACAAAGTTCACCGCTACGCATTTTTACCTGATAGCCAAGTTGCATTTCCCTTCAGTGAAACTCAAGAGGGGGCGATGCTTTAGGCAATACTCACCTTATTTCTTATGTCGAGACCAGTAGTCGTTAACCGTTTCTTTCATCTCTTTGCAAAGCAACATGATGCCGAACAAGTTTGGCAAGGTCATTACCACGATAGCCACAGCTGAAAGTGCCCAAACTAATGTGGTGTCAGAGAATGCAGCCCAAACGAAACCGGCGACGTAGATGACGCGATACGGCATTACGGAGCGAGGACCGAACAAATATGTCATAGCGCGATCACCATAATATGACCAAGCGATGGCGGTTGAGAACGCAAACAGCATAAGCCCAATTGACACGATATATTGACCGAAATCGCCAAAGAAACCGCGAGTAAAGGCAATGGTGGTGAGCGCTGCCGAGTGAACCAGTGACTTACCGCTTACTTCAAGGTTCTCTTTAACCGGCTTTCCGTCGACAATCTTAAGCGTGCCAGTAAACAAGTCTTCACTACCTACTGCATACTTCACGTCTTCTGCTACAGACCTAGCGTTAAGCAGTGTAAAACCATCGCTTACAGCCGTGCCGTTAACAACGGTAATTGAGCCAGTATAAGGCTGTACATTGTTACCTTCAATTTCATTCAAGTAACCATATAGTTTGTTTACGTCATCCTGATTCGAGTCGTCGTATTGACCTGCAACAAAGTACATGTCTGAACGATCGAAGACGTTTTCGTGTTTTTCTTTCCACACGCCCGACGACAGAATAACCAAACCCGTTACGGTACAAATTAGAATAGTGTCGATAAAGGGTTCAAGCAGTGACACCATACCTTCTGACGCAGGCTCTTTCGTTTTTGCTGCTGCGTGAGCGATAGGTGCAGAGCCTTGACCCGCTTCGTTTGAAAACAAGCCTCGGTTAACCCCACGGTTAAACGCATAAGCTAACGAAGCTCCCAAGAAACCGCCTGCGGCAGCTGAACCAGTAAACGCATCACCGATAACTGCGGCAAACGAAGGCCCAATGTTGTCAAGATTAGCGAAAATAACCGCTAGCGCACCGATAAGGTAGATAACAGCCATAACTGGAACAACACGCGCTGTAAACGCGGCAATGCGTTGGATACCACCAAGAATGACCAAGGCTAGAAGAATACCCAGTACACTACCTACCATCCAAGGCTCGAAGCCAAATGTTGCTTCGATACTTTGCGCGATACCATTACTTTGAGGAAGGTTTCCGGTACCAAATGAGCTGACTACCGTAGCAACAGCAAATGCAACCGCTAACCACTTCATGTTTAGGCGACGGTCCATGTAATACATAGGGCCACCGGCCATGGTGCCGTCTTCTGTCTTTACGCGATATTTGTGCGACAGAGTAACTTCAACGAATTTTGTAGTCATACCTAAAAAGGCGGTTACCCACATCCAAAATAGTGCAGCGGGGCCACCAAGGAAAATAGCGAATGCAACACCTGAGATGTTACCTGTACCTACGGTACCAGACAGTGCGGTAGTTAGCGCGCGAAAATGGGTGGTGTCGCCTGGATCGCTTTCTTTATCAAACTTACCGGTAACAACTTGCCAAGCATGTTTAAAGAAACGAATTTGCGGAAATTTAAGATAAACCGTAAAGAAAAGACCTACGCCTAACAGTACATAAGGAAACCAGAACGCGCCTCCTAAGAATCCATCGAGCATAGTTAGAAAACCATATAACCCTTCCAACGTTATTCCCCTTTTTTATTATGTTTAATTGTTGTTTTATTTTAATAATTAAAAGGCCTCTTTTTGTCGAGGCCTTTTTGCGGAAACTTTCGCTTCCTTATTTTTATTTTATTGCTCTGATGCTTTTAGCTTTTTAACAACTGCATTCACACCAATAAGTAAATCTTCACCTAATTGACGGCTACGCTGTACCGACCAACCGTAGATATCGTCCGGTACATCTGCATTGTCTTTAAATGGCATTTCCACCGTATATGCCATACATTTGAATTTCTCGCCCACCGCATTTGACGCTACGGTTAAATTAGCCTTGCCTGGCTCATCTTTATCGTAACCAAATTCATCTTGAAACTCTGGCGTAGCGTTCAACAGCGCATCTTTAAACGTATTTTCAAGCATTTTGATGGTGTCATTGTAGCTAGGGTTACCTTCACTTCCTGCGACAAAGTTGTACGGCAATGCCTCATCACCGTGCAAATCAAGATACATGTCTACACCAATTTCGCTCATTGCATTCAGTACGTAAAGTACTTCTGGGCTTTTTTCTTGCGAAGGCGTTGCCCACTCACGGTTTAGATTGGTTCCTACAGCATTGGTACGCAGATGACCACGTGCGCTGCCGTCTGGGTTCATGTTTGGCACAATGTAGAAAACAGCATTATCAAGCAACTGTCGCGCCAAACCATCTTGCTCGTCGAGCAGACGGTAAATAATACCTTCGGCACACCACTCGGCCATGGTTTCGCCAGGGTGTTGACGTGCCGTGATCCAGACTTTTTTCTTTTCTGGTGTTTCTTCACCGATAACCAGCATAGACATATCACGGCCATCAAGGGTAAGGCCTAGGAATTTGTGCTCGCACTGTAGTGACATCTGCGCGTCGTGTACAAGATCGAGATGACGTTCATAGCTGTAGGGAATGAAATACGCGAAGTATACGCTTGGCTGTTCTAGCGTTAGTGAAAACGTAAGATTGTCACCGTCAAATTCGCTAGGAATTCTAAACCAAGTTTGACGGTCGTAAGACGCTAGAACGTTATATCCCTTCCAACCTTCTGGATACGCTGACTTAGCCAGATTACCAATCGTCATTGTGTGAGTTACAAAAGTTTCGCCCACTAAACGAAAATGGAACCACTGAGCAAATTCAGATTGGTTGTCGTTGGGAATGGTTAGACGGATATCGTCTGGTGATTGTGCGCTAACAACTTCAATGTTACCGCTGTCGAATTGACTGGAAATATGCATAGACTGTCGTTTTCCTCATTATTTGAGCGCTAATTTAGCATAGACGTAAACACAAATTCCACGCACACAGCGGGTTTTGTACTATCGAAAGTATACAAAATGTTTACACCATCAAAAAACCGACCACTTAGGTCGGTTTTTTATACAGTTAATTAAACTGCGTGTTGCTTAAAGCGGCAACGTAGGGAAACTAAGCCCTGCCATATCACGAACTACACGTAGTACCTGACAGCTGTAACCAAACTCGTTGTCATACCACACGTATAGTGTCAGGCGGTTATCTGCGGCGATGGTCGCCTGAGAGTCAACCACAGACGCAGCGCGAGAGCCGACTAAGTCTGTTGATACAATCTCTTTACTTGCCGTGTAGTCAATTTGGTGTTGAAGCTTTGAGAACAACGCGGTATCGCGCAAGAACTCGTTAACTGCAATGCGCTCCACCGGCGTTTTAAGATTTAGGTTCAAAATCGCTAGCGACACGTTAGGTGTAGGTACGCGGATAGCATTACCGGTAAGTTTACCTGCCAGTTTCGGGTACGCTTTGGCAACGGCTTTCGCAGCGCCCGTTTCGGTAATAACCATATTAAGTGGCGCACTACGTCCACGACGATCACCTTTGTGGTAGTTATCGATAAGGTTTTGGTCGTTAGTGTAAGAGTGAACGGTTTCAACGTGACCGTTTTCAATGCCATATTCTTCGTCTAGCGCTTTAAGTACCGGCGTTATTGCGTTGGTCGTACAGCTAGCAGCAGATACAATTGTATCTTCTGGTGTTACTTCTTCGTCATTTACACCGTGTACGATGTTCTTGATGTCACCTTTACCCGGGGCAGTAAGAATAGCTTTCGCTGCACCCTTAGCTTTAAGGTGTAGGCCAAGGCCATCGCGGTCACGCCAAATACCCGTGTTGTCTACGATGATAGCGTTATCGATACCATATTGAGTGTAATCCACTTCATCTGGGCTGTTGGCATAAATGACTTGAATGTATGAACCGTTTGCTTTTAGCGCGTTACGCTCGTGGTCAACTGTGATGCTGCCGTTGAATGGCCCATGCACTGAATCGCGGCGCAGTAAGCTTGCGCGTTTTTCTAGGTCGCCATCGCGCCCGCCACGAACCACAATGGCACGTAAGCGAAGCTTATTGTTTTTACCCTGGCGTTCAATAAGCAAGCGAGCAAGTAAACGACCTATACGGCCAAAACCATATAGTACAACGTCCTGAGGTTTCTGATCGTCCTCTTTATCGGCAACGTCGTTTAGTTTTTCGTTAAGGTAGGCCGTAAGGTCGTTGTTGTCGACCGCAGAACCGTAGTGAAAATCAAAAGCCAATTTACCAATATCAATTTGTGCAGGAGCAAGCTTCATGTTGCTCAAGGCTTCTAAGATTGGATAGCTTTCGCGTAGGCGTAGCTTAATACCTTCGTGCAGACGCACTTTGCGGTGCGCTTTAATAACATCAATAGCACTGGCGTTCAGTAGCGAGCGTCCATAAACCGAAATTTCAACTGCCTTATTGCGATACAATTTACCAATAAGGGGCAACATCATTTCTGCGTATTCCTGACGCTCTTGCCAGCTGCTTTGTAATTCCTGCTCAAACTGTTGATTCATGCTTCTGCCTTCATCGATATTAATTTAACGGTGTTGTCATTGTTGTATGCGCGGCCAATTTTTTGTGGCACAAACACACATAACTAATCCTAATTACGCGTCAGCTTTTTATTATTTTTAGGGTACACTAGGTGAGTTTTCGCCTGACGGTGACGAGCAGTATCTTAAATAAACAAGCAAGGAAGACCAAATTGTTGATAAGTTTCAAAACCTCTATGAAAACTCGTATAACAGAGAGTTTATTTAGTAAGTTTCCAACAAAAGGTTATGTAACGACGGTGTGGCTGGCAGCAGCGACAACACTGACGGGTTGTGGCGATCTTTTTGAACCTACTATCAGTGAAATTTGTGAATCTCACAGCGAGATTTGCTTAGATTTGAGTTTGGATGCCCGTTGTCGCGGCGAGCGAGCTGAGATTATTCGCTTGCGTTACTACAATCAAGATTCAAAAGACGACGCTTACAAGTACCCTCTTCTTCTAAACTTCGAAGAGTATCTCACCTGCGTCGAAGAAGTGCAGCATATCGAACACGTTAAACGCAAAGGCAAGGAAGCGACACGGCTAAAAGGCGTTATTACTGCTCAGCGTGAAATTAAACGCCTAAGCCGCGAGACGAAAGACTCCCTTGATCCTTACCTTTCTTACTATCACTGGACACGATATAACGACAAAGAGGCTTTTCATCGCTTTGAGCGCTACGCTGCCAGCAACCGTGTAAGCGATCCAAAGCTACTGGTCGCACTGGCCTCTGTTCAAATTAAAACAGACCAAAAGCGTACTATTGAAACCTTATATCGCGCGCTAAGTTTATATACAGATAGCGACGACATTGATATCAGTATTTTCTACTCGCTTGCTTCAATGGGAATGGATATGGACAACTATCGCCTTGCCTATGTTTGGTATGGTGTGGCTGAAGCCTTCGATGAGAGACTTAACGACACTCAGCGTGTTCAACTTGGACAACGCTATGCCCTTCCAGTAGGTATTCTAGATAACATTGTTGATGAAATAGTCAGTAATTTGAATAGCGCGACCTTCAACGCAGATTCATTGAAACTGGATAAGCTCTAATTTTTTGAAACTCAATTACACAATTTCATTGGTAAATAATTAAAAAAACCGCCGTTTATGGGCGGTTTTTTATGATTGGATCTCTCTACTTTCCACATGAGGTCAAAATTTAATCAGATGTTTACCTTAATCAAGCGCTCACCTAGGGCTTTTTAACCTTTAATTTGTGTATCATCTTCGCCTTTAAAGGTCATAGATAGCGAATTTACGCAGTAGCGTTGACCCGTTGGCGCA
Organism: Alteromonas sp. R7; assembly: GCF_055755235.1. Classification (NCBI taxonomy): domain Bacteria; kingdom Pseudomonadati; phylum Pseudomonadota; class Gammaproteobacteria; order Alteromonadales; family Alteromonadaceae; genus Alteromonas; species Alteromonas sp. R7. The sequence continues at coordinate 284,040 of NZ_JBVTQX010000003.1, read as the reverse complement.
GGACCATCTGGAAATACATGGCCTAAGTGCGAGCCACACTGCTTACAAAAAATCTCAACCCTACGCATACCGTGACTCAAGTCTTCTCTGTAATCTACATTACCGTCATCAAGCTGCTTATAGAAAGAAGGCCATCCACAACCAGCATCAAATTTAGTATCTGAGGGGAAAAGTGGCGCTTCGCAGCACTTACACACGTACAATCCATCTCGCTGCTCGTCTAGCAATACTCCAGTGAAAGGTCGCTCAGTACCCGCTTCGCGGCATACATAATATTCCTCGTCAGTGAGCTCAGTTTTCCAGTCTTTTTTAGCTATTGATGCGTTTGCTTTTTCATCTGTCGACATAACTTACCTCTTAAAACAAAAAAGGTGTATTTGAAAACAAATACACCTTTCGATAGTTTACGCTCAATTATGAGCGCGTGTAACACTATTTAGTTCATACTATTTTTTGATAGCGGTTTGCGGACGTGCAGGATCACTCCACTCGATGTGATACTTTTTACCTGCTGGCTTATCTACACGCTGATAAGTATGTGCGCCAAAATAATCGCGCTGGCCTTGCAGCAAATTAGCAGGTAGCACGGCTGTGCGATACGAATCATAATAGCTAAGAGCCGACATCATTGCAGGGCAAGGCACGCCAGCCAGTGTCGCCTGTGCAATTGACTCACGCCAGTCAGCTTGATACTGCGTAATTTGTTCCGCAAAGAACGGGTCCAATAGCAAGTTGGCTAAGTCTTCGTTATTCTCGTAGGCCTGAGAAATAGACTGAAGAAATACGGCGCGAATAATACAGCCTGCACGCCATATTTTCGCTATTTCACCAAACTCCAGTGTCCAGCCGTGTTCTTTGCCTGCCATAGCCATTAACTGGAAGCCCTGTGCGTACGCACAGATTTTAGAGCAATAAAGCGCTTGCTCTAGCTTGTTGATGATCGACATTTTCTCATTATCGCTGAACGATGGCGCATCAGGGCCAGCAAGAACCTTGCTCGCAGCTACACGCTCGTCTTTCAAACTAGAAATACTGCGCGCGAATACCGCAGAAGTGATGGTCTGTGCCGGACTACCTACCTGTAATGCGCTTACTGCAGTCCAAAGGCCTGTACCTTTTTGACCTGCTCTATCTAAAATCACATCAACCAACGGCTGCTGTGTTTCTGGATCCATTTGCTCAAGAACTTCAGCACTAATTTCCATCAGGTAGCTATTCAGCTTGCCTTCGTTCCAGCGACGAAACACCTCTGCTATTTCAGCTGGCGCCATATGTAGCGCTTCGCGCATAACATGGTAAGTTTCGCAGATAAGCTGCATGTCGGCGTATTCGATACCGTTGTGCACCATTTTTACATAGTGCCCGGCTCCAACCGGACCGATGTAGGTCGCACATGGTTCGCCTTCTAACACTGGTTGACCTGGCGTATGGCTTTCTAATGGTTTACCTGTTTCTGGGTCAACCTTTGCAGCAATAGCTTTAAGAACAGGCTCAATGCGTGTCCATGCATAAGGGTTGCCTGAAGGCATAAGAGATGGCCCGAAACGAGCGCCTACTTCACCACCTGACACGGCGGTAGAGAAGAAGATAAATTTACCTTTGTACTGCTCTTCACGTGCTACAGAGTCTGTCCACAAACTGTTGCCAGTATCAACCACGATATCGTCAGCGTGAATTCCGGCGTCAATAAGATGATTGCAAACGTGGTCAACAGGATCGCCAGCAGGCACAGAGATAATAATAAGATGCGGGGCTTTTAACTTGCTTAAAAGCTCGGTGTAAGAACTGCAGCCTTCAACACGAGGCTCAGTATTTTCAGCTCTTTCGCTTGCGTCTTTGGCAAGAATAGACTCAACTTTGTTTTGGTCTAAATCGAAACACGCTACACGATAGCCATGGTCCACTAGGTTCATGGTTAGGTTACTACCCATCACCCCTAAACCGATAAAACCAATATCACACGACTTGTCTTCGTGCGAATTACCACCTTTCTTTTGCATAGGAACACCCTCACATTTCAGATGGCTGCGCATGATACCACCTGAAAGAATAAAGAACAGTCTAAGCTAACAATTTAGTGCGCAGTGGTGTAATTGTCACCAGCGGTAAACATTAACGGGTTTTGTAAGCTAGTTTAGCCGAGATTTTGGCACGCATTCAGCACCTGTGTTACGCGCTCTCGCCCATGCTGTATGAAATTCACACAAAGGTAAAGACTCTGTTTCTTATTCAGCTAACGTGCACTGAGTTTAGAGCCGTTTAGCGGTACTCTTAAATTCTTTAAAGGCATCCTTAACCAAGTATAAGGTCGTATTGTAAGCCATTATTCTATCCAGAGAACTGAGAAAAACTGAACAACGTTAGCGATTTGCTGGCCTGTAAAAACACCTTCTGAATGCAAATTGAAGGCTGTTCTTCAAGAGAGCTGTAGCGCGTATCCAAGTGCATGGTCCACCCTCCCCTGGGTATGACAGAAGGTAGGTGAAAACGCACGTCGCTTTCACTTGCATTAACACACAAAAACCAGTGCTCTGGCTTCTGGTCGCCCGTTACACAACCTTTTATTTCCACACCAAACGCTTTGTTATGATGCGCATTCCAATCTTCAGACGCTTTGTCAGAACCATCGGGCTTATACCAATTTATTTCTTTTACATTTCGTGAGAGCGTAAACGTATCATCGTGCAGCTTTAGTTCGCTTAACAGTGAAGAGGACTGACGCAAACGGATCACATATTGGCAGAAGCTAAGAAAATCTTGCTTGCGCTTGTTTAATTCCCAATTCATCCAGCTAATAGGATTATCCTGACAATAGGCATTATTATTGCCATTTTGGGTGCGGCTTAATTCATCGCCACCAAGAATATGCGGTGTACCTTGCGAGAAGATCAGAGTTGCAAAGAGATTGCGCTTTTGACGCTCACGCATAGCGAGTATCTGCTCGTCATTCGTTTCCCCTTCAATACCATAATTGGCAGACAGGTTGTGTCCATGGCCATCTCGATTTTCTTCTAAGTTATCGAGATTGTGACGTTCGGCGTAGGTCACCATATCATGCAGCGTGAACCCATCGTGATATGTCACGTTATTTACCGACGTACTGATATGTCGATGGCCTTTGTGAAATATATCTCGTGAGCCCATTAGACGGGTAGCAAAGTCCGCGGTAACGCCATCGTCTCCACGCCAGAAGGCGCGCACCGTATCGCGGTATTTATCATTCACCTCTAACCATGGAGAAGGAAAGTTACCCACTTGGTAGCCGCCAGGCCCAATATCCCAGGGTTCGGCAAGCAATACCCTCTCTTTTAGAACAGGGTCGCTACTAATGGCTCTCAGCAGCCCAGATTTTTTACTATATTCTTGTGGCTCTCTTCCCAAGCATACTGCTAAATCGAAACGAAAGCCGTCAACGCCAATTACGGATACCCAGTGGCGCATGGCATCTAAAATAAGTCCCATCATAAATGGCTGCGCGGTATTTACCGTGTTACCACAGCCAGAGTGGTTGGAATAAACCAATTCTCCGTTTTTCGTTTGCTCTAATAAGTACGCTTGGTAAGGGCAAAACCCCTTATAAGAAAGAATAGGACCGCCATTGCCTGCCTCTGCTGTATGGTTAAATACCACATCAACAATAACCTCAAGTCCGGCAGTATGATAAGCATCTACCATAGACTTCAGTTCAGCAAGCGCATCTGACACACCGTAGCGTGGTTCAGGTGCAAAGAAGTTAACCGGGTTATATCCCCAATAATTGGTTAAGCCTTTCTCTGTAATAAATGGTTCAGGCATGAATGAACACAACGGCATAAATTGCACCGTGGTTATGCCTAATGCTTTGAGATGCTTGATGACACTCGGATGGGCAGCACCGATAAATTTGCCACGGTGTTCTTTAGGTACATCGGGATGGAGTTTTGTGAGCCCTTTAATATGTGCTTCGTAAACTACTCGCTTGTGTTTCGGTATAACAGGCGCGCTAACATGACTCGGCGCATAGTCATTTTGATCAATTACTATGCACTTGGGGATCATAAACTGAGAGTCGTGTTTGTATTGCCTAGCGTCCCATTTTATTGCGCGACTAATTTTCTTGGCGTAAGGATCGATTAGCAGTTTGTCGGTGGGTACCGCATGTAACCCTCCCTCACCGCGTTCTACGCGATAACCATAGTATTGTCCTGCGCTAACGCCGCTGTAACGACCGTGCCAAACATCACCAGTTTTCTCAGGCAAAGGATGCTCACTCACCGCCTCTTCTGTGTCACTATTGAAAAAACACAACACGACCGCCTTCGCATCGGGCGCGTATACGGCAAAATTACAACCATCTTGTGTAACTGTTGCGCCAAGTGGATATGCCTTCCCCATTCCACTTTCTACAATTAGTGCGGTGTCTCGAATTTCGTTCACTTCGTTCTCAATTTATCTCTTCACTAGGGCGTGTCGCTCTAGTCGGATTAATCCACATTGGCAACATAAAATACCGTGGCTAGCGGCGGTAACGTGATTTCTGCAGAGTGAGTACGCTCATTCCAAGGTATGGGTTGCGTATTTACAGTAGAAGCAATGTCGTAGCCACTACCCCAATATGCACCATCATCAGTGTTTAGTGCTAGCGTTAGCGTGCATGCATCATCTACGCCTATTCTGAAGTTCTGACGTGGCACAGGCGTAAAATTAGATACCACATATACTTTTTGCTTCGCATCTTTTGACATGCGAACAAATGAAACCACGCTTTGGTCTGCATTATTGTGGTCGAGCCAAGCAAAGCCCTCTGGTTCGTGGTCTTGCTCGTAAAGCGCTGGCGTAGACGTATAGAGGTGGTTGAGCGCCTTATAAAGCGCTTGAATGCCTTTGTGTTTTTCGTAATCGAGCAATTGCCAGTCTAAACTACTGTCATGGTTCCATTCTCGTGCCTGCGCAAGCTCGTTCCCCATAAAGTTAAGCTTCTTGCCGGGGTGACCGTACATAAAGCCCGCGTAACAACGCAGGTTAGCGGCTTGCTGCCATTCATCGCCAGGCATTTTGTGCAGCATACTGCCTTTGCCGTGTACCACTTCATCGTGCGAGATAGGCAGCACAAAGTTTTCGTCAAACGCGTAAACCATGCTAAAGGTAATATCGCCATGGTGATAGTTGCGATAGGCGGGGTCTTTAGCGATGTAGTGTAATGAGTCGTGCATCCACCCCATGTTCCACTTAAAGCCAAAGCCCAAACCACCATCAAATACTGGGCGAGAAACCTTGGGAAACGACGTTGATTCTTCGGCAATTGTCATGGCGTCTGGGAAGTGCTTGTACACTTCTTCATTCATCCATTTCAGTAAGCTGATGGCTTCGTAGTTTTCGTTGCCACCATCCACATTCGGGATCCACTCTCCGTCATTGCGTGAATAGTCGAGATAAAGCATGGATGCCACTGCATCAACCCTGAGTCCATCAACGTGAAATTTGTCTAGCCAAAACAGTGCGTTTGCAACTAAAAACTGACGAACTGTGTCTTTGCCGAAATCGTAAATGCAAGAATTCCAATCCGGATGCCAACCTTTCCTCGGATCTTCATATTCATAAACACAAGAACCATCAAATCGCGCCAAGCCATGGCCGTCTTCCGGGAAATGTGCAGGTACCCAGTCGATAATTACGCCTATACCTGCTTGGTGAGCCTTATCAACAAAGTATTTAAATTCATCTGGGTTCCCAAATCTACTCGTTGGTGCGAACATTCCCACGGGCTGATAGCCCCACGAACCGTCGAAAGGAAACTCGGAAATAGGCAGCAATTCAACGTGAGTGTAACCCATATCGCTGACGTAGCTTATTAAGTCATCGGCCAGCGCTTTATAAGTAAGATAGCGCGCATCAGTTTCAATACCCGGGCGCTTCCAAGAGCCAAGGTGCACCTCATAAATGCTCATAGGGCTGTTGTATTTATTCCCCTTTCGCTTTTCCATCCATGCACTATCATTCCACTCATAGTTATTGTGGTTGTAAATTTTCGAAGCATGAGAAGGATACTGCTCTGCACTGAAGCCAAGTGGGTCAGCCTTGTGCGGTAGGTCGTGGCCGTGTGCATCTTTAATATGATACTTGTAGCGCTCTCCCTCTGCGAGTTCTGGCACAAACAGTACCCAGTATCCCATGGAGGTCTTTTCCATAGGATGCGTGCGCCCATCCCACTGATTGAAATCGCCAATGAGCGACACCGTACTCGCATTGGGCGCGAAAACGCAGAACCTGACACCTTTTATCGCATCGCCTTGTGATGAAGTGAGTGTCAAAAGTTGCGCGCCCGCTTGCTCATACAAGTTTGAAGGCTTGCTATCGATGTAGTGTACCGCATGATACGCCTGCTCGGAGAATTGATAAGGATCGATATAGCCCTTATCGTCATTCAAGCCTTCGGCGATAACGCGATAAACCTCACCCTGATATTCTTTAGGCAGCGGTGTTTCAAAAAGTCCATTTTTGGAAGTAACGGTTACATTTGCTAGCGCTGCATTCTCCCATTCAATCGTTATCTCGCTGACATTAGGACGCCAAACGCGAAGTACCGACTTCTGCTGATTTTTAACTACACCTAAATGGGAAAACGGCTGAGAACATAATACCTGTTCAAACTGCTGCGCTAATTGCATTCGCTACTCCTAGTAAAAACCCGCATGGCAGCGGGTTGAATTGTGAGCTTAAATGCGTTGTATACATTTAAGCTCTATCAAGTACCGTCTTGGTACTTTATCTTACTCGTTTAAGTTACCCAGGCAACCGCCTATTATCATTTCTTTGATAATGGCAATTAACCCTGGCTTGCTTGCTTTCTGGCATGAGTAAGTTTAGACGCCAACTCATTTATATCATGTCTATCGAACATCGACTCGATATTCTCTGTGAGTTTTCTTCGCCAGTTTGGATACTCGTCAAAAGTACCAGGAATATTGACCGGCTTATCCATTTCTAACCAGTCTTCCAATTGCAGGCTCAACAATGCGCTCGAGCCACCTGCCATGTGCACCTGCATACCGTTGTTCAGTTCGCGATTCATACCCGTATGATTAACATCGCGGCCTACATTGTCGCCAATTGAACCGTGGCCGTGCAACGTATCAAGTATTGCCTGTTTATTTTCATGACGATCCGCATAAAGCGTTTGAAGGATTTCTTCTGTTGGATAAAGCCCTATTTCTTTGCCTAGCTCTAAATCTAAACAGTGCCAGTAACCAATCAGCGTTGGCATATCGTGAGTAGTCAACGTTGACATAGACTGAACAGGGTAATGGCTAGGTGAGAAGAAACCGCCGTCTTCCGCTTGTTCGAAGAAAAATACGCGGTATGAGTACACGCCATTATCAGCAAGCTTGCTGCGAATTTCTTCTGGTACAGTACCCAAGTCTTCACCGATAACCAGGCTCTGATTGCGGTGACTTTCTAACGCTAGAATACCGAGTAAATCGTCTACAGGATAATAAACATAGCCGCCATCTTTTGCGTTATCGCCTTTCACAACCCACCATAAACGCAGCAACGCCATGACGTGATCGATACGCAATGAGCCTGACGACGCCATGTTAGACGCAAACAGGTCAATAATGGGCTGGTAACCCTGTTCATACAGCTTACGAGGGTCCATAGGCGGCAACCCCCAGTTCTGGCCTAGTGGGCCCAAGATATCTGGTGGAGCACCTACACTTGCGCCTGTGCAGTATAGGTCTTTGTTACCCCAAATTTCCGCACTGCCTTCACTAACGCCTACCGCCAAGTCGCGATAAAGACCAATGGTCATGCCTGCATCAGTAGCTTTGTTGCTTGCAAGCTCAAGCTGTTGGGCGGCAATCCACTGTAGGAACAAGTAAAATTTGACGTCTTGTTCGTTTGCACTCTTAAACTTAGCCACGGCTGGGTTGTAATAGTCTTTGTATTCTTGTGGGAATACCGGCCATCCCCAGCTGTCTTTACCTTCAGCTTTTAGGTGCGATTGCAGGGCGTCGTACACCGCTAACATATCTAAGCTTTCACCGCCCGCTTCTACGAAGGCTTTAAACGCCTTATTTTGCTTTGTGCTTTTACGAAGGTATTTGGCATCGTAAACATCAAATACTGCTTTAAGCGCAGCCAGTTTCACATGGGCGACTGCCTCGTAGTCTACATGTTCTACGTTACGTGCATGTTCAAGCGTGGCTTTAAACTCATCACTGCTCACTACCGCTTGTACTGATGCATCGTCATACCCGTCAATGGCAGTCACATCGATATACAAATAATTAAGCCAGCGACGTGAGCTTGGCCCATAAGGCGAGCACGCGTTGGGGTTTGCAGGGTAGAGCGCATGAATAGGATTAAGTCCGATAAAGTCTGCGCCCACACCAGCGGCTTTTTCAATAAGCAGTGCTAAATCAGAAAAATCACCAATCCCCCAGTTCTTTTCACTGCGTACACAGTAAAGTTGAACGCTCAAGCCCCATATTTTTTTGCCTTCTTTAATTTCGTTTGGCGTGTAGCACGCTTCTGGAGCCACAATTAAGCGAGAACGCGCAAACTCATCGTCATCAGCGCTTAAGGCTACATCGTGATAACCAAGGGGCAAATCTAAAGGCAGTGTTACTACGTATTCATGAAACTCTACATCGTCGATATGCGCCATCGTCGTCATTTCTTGGTCAACTGGCGTAAATTGATGAGTGAGCACGTCACCATTTTCACAGGTGACCGTGAGCGTGTGATCATCGTTCACTAACTCGATAGGCAAACGAACAGCTAGATTAATTTCTTGGGTATTGCGAACCACTTGAACAGGATTTAACGGCGACAACCATACCGACTTTATATCTTGTGTAATTTGTGACTGAATTTTTTCATCACTGCTGGTGTCATAGCCAAGTGTGTTAAGCAGTTTTGCTTTACTTGATTCTGCGATGGTTGCTGGCTTTCCCCATGCGTCGACGTATTGGGTTTCAATTCCCCGCATTTCAACCAGTTGTTGCAGAAGTTGTTGTGTCATGGTGTGTCATTCCTGTTATTCGGTAAAAGACGCAAAGCAAATTAAGCATAGTGCGTCTACAAACAAATTTTTAACATTATTCTAGAAACAAGGGCTTGGCGATATCTGAATACGATTGCAATAGCACTTATTCGTAATTTTGCAACACTTTGGCTTTTTATTTTGCTAATTATGGCATTTTGATCCATACTTTACGTAATTTATTTTCATTTTATTTAAATAATCGGGGTACGTTATGACAATTCGCATCGGTATCAATGGTTTTGGCCGTATTGGACGCCTAGTAATGCGCGCAGCAGCAGAGCGCAACGACATCGAAGTTGTTGCAATAAACGACTTACTAGACACGGACTACATTGCTTATCTATTGAAATACGACTCGACTCACGGTTTATTCGACGGTGAAGTTACAGTAGATAACAATAGCCTAGTTGTAAACGGCAAAACTATCCGCATTACATCTGAAAGAGATCCAGCTGCACTTAAGTGGGATGAAGTAGACGTTGACGTGGTTGTTGAATCAACAGGTCTGTTCCTGACTAAAGAAACTGCCGCGAAGCACATCGAAGCTGGCGCGAAGAAAGTTGTTATGTCTGCACCTTCTAAAGATGACACGCCTATGTTCGTTATGGGTGTAAACCAAGAAAGCTACGCTGGCGAAACTATTGTTTCAAACGCGTCTTGCACAACTAACTGTCTTGCTCCTCTTGCCAAAGTGCTTAACGATAAATTTGGTATTGTAGACGGTTTGATGACAACGGTTCACGCAACAACTGCAACACAGAAAACGGTAGACGGTCCTTCAATGAAAGACTGGCGTGGTGGTCGTGGTGCTGGTCAGAACATCATTCCATCATCAACCGGTGCAGCAAAAGCAGTAGGTAAAGTTATCCCTGAGCTTAACGGCAAGTTAACAGGTATGGCTTTCCGTGTACCTACACCAAACGTTTCAGTAGTAGACCTTACTGTAAACCTTGCGAAGCCTGCTAGCTACGATGAAATTTGTGCAGCAATGAAAGAAGCTTCAGAAGGCGAGCTTAAAGGTATCATGGGTTACACAGAAGATGCGGTTGTGTCTAACGACTTCCTTGGCGACGCTCGCACATCGGTATTTGACGCCACAGCAGGTATCGCACTTACTGATACATTCGTTAAACTCGTTTCTTGGTACGACAACGAATGGGGCTACTCAAACAAGGTTCTAGACCTTGTGGCTCATATTTCTAAGTAATTAACTTTATTAAGCGAAAATAGTTAAACTATTCACGCTAAAGTTGAGTTAATCTAAAGGTGTAAACACGGCGTTTGCACCTTTTTTGTTTTTCGTGGTCGTAAACACGCATAATAACGATATTCCAGCGACATACGCTTTCCCGTCGCTTACCCTTTGTTGTTTTCTTATTAGTCCAAGGAGGGCTTATGCCACCTGTGAGTTCAGTTACCGTTAGTGAGTCTAATGGACTTACCTTTTTAGACGTAGATAATGCGTTTGCCTCTGCGCGTATTAGCCTATTTGGCGGTCATATCTTGTCATATGTGCCTAAAAGCGATGGCAGAGAGCGTCTTTGGGTGAGTCCCCATGCTTACTTGAACGGAGAGCGACCTATTCGCGGTGGTATTCCGGTGTGCTGGCCTTGGTTTAGCGATGATCACGGTCGAGAAAAAGGTGCCCTCCCCGCTCACGGCTTTTTGAGAACACAAGTGTGGAAGCTGATTCATTCAGAAGATACAGAAAGCGGAACAACGATTACGCTTTCGCCAAGCTTTACCCGAGCAGAAGGGTTTGAGAATGATTGTAACGTGACCATGGTAATTACCGTTGGTGAGACGATGGACGTTGCGTTAACTACAGAAAATACGGGTGTTGTACCATTCGAATTTAACTGTGCGCTACATACATATTTCCACGTTGACCACATTCAACATACCCAAATAACTGGAATTGAAGGTCAATATAAAGACAAACTTGACGACTGGGGACTTAAGACGACACCGAGTCCTTACACCATCACAGGCGAAACGGATCGCATTCATGTTGCGCCGATTAAAACGGCAGAAATTGAAGTCGAAGGCAACGCGTTCACGGAAGTGGTATCCGACGGCAATGACTCTTTGGTAGTGTGGAACCCGTGGTTAGGCGCAGCGTCTATTTCAGACATGGACCCCTTTGGCTATAAGCATATGTTGTGCGTAGAAACATCGCTAACTCAGGGAAAGACACTGTCCCCCGGTGCTAGCCACACACTGAAACAAACTATTGTTCCGAAGTAAATTATTTGAAGTGCAAGCGCAATTTCGCTGACACTTCGAAAGGTAGACAGTCGCAGTTCACGATCAAGAGATATAAAAAAACCTGCCAATGAGCAGGTTTTTTCATTTAAAGGTTCAGCAAATTACTGTTTAGCACCCGCAACAGCTTCTTTTGCTAGCTGCGTAATACGCGCCCAGTCACCTGATTCAATTGCGTCGTCAGGGGCAAGCCACGAACCACCTACACATTTAACGTTGTTAAGCGCTAAATAGTCATTGTAGTTGTTTGGACCAATGCCACCCGTTGGGCAAAACGTCACATCAGGGAAAGGACCACTGATTGACTTAATGGCTTTAACGCCACCTGAAGCCTCTGCTGGGAAGAATTTCATGTGGGTATAACCCGCATCTTTACCCTTCATCAAATCAGAAGTTGAAGAGATACCAGGGATAAGTGGAATTTCTGAATCCATACCCGCTTTTAGCAAATCAGCCGTCATACCTGGGCTAATTGCGAACTTAGCGCCAGCTTCAACTACCGCTTTAAGCTGCTGGGCGTTAGTCACGGTTCCAGCACCAATTAGCGAGTCAGGCACTTCTTGTGCAATTCGCTTAATCACGTCAATAGCAGCAGGGGTACGTAGCGTTACTTCTAGTACTTTAATACCACCTTCCATCAGCGCTTTTGCCAGAGGAACCGCTTTTTCTACGTCATTGATTACCAAAACAGGTACAACTGGACCGGCCGCAAAAATTTCCTCTGGAGAGTATTTCCATTTCGTTGTCATAATTTAGCTCGCTGTATTTTGATTCAGATATGCAGCCGCACCCAATAAACCATGATCAGGTTCTGCAATTAAATAGGTGGGAATGTCTTTCACGTAGTGCTTCATTTGCCCTTTCGCTTCAAAACGCGCTCTAAAATCGCTATTTTGAATAAATTCAGGGAAACGGTTAGCAATGCCACCACCAATGAAAATGCCGCCCGTGGTTGCCATGTTAAGTGCTAAATTACCCGCAAAGCTTCCCATAATTCGGCAGAATTGGGTAAGCGTCGCTTCAGCAATTTTACAGGTACCGTTCAGCGCAGCGTCAGTAATTTGAGCCGGCTCGGTAAATACAACTGGTGCTGATGCGTGGTTTGCTAGCGCGGTGTAAATATTATGCAGGCCGCGTCCAGACATTACTTCTTCAGCAGAAGCACGTCCTAAGGTAGATTGAAGGTGACGCCATACGACAACATCGGTTTCATCTACCGGTGCAAAGTCTACATGACCACCTTCACCGTCCAGCGTCTGCCAGCCCGTTGAGGTCATTGTAATATGCTCAACACCCAATCCTGTACCAGGTCCAAAAACAGCGATATTGCCATTTTCTTTCGCAGTGCCTTCGCCAATTTGTACCACTTGCTCTTCGCCCAATACAGGCAAAGAGTGCGCTACGGCAGTGAAGTCATTGATAACGAACAACGCGTCTAGTTTAAGCTGAGAGCGAAGTGCATTTTGAGAAAATGCCCAGCTGTGATTCGTCATCTCGACTTGATCGCCCAATACTGGACATGCAATTGCAATACAACCTTGCGAAAAGCTGTATTCCGGCATGTCGCTAAAGTACTGCGCAATAGCAAGGTCTATGCTGGCGAAATCATTACACATGTATTTTTTGATGTCGGCTACACCTGACTCGGTTACCCTTGCAACACGAATATTCGTACCGCCAACATCAGCCACAAACTTCTGGCTCATTATGCTTGCTCCTGCGTGTAAAACAGTGAACATGCACCCTCTTCTGCACCCGTCAGAATAGCGCGCATACCCGCAAACATTTCACGTCCCATTCCAACGTGATGCTTAGCTAAGTTCGCTGGCGCTGCTTCACGTGCAGCTAGTGTTTCATCGTCCACATGCAGTGTTAGTGCACCAGTTTGTGTGTTTAGCTCAATAATGTCGCCCTCTTGCACTTTAGCAAGTAGACCGCCTTTATAAGCTTCTGGAGTCACGTGGATAGCTGCAGGAACTTTACCTGATGCACCAGACATACGACCGTCAGTAACTAGCGCCACTTTAAAGCCGCGATCTTGAAGCACCCCAAGAGGTGGCGTTAAGCGGTGAAGTTCTGGCATACCAATCGCTGAAGGACCTTGGAAGCGAACAACTACAATGCAGTCTTTGTCTAACTTGCCAGACTTAAACGCGTCATCGAGTTCAAACTGGTCTTCAAACACAACCGCTGGTGCTTTGATATTACAGTGAGGCGTGCGAAGTGCTGAGGTTTTAATAACACCACGACCAAGATTGCCGTCAAGCACACTCAAACCACCATCTGGCTTAAACGGTGCGTCAACAGTTGCTAGCACTTCTTTATCAAGGGATTCAGTTGGGCCGTCTCGCCATTCTAATTCGCCGTCTTTAAGCACAGGCTCTTTAGTGTAGAAGTCTAAGCCTTCACCACAAATAGTCTTAACGTCGTTATGTAGTAGACCCGCATCAAGCAACTGTCTAATTAGCAATGACATACCACCTGCTGCAACAAAGTGGTTAATGTCAGCTGAGCCATTCGGGTAAATGCGAGTAAGAAGAGGCACAGCATTAGAGATGTCTGAGAAGTCGTCCCAATTTACGATGTAACCTGCAGCGCGTGCTACCGCAATAAGGTGCATGGTGTGGTTAGTAGAACCACCCGTAGCAAGAAGACCTACAAGGCCGTTCACAATGGCTTTTGCATCTACAATGTGACCAATTGGCGTATAGTTGTCGCCAAGGTCAGTTAAGCGTGTTGCTTGAACCGCAGCCGCTTTTGTTAGCGCGTCGCGCAAAGGTGTTCCCGGATTAACAAACGACGAACCCGGAAGGTGCAAGCCCATCATTTCAACCACTAGCTGATTCGAGTTTGCCGTTCCATAGAACGTACAGGTACCCGCAGAGTGGTAAGATTGAGATTCAGCTTCAAGCAACGCGTCACGCCCTACTTTACCTTCGGCAAATTCTTGACGAACACGGGCTTTTTCTTTGTTTGGAAGACCCGATGGCATTGGACCTGCTGGCACAAAAACGGTTGGCAAATGACCGAACGTTAGTGCGCCCATTAATAGCCCAGGAACGATTTTGTCGCAGATACCTAGCATCAGTGCGCTATCGAACATGTTGTGAGAAAGCGCAATGGCAGCCCCCTGAGCAATGTTATCACGGCTCATTAGGCTTAAATCCATGCCAGACTGGCCTTGTGTAACACCATCACACATAGCAGGTACGCCACCTGCGAACTGGGCTACGCTGCCTACCTCTTTCACTGCATCCTTAATGAGCGCAGGATACGTCTCGTAAGGCTGGTGCGCTGAAAGCATATCGTTATACGCAGACACAATTGCCACGTTGGCTTTGGTCATTGAACGAAGATCTGATTTTTCGCTTGTTCCACATGCTGCAAAGCCGTGAGCAAGGTTACCGCATGACAACACACCACGGTGTGGTCCTTGACGTCGTGCACTCTCAATTTTTTCTAGATACGCCTTACGCGTTTCTTTACTACGCTCGATAATTCGTTGCGTAACTTCAGCAATTTTTGGATTCATGTTTGTCTCCTATGGCGCCCACATCAAAGTAACCGGCGCGCGGTTAACTACGGCGGTGATGGGCTTTTGCGCTTCGGTGGCATTTTCAATAGCATCAAGTAAGACTTGTTTTTTCTTCTCGCCTGTTAAATGCAAAAAGATATTACGGCTATTGAGTAACGCTGGTAGCGTTAATGAAATACGTTGATGAGGTGCTGTTGTAGGTTGAACAGCGATGCAGGTTCTGCCGCTGCTCATATCTAAGCCGTCAAGTACTTGTTCAGAGCAAGGGAAAAGCGATGCAGTGTGACCATCTTCCCCCATGCCAAGAATCAATGCATCAAAAGGTTGTGACATGCTAGCCAGATTTGACTCTGCGGCATTTACGCCTTCGTTTGCATCATCAGCATCGCTTTTCAATTCGATAAAACGAGCTGCTGCGGCTTTATTTTGAATTAGATTATTTTTGACTAGGCTGGTGTTGCTGGCCTCGTGGCCCTCTTCAACCCAGCGCTCGTCGGCAAGGGTGATATCAACCTTATCCCACTCAAGTTCGGTTTCGCTTAGTTGTTTAAAAAGCGCCAGCGGTGTACGACCACCACTAACGACAAGGGAAGCTCGACCGCGAGTTTTAATACCTGTTTTTAAAATGCTGACTAAGTCTTGCGCAAATGCATCAGTCAGCGCATCAGGTGTTTCAAATGATAGAGTTGTTAACGCCATATTACTTTTTCTTCCCTGTTTTGCTCTCGTACCAGCTGCGATTTTCGCGAGCAAGAAGACCTATAGAGTCTACCGGCCCCCACGTACCTGCTTGATACGGTTCTGGCGGCTCGCTCGATTGCTTCCACGCTTCAAGAATTGAGTCTACCCACGTCCAAGCTTGCTCAATTTCGTCACGACGAACGAATAGCGCCTGATTACCCAACATAACTTCAAGAAGGAGTTTTTCGTATGCGTCAGGAATACGCTCATCGGCAAACGCTTCAGAGAAACTTAGGTTTAACTTGGATTTTTGTAGATCCATAGAGCCTGAGCTGGTTAAGCCAGGTACTTTATTCATTACGGTGATTTCTACACCTTCGTCTGGCTGTAGACGAATAACGAGCTTATTGGGTGGGAGATTCTTGAAGCTGTCACCGAACAAGTTGTGTGGCTGACGCTTGAAGTAAATAACAACTTCACTCACCTTAGTTGGCATGCGCTTACCTGTGCGTAGGTAGAACGGCACACCAGCCCAACGCCAGTTGTCAATTTCCGCTTTAATAGCAACAAAGGTTTCGGTTTTACTTTGCGTATTAGCACCTTCTTCTTCAAGGTACCCAGGCACTTCTTCGCCCTTCACGAAACCAGAGGTATACTGACCGCGTACTGTGCTGTCATTAATATTAAACGAGTTAATCGGACGAAGCGCTTTAAGCACTTTCAATTTTTCGTCACGAATGCTGTCAGCGTCGAGCGTTGTCGGAGGCTCCATCGCTACCAAGCTTAGAATTTGTAGCAAGTGGTTTTGCACCATATCTCGCATTTGACCCGCGTCGTCAAAGTAACCCCAACGCCCTTCAATACCCACTGACTCTGCAACTGAGATTTGAACATGGTCAATGCAGTTGTGGTCCCAGTTAGTAGCAAAAATAGAATTGGCAAAACGCAGTGATACTAGGTTTAGTACTGTCTCTTTACCAAGGTAATGGTCAATGCGGTAAATTTGCTTTTCGTCGAAGTATTCTGCAACTTGCTCATTGATCACTTTAGACGATGCCAAATCGTGACCAATTGGCTTTTCTAGCACAACGCGAACGCTTGAGTCGATAATTTTGCAGCTATGCAGGCCACGACAGATATCACCGTATATCGCCGGTGGCGTCGCTAGATAACACACCATGGTGCGGCTTGGGTCAACGTGGTCGTCTAATACGCAATAGCTTTCAACGTCCTTCATGTCTACGCATGCATAGTGCAAACGCGCTTTCATTTTTTCCCAAGTGGCTTCACACAAGTTCTTCTCGCCAAACTTGATTAGGTTGGCATGAACTTCTTCAATATAGGCATCCAGCTCCATTTCTTGACGCGCAACACCCACAATAGTGGTGTCTGGGTGCATCAAGTTTGCTTTTTCAAGCTGATATAAAGAAGGCAACAACTTGCGTCGTGAAAGATCTCCCAGTGTACCGAAAAGTACAAAATCACAGGGTTCGTAGGAATTATCCAATACCATATTCGTCGACCTTTTAAATGTATGTGTCCGCGGCGTATTGTACAGTTATTTACAACACTAACGACTATTTTTACCGTATAGTTAACACCAAATGTAGTAAAATTACAACTTGTACCAACTATAGGATCTGAATCTTTACTGTTTCCCTCAGTTTACCCTCATTTAACCCGATTGAAATAACAAAAATTGTCAAAAAATTACATTTTTCTTGTCACAGACGTCACATTGAGTACTATTACGGGTGTACCTTACAATAAATTGTGCTAACTAATTGCTATATCTGTATGAACATTTTAGAAAAAATCACACAAAACCAAGCGGCATTCAGTAAATCTGAGAAAAAGGTAGCTGAAGTAATTCTAGCTAACCCACAAACGGCCATTCATTCGAGTATAGCAACCCTCGCTAAGATGTCGGATGTTAGTGAGCCTACCGTAAACCGTTTCTGCCGAAGACTTGATACTAAAGGCTTCCCAGACTTTAAGCTGCATTTAGCGCAGAGCCTGGCTAACGGCACGCCTTATGTAAACCGCCATGTTGATGAAAACGACAGCCCAGACGAATATACCAATAAGATATTCGAGTCGACCATGGCGTCCCTGGAAGTGGCGCGCCAATCTGTGGATGTGAACGTGGTAAATCGCGTTGTTGATTTACTTACACAGGCACAGAAAATTTCATTTTTCGGCTTAGGCGCTTCAGCTTCAGTGGCTCACGATGCACTAAATAAGTTTTTCCGCTTCAATGTTCCAGTGGTCTACTTTGAAGATATTCTGATGCAACGCATGAGCTGCATGAACTGCTCAGATGGCGATGTTGTTGTATTGATTAGCCACACGGGCCGAACTAAAAGCTTAGTAGAAATAGCGCAAATTGCCCGCATGAACGACGCTACTGTAGTAGGAATTACCTCAGCAAATAGCCCGCTGGCACAAGAATGCAGTTACGTGTTATCGCTGGAAGTACCAGAAGATACTGATATGTATATGCCTATGGCCTCTCGCATCGCGCAGCTCACGCTAATTGATGTACTGGCAACCGGCTTTACACTGCGCCGCGGCAACAAGTTCAGAGAGAATCTGAAGCGAGTAAAGGATACGCTGCGTGGTTCACGTTATGAAAAGCGTGGTGAGTAATTTTCTTCCCACGTGATCAAATAAGAACCACTTACCGTAGCAAAATTGGTTCAACAAATAAGCGAAAACGCCTAACTGGTCGAGCCAGTTAGGCGTTTTTGTTTATTTCATTCACATTTTTGTCAAATTCAACTATTATTCTGTAATAAAATTACGTAAAGCGATTACAGGCATACCGTATAAACGCGTAGCCTATCACTCTTTGTCTTTTCTAACTTAGAAACAGCGACGGAATCACATGACCAGAAGAACGAAAATTCTTGCCACCCTAGGACCTGCAACCGACTCACTTGAAAAGATTCAGGCACTTATTGCCGCAGGCGCAAACACTGTGCGCATGAACTTTTCACACGGACAAGCCGAAGACCACATTGAACGTGCAAAGCGCGTTCGTCAGGCGGCAAAGAACCTAGGTAAATACGTAGCGATTTTAGGTGATCTTCAAGGTCCTAAAATCCGTGTTGCTCGTTTTGCCGAAGGTGCAGTTCGTTTAGAGGTTGGCGCAAAATTTATTCTAGACGCTGAATTAGGCCGCGACGAAGGTGATATTAATCAAGTAGGTATTGATTACAAAGCGCTTCCTGATGATGTATCAGCAGGCGATATTCTGCTTCTTGATGACGGTCGTATTCAGCTTCGAGTAACTGGCGTTGAAGGCCGCAAAGTGATTACTGAAGTAACAGTAGGCGGCAAGCTTTCAAACAATAAAGGCATTAACCGTCAAGGCGGTGGTCTTTCTGCAGATGCACTTACCGAAAAAGACAAAGAAGACATTAAAACCGCCGCGAAAATTGGTGTTGATTACCTTGCAGTGTCATTTCCTCGCAGCGGCGCAGACTTGAACTACGCGCGAGAACTTGCCGAAGCAGCTGGCTGCTACGCAAAAATTTGTGCAAAGGTCGAGCGTGCTGAAACGGTGGCGTCTGACGAAGCCATGACGGATATCATCAGCGCTTCAGATGCGGTAATGGTTGCTCGTGGTGACTTGGGTGTAGAAATTGGCGATGCGGAACTTGTTGGTGTTCAAAAGAAACTGATTGCCCGTTCTCGCCAGCTCAACAAGGTTGTGATCACCGCGACGCAAATGATGGAGTCGATGATTGACAGCCCTATGCCTACACGTGCAGAAGTAATGGACGTTGCGAACGCTGTACTAGACGGCACTGACGCGGTAATGCTTTCAGCTGAAACAGCGGCGGGTAATTTCCCTATTGAAACAGTTGCAGCTATGGCTCGTGTTTGTGAAGGCGCGGAAACACATCCTAGCGTTAAAATTTCCAAGCACCGCATGGATCAGCAGTTTTCTTCTACTAGCGAGTCAATTGCTCTGTCTGCGGTTTACGCCGCGAACCACTTGCCAAGTGTTAAAGCGATTGTAGGTTTAACTGAAAGTGGAACTACACCAACGTTAATGTCTCGCATTACTACATCTCTGCCAATTATTGCGATGTCTCGTCACGAATCAACGCTTAACACGATGGCGCTTTGCCGCGGCGTTAAGCCGGTTTTCTTTGACTCTTCAAACAGTGAACCTGGCAAATTGAAGTACGATGTCATTGCATCACTTAAAGAGAAAGGGTTAGTGAAAAGCGGCGACAGTATCATCCTGACTTACGGCGATGAAATGGAAAAAGTGGGCGCGACCAATACCCTTAAAATCGTAGAAGTCGAATAGCAACGTATACACTATTAAAGCGAAGCAAATGCTTCGCTTTTTTTTGCCTGTAATTTACTAAAGCAGTGGTAAGCTGACGCTTATAATAAGAACACTCAACTAAGTCAGTATCAAAATTACAAAAAACATATCCAACAAAACAACGAGAATTCGTTAACACTCCTCGGGACAACAACGACAAAAATAAGGATAGACATGCAGCTCGTTTTCAATCACTACACACGTTTTTCAGCAATTATAACGCTCTTGGCACTTTTCACTCATAGCGTATGGGCAAATACACAGCACGTACACACCATGAAGCGTGTAGAAGTAGCTTCACAGAACGCTCCGTTACAGCCAATAATGATTCAAGGCCCCATGCCCATTGAAGCCGAATACTTTGCTGCGCTTTTGGATAACACTACAACAGAGTATTCAGGTAATGCGGTATTCTATAAAGGGACACTAGACGGGTATCCCATTGTGGTAGCTAAAACCGGTAAGGGTTTAGAAAATACAGCGGCCGCCACCGCCATTGGCATAGAGAGATACCACCCTCGCCTTATCATCAATCAGGGAACATCAGGTGGCCACGATCCTTCCTTAAAAGTTGGTGATATTGTTCTTGGCGAACGCAGTATTAATGCATCCAATTTTAAAACGCCTAAGCTGGCTCAAGGAGAAGGTTCTCATCCGTTTAATTGGCTACCGATGGATCTTATGGCGTCAGAAGGCAGCGCGGGAGAAGGAAGTAGCGCTAAGGACGCAGAAAAGTTGCGTTATTATTTAGGAGACAAACAGCTCATCAACCTAGCTCTATCGCTAGCCAAGCAGTACAAACGCGGGAACGTCGTTAAAGGAACGATTGGCAGCGGTAACTTTTGGAATAACGAGTTAGATCGAATAGCATGGCTCCATAAGAATATGGGAACGAGTGTGGAAGAAATGGAAACCGCTTCTGCAGCGCAGATTGCACATGCCTACCACGTTCCCTTTTTAGGTATTCGCGTATTGTCGAACAATATTACCAACCATGGTGAATATGACCCAACCACGGCCAAAGATTGTCAGGCCTTTGTTGAAAAAGTGGTAAGAGCTTATATTTCTGCGCTGTCGGAATAAAATTGGAAAACACTCAAACGAAAAACGCGCCCTACATTGTAAAAATGTAAGGCGCGTTTTCATGTATAACCTTTGTATTAGATTGCTTGAGCGGTATAAGTTTCCGCATCTTGACTAACATCATTCGCGTATTGAGTAAGATGATGATTTAGAATATTTTCGGCGCGCTCAACAAACTCATCACGCTTAAATTTCCAACCTCTTAAATCGGCTTGCTTAGCCTGTGCAATGTAGTGCTCTAGACGCGTTTTTCTCAATAGATGTGCCTTTTTCGACAAATCAAATTCTACCAATGAGAAGTTGCGCTGTACTTTTTGAATATCCATGTGAACGGGGCGCTGTTCGTCATCAGCTGATGCTTGGCTTACGGATAGCTTTCCTTGCCCAATTACACCGACTATAACAATGATTGCTGATACCACTAAGCCTGAATAAACCCACTTTAAAAAGTTCATGCCCCACTCCTTGAACGATTTTGCACTTGTATCGATAAGCTCGCTACAATCCACTTAATTAAAACTATTTATCACCAATGTATTGAGTCATTCGACTTTTTAAGTTTCTAGCTTTCACGTTGCAGCAGATGTTTTCTGCCTGACAATACATACTTTCGTCTATTCAATACATCAAGTAATTCACTCATATCTACTTAACCATATGCACCTTCCGCACCATATAGTTAATCTTTGTTTTTCAGTAATTTAGACCAACCCAAAACTTATACTAAAGTTGTATAAGGTACTTTCTACACACAGCAAGATAAAATTTTCCTTTCAAATTTAATAAACTCACTCCCCTTAATACTGTACACTTATACAGTATTAAGATATACCACAACAAGCAATGTACTGGACTGGTATGGAATCTTGTTTTTTTTCAGACCGTCTACCACGTACATTTGCCTAGAGAAAGTGACCATTTGCGATGCATGACAAACTCATTCAAAAACTCGAAATTCTTTCAGATGCCGCTAAGTATGACGCTTCTTGCGCAAGTGGCTCCGCCGGTAAACGAAAAGCAGGTAAAACTGACAAAACAGGAATAGGTTCGCTCACAGGAGGGTCAGGGATATGTCACAGCTTTACCCCTGATGGACGATGCGTATCATTACTTAAGATCCTAATGACCAACTATTGCATATACGATTGCCATTACTGCATCAATAGGGTGTCTAGCAACGTTCAACGAGCGCGTTTTACCGTTAAAGAAACGGTTGATTTAACGCTTAATTTTTATAAGCGTAACTACATTGAGGGATTATTTTTAAGTTCCGGTATTGTCGGCTCTCCTGACCTGACTATGGAGAGCATGGTACGCATCGCGAAGTCTCTTCGCATTGATCACGGATTTAAAGGATACATTCATCTTAAGACCATTCCGAATGCATCTCCTGAACTACAGGCTGAAGCTGGCTTATATGCCGATAGGCTAAGTATAAACATCGAAATGCCGACACAAAATTCGTTGAACAAATACGCCCCGGAAAAAGACCTTGGTGAAATTCACGGTTCAATGAATACATTGAAAGACAAAATAAATGAACACAAAGTAGATAAAACCTACTCGGGTAAACGCCCACCTCGCTTTGCTCCTGGCGGACAGTCCACTCAGATGATCATAGGAGCCGATGACTCAAATGATAAAGTTATCCTTGGCACGAGTGTCAAACTGTATGGTCAACAAAAATTGCGGCGCGTTTACTATTCTGCATTTTCGCCCATCCCAGATGCGTCTGAAGTCTTGCCTCTTAAACCAGCCCCACTTATCCGTGAACACCGACTTTATCAGGCCGATTGGCTCCTGCGCTTTTATGGATTTGGTTTAGATGAAATTGTACACAACGACATGCTAGATATGGAGCACGACCCCAAGCTTGCGTGGGCGCTACGCAATCGCCACATATTTCCCATCGATTTAAACAAAGCTGACAAGCTACTTTTATTGCGAGTTCCTGGACTGGGAGCACGCACAGTACAAAAAATTTTGGCTATTCGACGTTACACAAAGCTTAGCTGGTTCGATCTCACAAAAATGCGTTTACCCTTACAAAAATTAAAACCGTTCATTACTGTTAGTGATTATTCCCCCGCTATCCATTTGCTCGATAGCAGTAACTTTGAACAGCAATTTAAACAACCAAAACAGTTTGAATTGTTCAGCGCCTAATCTAATTGGTACTACAATGAAAAAAGTAACAATTTCATCAGTGCCCGGATACGACGAATGGCGAAAAGCATCGAGAGAATGTCTAGCCCAACACATACCTCCGGAGAACGTTACATGGCAAACTTCGCAATCTAACCAAGACGACTTGTTTGCCGTGACCGATTCGGCCAACGCTATTGGTGAAAGCCAAACGAATTTCAGAATTCCCAGATCAGTTTTAACGCTGTTGAAGTATGCGTTATGCCACCAAGCCCCCGATCGTTTCGCTTTATGTTACCGCGTTTTATGGCGAGTAGTTTTCGAAAACAGAAACCTTATTCACTTAAAAACTGACGAAGATGTGTTGCGTCTCAACGTGCTGGCTAAAGCAGTAAAACGCGATGCATATAAGATAAGTGCTTTTTTGAGATTTCGAGAAGTTGTACTTGACGGACAAGAGCATTTTATTGCGTGGTATGAACCAGAACACTTCAGCTTGGAATTGAAGCTCGATTTTTTTCGGACTCGTTTTAAAAATATGTGTTGGTCAATACTTACCCCTTATCGAGCTGCGCATTGGAATACTAAAACACTTGTTTTGGAAGATAATCCTGACCCAAGTATTATTCCAAATGATGACAGAATTGAAAAATACTGGCTTACGTATTATGCAAATATATTTAATCCTGCCCGCGTAAAAACAAAGGCAATGTTAAGTTCAATGCCAAAAAAATACTGGAAGAATATGCCTGAGACGTCGCTTATTAACGATATGATACGCCACTCGGATGCTAGAGCACGTAAGATGATACTAAATGGAAAAAAGGTGGAGAATGGTGAATGAGTCCTCCTGACAAATATTAGCAGCTGTGCTTCCTTTGTTTATTGCGATTTGAAAAGCTCTGTAAAACGTGACCAGAAAAAAAGGGGCCGAGGCCCCTTTTTTGTGTAAAGCAACAATGATATTAGTTCATCGCAGTTTCAGTAACTACACGAAGGTTGCTTTCAACATCTTTTACGTCAGACGCATTCTTGGCAATTTCCACAGCTAGGTCACGCTCAGCATCAGAATCAACGTCGCCAGTCAGTGTTACTACACCGTTTTCTACGTCAACATCGATGTCGAAACCTGAAATATCGGTATCCATAAGAAGACGAGTTTTGATTACTGTGGCGATTTTGGCGTCAGTTAACTCGCTTGTGCCTTCGTCAACAGTATCTTCCATGTCATCTGACATGTCGCCTTCCATATCTTTGTCAGAGACAACCGTTAGCTTGTTGTCTACAGACGTTACACCATCAATATTCGCTACTAGCTCTTCCGCTAGCTTTTTATCAACAGAGTTCTCAACCTTACCAGTAAGAACGACATTACCGTTTTTAACGTCAGTGTTAATGTCGAATGAATCAAGGTTACCATTGAACAACAGCGTTGCTTCTGCTTTGCCATCAATCCATGCGTCTTTGGCACCTTTCTCCCATTTGTTGTCTGTGTCCATGTCACCTGCATATGCAGCTGTAGTCAAAGTTGTAGCAACAATCATAGAAATAAGTGAACGTTTCATAACATTTCTCCTTTGTCGAAACTCGTAGATAGTCATGCCAATTCCTTGCCAACAAAATAAGGCATTGTTTTATATGATAAATATTAATATCCAGGGCTAGTTAAGTAAGTTTTGTTTTGCAAACTTTGCCTTTGTTTGAGAACTTTTTACTTAATTTTGTTAATGCCCAAAACTCGTCAACTTCACTTAACAAAAGCACCTATCAATTGTACTAAGGGATAACTTTTTGTCGTTGGCCGCCGCTAAGTTGCAGTGATACTTAGGTTAAACTTATTTCACAAAGCTGCCGTAGTTATAACGATTTGTGTCGCTTCACTAGCTATAGTCATCAATTTAGTTTTGCAGACAGAAGCAACAGGTGGAGTGTTTTTCGTTAATTAAACTCAAGGACCAACTAGACATGGATACTGCACTTACTGCTGTTTCAGTCTTATTTATAGCCGTAAGCTGGGCCCCTTTGCTTCCTTCTTCTCATTGGTTAATAAGAGTGTGGGAATTTCCGCGACTACAAATAGCAGCTATCATTTCTTTGTTAATTGCTGGGCATATTTTTGAATCAACCTATTACGCACAGATAGATAGCCTAGCAGTAATTATTGTCGCTGGATTAACAGTTAGCCTTATTTATCAGGTTATCTGGATCATTCCTTATACCCCTCTGTATAAAAGAGAAGTTAGGCACGTCGAGGTGGAGAGTGCGAGCCAAAAGCTAAGTGTTTTATCAAGCAATGTGTATATGCCTAATGACGATTTTCGCAAGCTCATTGAACATGTACGTAATAAGCAACCTGATTTTCTCGTAACGTTGGAATCTAATGAGAAGTGGCAGAAAGGCATCAGTGAAATTGAATCTGAATACCCGTATCGTAAATTTTGCCCACTCGAGAACCTCTACGGTATGCATCTTTATAGTAAGCTTCCCTTTGAAGAGGTCTCATTGCGATTTCTAATAGAAGAAGATGTGCCGTCTATGAAAGTTAAAATCAATCACCACGGACAAGATGTCACGCTATATTTTCTTCATCCAAAACCACCAAGCCCAACAGAAAACACGTATGCAAAGCCCAGAGACGTAGAACTTACTGTTGTGGGGGAAGAAATAGCTGAAACAGAGGGCCCTATTGTCGTCGCTGGCGATCTTAACGATGTAGCTTGGTCACCTACTACCAGAAAGTTCAAGAAAATAAGCGGACTTTTAGACCCACGAGAGGGGCGCGGTTTTTTCAATACATTTCACGCGAAATATCCTTTAGTGAAATGGCCGTTAGACCACGTATTTCACTCGGAACATTTTGCATTGGTCAATATAGAGAAACTTGAAAGCATAGGCTCAGACCACTACCCGCTTTATACCGAACTAGCGCTAATCACGGACAAGGAGTAATACTCAAGACTGTAAATCTAATGAGAGCTACGGTGTTTGACACACCACATGAGGCTATCACACGCCTCTTCACGCTTTTTAAAATGGGCTAGCCCTATTAGCTTGTTATCCCGAGGCCAAACCGCTTGGTTTAGCACCTCTTGATCTTCTGCCGATAGTTGTTCGCTATCTAACACAATCTCAACCGCTTTTTTGTTGGGTTTTATTAATGTGGGGTTAGCTTCTTTGACCAGAGCAGAGTTCACACAAATATACTCTCTCTTAACAGGGTCTCTCACCACGCCGATGTAGTTGTTGTCACAAATTATAGCTGGCCAGCCTTCCGTTATTCTGCTCTGTCCAAACATTACGAGTGTAAAAGCAACAAGAACGAAAAGTGTTAAACCGATAAATTGAGCGCTCAAATCTGGTGCTACGCTTACAATAACGCCGACAACAGCTGCGAAAAATATCCAGCCGCCAAATACTCTGCGCATAGCATTTGGTGAGATACCAGATATAACATCAACCACCTTTAATGATTGTTTGTCATAGTGTCGAATAAATACAGACGATTGTGATTCCACAGCCTTTGTCCACCAGAAAAAATACGAAATTCAGAAATTAATACGTTACAAGTAAGGCTGAAGATTTACCTACACTTTGAGTGAGTAAAAACCAATAATATGAGATTAGTTCTACTCGAAAGAAAACGTGTTAAGCAATATTTGTAGGAATATTTAAACTATTGAATTGTAATGTTTAACCTACTAACCAAGCATATCAAAATATGTGGGAACGGCAAAGCAATTACGCGCTAGATGCACAGTAAAACAAGACTTATGAAAAGAAGCGTCATGTTAATCTGCAAATTAGAACAGACCACCAAAAATTAACATAAAAAACTGCTGTTGGCCTCCATACATTCGTTTGTAAATTTTTCTCTCACTTTGCACCTCTTGCTTGCCTTGGCGCTCAACCATTGCTGCAAACACTCAAAAACAGAACTTGAAATTACACTTTTTATCAAAAAATCAATAATTTACAAAACAGGAACACTCTTTGCTTCTACGAAAGTATAACGTTCAACGTTTCATGTCGTCGTTATTACAGGTTCAACAAATTAGAAAGGGAGGAAGAGTATGCGTTCACCAATAAGTGCAGTAACTATTGTTAAGAGCAGAACTGAGAAACTGGCCAATTTGATTACTCAGTTAGAGCAATGCTCTCCAACGCCAGATGAGCTAGTCATTGTTTGGATGGCACCTCCTTCTGATTTGTCACTCGTACGCAGTGACAAATTCGACATTGTTCACAAGTTTGTGACTCAAGATGCTCTTCCGATAGCGAAAGCGCGCAACAAGGGTATGTCAGCGGCCAAGCACGCGAATTTAGTTTACCTAAACGTAGACGCAGTTATTGCCCCATCGCTTTTTAGAGATGGCTTGCTTGCGCTTCGTGACAACACCGTAGTGTTCACATCAGTGGTGTTTTTACCCAACGAGCGCTGTTGTAAGCCCTACCGACAAATTTCAAAAGATGAAAAAGAAATCGGTTATTTAGCAAGTAATGACGACACGTTACCCGAAGACGACAATAACGAAATACCTTCAAGAGATCAGGAAATTAATCATGGAAAGTTTAGTGACGATAGTATTTGTTCTACAGTGTTTTTTATTCGTAAGGCAGACTTTCAGAAAACCGGCGGCTTCGATGAAGGCTACGCGGGTTTCGGACTAAACGACGAAGATTTCTTCACTAACTGTAGGGCATTAGGGTTTTCGTTAGAGCAATTGCCCACGCGAACATTTGCACCACACCGGTCTAATTATCAATGCCCGATAAATCACCTTTTAGACTTTGTTCATAATGCACAGCGTTTTCACTCGAAATGGGGATTTTACCCATGTGTCAATGTATTGAACGCGTATGCAGACCAAGGTTTTATTAATGCTGACTTCAAGCAAAACGGCATTAAAATCAAGCACCTCCCCCAGCAGGTAGAGGAAGACAAGGCGGACGCGCCGGTTGAGCAATTAACGGTAACCAACGCCCAAAACAATGTTGAATTTACGTCTTTTCATTCGCCGGAGAAAGGCTCTGACCTTTTGAGCACGACCGCATAAAACGCTTTCAGGGAGATATGGAATGTCTTTATTGAAACCGAATCTAACCGAGCGCTTTTTGTCGTTTGTAGGGGAAGCCGATTTCCCCTGCGTCGGAGCCAAAACAGCCCTCAATAAAAGCCAAATTCATGTGAATCAATACGACGATATTCGCTGTCCTCTCAATGAGACAGATATGTTGGCGTCAATTCACCAATTTGTAGAGTCGTTTGATCTTGAACGGGACATGTACTCCTCTTTGGTCGCAACTTTTGAGCTTCCAGATACGATAAGCGAAACTGAATTTGATCGGGTTTTATGGGAAAAATTGCAGCGTTTACACGAGATTGACGCCTGTTTAAAACCTTGGGATAGTAAAGTATCAAGTGACCCTCATAACGCTCAGTTTAGCTTGAGTTTAGGCGGAAAGGGTTTCTTTGTAGTTGGACTGCATCCAAATGCATCAAGAAAAAGCCGTCGATTTCCCTACCCTGCCATCGTGTTTAATTTACACGAGCAATTTGACATGTTGAGAAAGCAGAAGCGTTTTGAAGCATTCAAAGACCACATTCGTAAACGAGATACCGCGTACTGCGGAAGTAAAAATGAGCTACTCGCAAACCATGGTGATAGCTCAGAGGTATATCAATATAGTGGTGTAAAACATTCCGAAAACTGGGAATGCCCGTTCAAGCGGATTAAGCACTAAACCTAAATAAAAGGGACAAGTCACATAATGTTACAAACTATACAGCCAAGAAGCGGCACTGCATTTACTATGAAAAAAGGGGAAAGACTTAAAGTTATTGATCCAGAAGGTGAACAAGTGGCCGACCTCTATGCGTTCAATGAACACGATAAAAATGAGTTTATCTCTTCAGGACGAAGTTTAGATTACAATGAAAGCATCCAATTCAAAAAAGGCAGCTTGCTATACTCTAATCAAAGTAACGTGATGTTCGAAATTATTGAAGACACTGTAGAAGACCATGACTTTCTTTTGACTCCTTGCAGTGTTGACACGTTTAAGCATTTTTATCCCAATGAAGAGCCTGTACCTGGGTGCCACGGCAATTTAGTCGCGGCTTTTTCAGAGTTTGACATCCCAGAGCATCACGTTTGTACCACATTCAATACCTTTATGAATGTGGAGGTAGACGCCAAGGGTAAAATATCTGTTCTTCCTCCTAAGTCTAATGCCGGTGATTACACAATATTTGAAGCAAAGATGGATCTAATCGTAGGGTTAACCGCGTGTTCAGCGGGCGAGTCAAATAACTTCCGTTACAAACCGATTCAGTTTGAAATTTTACCCGCGGCTAACATCTAGCCGCGAGCGTTATCTTCTAAATAAACAAGCGCTACCGAGCTTCTGCAATGGCGCTTGGCTTTTCTTGTTGCCAGTTAAGTCGCATATCCCACTTGAAACGATGTTCAGGCTTAAGCGGTGGCTGTTCGGCATCAATAGTGCTTAACACATTAGTCGCCTTAGTCAGCGTTGCGTCGCGACCGAACAAATAGCTTTGCTCTTTCACTATGGTCAAATACGCTTTGTTCAACGCATACGCGCGCTCTGGTGAAGGAGTAATGATGTCGTACACTGACTTGGCACGTTGCACCTCTTCCACCTTGACCATGCCTTTTTCATCAAACCATTTGGCCAGCATTTCTCCGTTTTGACGGAACTCATCGCCACCGCCCACGCGCTCCATGTAAGTGAGAAACTCGCCTTTTTCCTCGTTGATATTTGGCACATCTTCAATTTCACGCAGGTCTATATAGCCCCACCCCGCTTGTCCGGGAACTTTCCGTGCAAATGAAAATGTTTGGTCAAAGGTTGACCCTACTGTTTTGTGACAGCCGTTACAAAACGCAAGCTCTTGAGCGTGCTGTGCACGAAGTTCGCCCTGCTCATTTTCAATGAAGCCATTAATTGTCCAGCCAAAGCCGTTGTCTATTCCTTTTTCACCTAAGTAGCGGGTTTGAGGCAGCTTTTCAAAATGCTTATCTTTTGCTTCCGCATAATAGGCAGATGCTAAGCTTTCTCTGCTTCTGAACATATGCTTTTTCATGTAGCGCACTTCCTTCATACGCGGCGCGTTATAAATATGCCCGTTTTCATCCACGCCAATGTAGCGCACGGTATGTAAGAATTCTGTACCTTCGGGGTAAAGCATGTGCGCTAGCGGAACATTGCTTGCGTCGCCAACATAATGCGACAAACGAGCGATTTCAGTCACTAAATTGGTGAGTTTTCCGTCTTGGTTTACGTCAAGGTTCAACGCTAATTCGTTGACCGGCGCCACAGTTAACGTATCCAGCTCTTTAAGTGCCATTTCAACCAAGCTTAAGTTTAATGTATAGATAGCCTTATTATACTTGCCTTTTAGCGTTTGAAAGCTTTCAGGAAGCCTGATCATAGCATCGCCAGTTGACCCGTTAGTCGGCCAAAAAGTACTTGGGAAAGGCTTGTAATTATACGACACCCATCCACTGCCATCTTTAGCAAACCCGTCGCCATCAAATGCCTTATCAGCGGCGCTCAAATTTTCAATACGCATGTAGTCTGGCATGGCGTCATTGTTAAGCGAAGCGGTATAGTTGTCTTGCGCTATATATTTTTTAATCGTGTCATCATCAATGCCCGCAATTAGTGATGTACGGTCAATAAACAGGTTTTTCCAGCTGTTTGTTAACCCTACGTCAGAAAATTCGTAGTTGCCCTGTAACGTGCCATCGCCCATTTGATTAGGACGCTTTTCCATTGAATCGTAACTTTGGTGGCATGCATAACATGGGTTGTTAACACCTTCTGTTTTGGTGTAACACTGGGGAGGAATAACCGATTCAGGGTTATACACTTCATCGTGTTCAATATATGCCAGAGCGGGAATAGCATCGCCTTCTTGATAAGGATAAGCGTGGGTACTGTCGGTCTTTTCGTGAGTAGAAGTAGGCAGTTGTGTGTCAACTGTAAAGCTTGTTGAGTTTTGCTCATAGTTTGACTGATTGTTCACGTCAGTACCCGTGTTATCAGTGCATCCTGCACTGATAAGTAGTGAAAGCAGAATGCCTACACCTGAAGTTATTTTTAACATTTTCATAATCATCACAACGGAAAAATCCGGGTACGTAGGGCCTGTTGACCTTTGTTGTACACCAAAGGTTAACAGGCCCTAGGTACCCGGAGTATTTTTAAATTAAAAAGAAAACTTACTTATCTGCTGGCTCATACATCCACAGCGTATTGTTTTCTTGGAAACCGTCTTCACCGATAAGAATACGGCCGTCGTTCATCACCACTACGTTATCTGGTTGAGAAAGCTGTTCAACGTCACAACGCTCGGCGCCAGTTAGGCTTGAACGGTACGTACCGCCCATCACCACAGGTTCAATACGAGAGATGTTATAGCCTTCTTCAAGCTTGGCACGATAAACACCACCACAGTCTTTAACGCGGGCTGAAAGCTGCATATCGCCTTCACCGTCAATCATTGTGTTGTCGATATCAGCGATGCCGATGTAAAGGTATGCATTCTGTACCACTTCACCTTCGATAGTATCTACACCTTCAACCGCTTCCTTTGCGCGTTTCTGGTTGATTGAGATACCTTCCAGTTTTCTCCACTCTGCGGTAGCCCCTTTAAGACGGGCCGCTGCACGACTCTCTAAGAACGCTACGCGGTTATCCATTGGCTGTCCTGCTGTTACGCTAGAGCCACCTTCCTCTACCGTTGGATAGGTCGCATCGCCATCAGCCCATGCTTGAACGTCGGCCATAGTAATGTAAGAACTTTGTCCATCCACGTAATCGTCGGTACCAATACCATTGTATTCATCAATCCACGCGCGAATAGTCAGGTTATCACCGCTAGCTAATTCCACCCATTCAACCGCAAAACCAGTTGTCGCAGGATCATTCTGACCTGCGTCCTGAGTGAGCTTAGCGCCGTAAAGTGTACCTGCCGATAAGTCTTCAGCTGTGTCTGCGACAAACTTAAACAGTACGCCACCCGTATCATCTTGAGAAAGGTAAACCGTTTTTCCGTCAGGCATGACCGTTGAGTTCTCATGCTCGTAACGGCCCATGGCGAAATGCTTAACAACAACCGGCTCATCAGCCAACGGCTCTGTTACTTCCGCAATGTAGCCATAGTTGTACGGGTTTGGCGCATCTGGCGCCGTCATTTGCCACATACGACCTAAGCGCGCATCTGTAGAAACGGCCTCTGGGTTATTCCAGCTTGGTGATGTTGTCGTATCCACCGCCGAATCAACCACCCACTCTTCTGAAGTAAGCGGTGTACCCCAAGGTGACATTGAACCAAAGCAGTTTGCCGCCGTTCCCCACACTGGCGAGAAATCCAGCATCATGGCTTCAGTTACTTCCCACATACCAAACTCGTCTTTTTCAACTTTCATGCGGCTCATACCGCCAGGAAGCTCTTCCCAGTTCGAGAAAAGGTAACCTTCGCCTTCGGCGGTTGAGATGAAGCCGTTAAAATCAGGCATGTCATTTTCAAGAACCAACTCTTCGCCATCCAACGTGTAGATGTGACCTAAGCCTTCTGGTAGGTCAGTACCGAAAGTGTCGCCCGTTTGTCCAAGTACTTGATATTGACCAATGGCAGAAACCACCAGCTCTTTTTCTTCATCTGAGCTTGGTACAGGTGAATTTGGTAATGTTACTGGCAGATTGTTGAAGTTAGCACCTGCAAGCACGCCCACTGTACCGGTGTTGATAGGCATTGCATTTACACTGGTTGTCGCCGCATTAGTGCCAGACGGGTGCTGAACGTTAAAAAATAAATCGCCTTCGTCTGTTAAGAATATACCGGTCACTTCTGCACCAAGTGGAACCGTAGCAATACGTGTTAGCGTACCTGCACTATCACCTTGAGGACCTTGATCGCCCACCGGGCCCTGATCTCCTACTGGGCCTTGCTCACCTACAGGGCCTTGTACACCGTCTTCGCCATCGTCACCTTCCAGTGAACAGGCAGTCATCCCTAGTGTTACAGCCAGTGCTATCGCTGAATACTTAATTCCACGAAGAGTTTCGCTTTTCATTATAGTTCCTTGCTTATACTTGTTTTCGATGTTGAGTGGAGGTAAGCAGAAGACTCACCTCAGTAAACGGTCTTAGCGGGCGAAAGTCTGGAGGACATTTGTGACATTCCGGTGACAGTGAATTGACACCAAAATGAAGCTTTATTGACACAAGGGTCTGAAAAAACGAATAAAACAAATGCGAAGATTTACGAAGGCGCTGTAATCATTGGGATTATTGAATGCTCAATCAAGAAAACCTAAACCACTCAGTCAGTTTATGAATTATTTGTTTCACAATACTGGTCAGAGCTTTGTGCCCGTGAACACAACAGCACATAACTGCTTGAAAGTTGGATGGGCTAAAAATGGAAAAAGAGGGTAGTTGAAGAAGGCAATTAGAGAAAGACATAATATAAGCTAACGGGCTACGCATTTCGCTACGGCCCGCTAGCCTGGTCGCTAAGTAATACTTAATTTAAGACGGTAAGAGGGTGATTATACATCTTTAATTTATTAACCAGATAATCTTCAAACTGCTTTGCAGTTTGTACATCACTGCTGCGCTTAGGCCAAACCGCGAGAATTTTATAGTCTAAAGCGGTTAAAGGTTTGAACAATACAAGGTGGTCATGTTCACCCTCGAATACCTTTTCGACCTGATCTAACCGATAAACAACGGCCAACCCTAAGTTGTCATTATCTGCCAAGATACTTTGCGTTCCCCAAGTCGCTACAACGCCCCACTCACCACGCTCGGCTTTAATCACCTGCATTCCATCATGCGCCACTAGACCTGCGACAATATTATCCGATGGCTCTGATACAGAAACGCTGATGTGGGTTGTGGGGTCAAACGCATCAATTCGATAGTGCGTGGTAACGTCGATGCTGTCCGCTTTCGCATCAGACGATGACCACCCTTCGTAGCCAACGTCGAACTCAGCCCGCAACTGAGAATTCGATACTAATTGGTATTGCGTATTCTCTACATGCTGAAAATGCATAACTGTCTGCGTTGAGGAGTCTTGGGTTTCTTGTTCTGTTAATCGACCTAGCGCACCCACGCCCAACGATTTACCAACTTTAAGCGCGTCTCCACCCCACGAAGATAAATTATGATAGCTATCGTAGCCGTCTTGCCCCACCTCAGGTAATACTACACTGTCGTTCGCTTTAACAAAGACATCAATAGCGTTACGCCAATCAAGATAAAGGCGATAGCCCATTTGATCAGACTCCCAGCCTGGTCCCTCGTAACGCAAAAAGTAAGAATGATCGGTCAATTGCGGAGGCGATGTGAATGAGGTAACTTCTTCAAAAGAAAAACCCTCAGCGCTATATACTGCGTCTTGCCAATCTCCTCCTGTTCTTACGGAAAGTTCAGCGTGCGCCCGGTCTTTAAGGTTAACATTCGTAGCTTGCTCAGGTGGCATAAGTTCCAATGACGCACTACTCCCTGGCGCAATAGATGCTGCACCTAGTAACACCGCTTGCCCTACGCTATTCTCAATCCATTCTGACGGAAATTGCTTTAACTTCCACCCCGAATATTGCGGGGGCAGAGATACTTCAAAAATTTGATCGCCGCTACCACCGTCTGCCGAATTTTTCACCTTAACAGACAAAGCCGAATTTATATCCCCTTGTGAGCAACTTGCCAATAATGGCATCAAAATTAGACCTATCTTACTAAATTTCATCACTTTTATGCTCTCCATCGGTTGTTAACGCATTTAACTAATTAACGATATTTATAAACAATATATTGACAAATGCCACCGGTGGCAATTATTTTAAATTTTGTTAACGAGATTTTTCAATTTAGTATGTCGATAAAATTCGTCATACCCATGAACCATTTAGTGAAAGGTAAATTACATGGTCAACTTTAGCCTAGAAGGTAAAACCGCATTAGTGACCGGAGCAAGTCGAGGTATAGGCCAAGCGCTTGCTTTAGCACTCGCCACTTCTGGCGCCTTCGTCATCTGCGCCAGTTCTCGACCAGGTGGATGTGACGAGACACTACGTAAAATTCAAAGTGAAGGTGGTCAAGCCATGGCATTAGATGCCGACCTCGCTGATGCCGACGCGGTAGTTAAACTTGCTGAAGATGCGTTAAGCATTAAAGGACACATCGACATCCTGCTGAATAACGGCGGCACTATTTTCAGAGCACCAGCAACCGACTTTCCTTTTGACGAGTGGAAAAACGTGCTTGCTGTCAACATCGATTCAGCTTTCCTACTTAGCCAAACTATTGGCAAGACGATGGTAGAACGGGGACAAGGCAAAATCATCAATATTGCATCAATGTTAAGTTATACAGGTGGCATCACCGTTCCTGCCTACACAGCGAGTAAACACGCCATCGCGGGTCTTACGAAAGCGCTAGCAAACGAATGGGGCCAATATAATGTGCAGGTGAACGCTATTGCGCCAGGTTACATCAAAACCGATAACACCCAAGCACTGCAAGATGATGAAACGCGCAGTGCTGAAATTTGTGCCCGCATTCCAGCAAATCGCTGGGGGGAAAGTGATGATTTAGCAGGTGCGGCGGTATTTCTTGCGAGCGCAGCAAGCAATTACGTAAACGGCCATATCCTTGCTGTCGACGGCGGCTTTCTAGCACGTTAATTAACGAATGGGGGATACAGCCATGAGCGATAGAAAAGACATGAGCAAGAAAATAGATACCCGATATGCTATCGGTCGTAAAGAGGCTAATGCTTACAACACGCAAGAATTGCGTGACGCATTTTTAGTCGACACCCTAATGACACAAGGTGAAGTCGTATGGATATACACCCACTACGAACGCTTTATGCTTGGAAGTGCCGTACCGACAACGTCAGCGCTAACGCTAGAAACCATTGAAGATCAGTTAAAGATGCCGTTCTTTACCGCCCGTCGCGAAGTCGGTGTAATTAATATCGGCGGGCCTGGAACCATTACTGTTTCAGGCACCACTTATCACCTAGATAATGAAGAGGCCTTGTACATCGGACAAGGCAATGAAGAAGTCATTTTTGAGTCGGACAATGCGTCCAATCCTGCCAAATATTACTTAAACTCGGCGCCGGCTCACCACGCCTATCCCTGCAAAAAAATAGGCAGCACAGATGCAAACATCCTTCACTTAGGCAGTCAGGAAACCTCCAACAAGCGTGATATCAAACAGTTACTTATCAATACTGTTGTCGATACTTGTCAGCTTCAAATGGGACTAACGCGTCTGCACACAGGCTC
Source organism: Alteromonas sp. R7 (assembly GCF_055755235.1). Taxonomy (NCBI): domain Bacteria; kingdom Pseudomonadati; phylum Pseudomonadota; class Gammaproteobacteria; order Alteromonadales; family Alteromonadaceae; genus Alteromonas; species Alteromonas sp. R7. Next base: position 247,624 of record NZ_JBVTQX010000003.1, on the reverse strand, counting down.
CGTCTGGAACACCATGCCAGCTCATCAACATGACCGACGCAATGAAGTGTACTTTTACTTTGATATGGATAGCGAAAGCCGCGTATGTCACTTCATGGGCGAACCTCACGAAACTCGCCATATTTTTGTAGCAAATGAAGAAGCCGTGGTATCGCCACCTTGGTCCATTCATTGTGGTGTAGGTACTGGAAGCTATGCATTTATCTGGGGAATGGCAGGTGAAAACCTGGATTACGATGATATGGATAAGTTTCCGCCTTCACAGTTGCGTTAAGCAGCCCTGCTCTAAATAGGTGTAATGATTATGTTGCGGTATATAAAACTCACACTGTCAGCCACGGCCCTGTTGCTAACCTCGGCGTGTTCGCAAAATGAACTGCAAGGCGAAGTCACCGTATTGCGCTTGGGGCATACGTTGGACACTCAACACTCAGTACATAAAGCAATGGAATATCTTGGAGAGCGCCTAGATTACTATTCTGACGGTACAATGAGTGTGGTTATTTACCCAAGCAGCCAGCTGGGAACCGAGAGGGAGATGGTAGAACTGCTGCAGATTGGCTCACTCGCCATGACTAAGGTGTCGGCAAGTCCTTTGGAAGGGTTTGCTCCCGAAATGAAGATTTTTAGCATTCCTTACATTTTCCGCGATAACGAACACTTCTGGCGTGTATTAAACAGCGATTTAGGCGATGAGTTGCTATCTGGTGTTGAAGACTTTCGACTTAAAGGTCTCGGCTATTACGATGCGGGAAGCCGCAGTTTTTACACCAACGACAAACCAATAGAAACACCAAGCGATCTGAACGGACTCAAAATTCGCGTGTTGAACAGCCCCACTGCAGTAGCAACAGTTCGCGCACTTGGAGGAGCTGCAACCCCCGTTGCCTGGGGAGAACTGTACACTGCGCTTCAGCAAGGCGTTGTAGACGGCGCAGAGAATAACCCGCCCAGCTACTACCTTTCACGTCATTATGAAATTGCCCGTTACTACAGCCTTGACGAGCATACCAGTGTTCCAGACGTCATGCTGGCATCGCTGCCGGTATGGGAAAGTTTGAATGAACAGCAGCAAACGTGGCTAACCAAAGCAATGGAAGACTCTGTTGAATACCAACGCGAACTTTGGAAAACATCTACGCAAGCCTCTTTAGAAAAGGTAAAAGCCGAAGGCGTCACAGTTATTACGCCTGATAAAGCACCTTTCGTCGAAGCGGTAAAGCCTTTTCATAAGAGCTTTGAAGACACGCCAATTGGCGACTTAATTACGCAAATAAAAGCGATGTAACAATGACAATAATACGCCTCATCGATAAAGCCTTAGCCGGCACCCTTATTATTGCCATGGTAAGTATTTTACTTACCGTAATTTGGCAAGTGGTCTCACGTTACGTACTTAAAGACCCTGCTTCGGTCACCGAAGAGTTGTCTAGGTTCATACTTATTTGGATTGGCATCTTAGGTGCGGCCTACGCCTATCGCCAAAACGCGCATTTGGGGTTCAACTTAATTGTTGAGCGTCAGTCTCGTAAAGTGAAACGCCTTCTACTTACCTGCGTTGAAGTCATTGTCATTATCTTCTGTGTTTTGGTGATGGTTTACGGCGGCGCTGAACTAGTGTCTCTTACATTAGAGCTAGAGCAAATCTCAGCAGCGCTAGGTGTGAAAATGGGCTTTATCTATAGCGTGCTTCCCTTATCTGGAGGCCTTATCATTGCCTATGCACTGGTTAACATTACTGCACTTTGGCGAAACAACAATAAGGAGTCAGCGTAATGGAACTGACCGGTATTATCTTAGTCGTCGCCTTTTTTGTACTCCTTCTTTTAAATGTTCCTATTTCAATCAGCATTGGTGTAGCCACGCTGCTTGCTATGGTAATGAGCATGGACATTGCTCCGGCTACCATTACTATTGCCCAGCGTATGGCAGGTGGTCTTAATAGCTTTGCGCTCTTGGCAATCCCATTTTTTGTTTTATCTGGCCTTATCATGGGACGCGGCGGGATAGCCAAGCGATTAATTGAATGTGCAATGGCGCTTATTGGTGCGCTTCCCGGTGGTTTAGCCTTGGTGAATGTTGTTTCCTGCATGCTGTTTGGTGCAATTTCAGGGTCTGCAGTAGCGACTACGTCTGCTATTGGCAGCTTCATGTTGCCCGAAATGAAGAAAGCGGGCTACGAGCCGAATTTTAGCGCAGCGGTCACTGCCGCTGCATCAACTACGGGAATGTTAATTCCGCCAAGTAATATCTTAATTGTATACGCAATCGCTAGCGGTGGCGTATCCATCGCCGCCCTCTTTATGGCTGGCTATATTCCAGGCATTATGGTGGGTCTAGCGCTCATGCTGGTGTGCTTTATCTACGCAAAAATGAAGGGATACCCCCTATCGCCGCGGCTTCCTATTAAAGTAGTTGTCGAAAAAACTATCGCAGCACTCCCTTCCCTATTCCTCATATTCTTAGTGATTGGCGGCATTGTGGGCGGCGTTTTTACCGCTACCGAAGCTGGTGCCATTGCGGTGGTTTACTCATTGCTGTTAGCTGTGGTGTTTTATAAAGAAGTGGATGCGAAAGCCCTACCTGATATTTTCTTGAAGGCGGCAGAAACGACGGCAATTGTAATGCTGCTTATCGCGGCCTCAACAGCGATGTCTTGGCTATTGTCGTTTGAGAACATTCCGCAAACCTTAAGTAACGCACTGTTGTCGATAAGCGATAACCCATTACTTATTCTTCTCTTAATCAACCTATTGCTTATCGTAGTTGGTGCATTCTTGGATATGACACCTGCCGTACTTATTTTTACGCCCATATTTTTGCCGGTGGCCTTAGAACTTGGAATGAGCGAACTGCAATTCGGCATCATGCTCGTACTCAACCTGTCTATTGGATTGTGCTCACCGCCCGTCGGCGCCGTACTTTTCATTACCTGTGCCATTGCCAAAACCAAACTTGAGAACATCATTCGACCGCTAATACCTTTATATGTGGCTATGTTTGTCGTTCTTATGCTAGTTACGTATGTCGCATGGTTCAGCGAAGCGCTACCACGTGCACTAGGATTTTAGTAAGGTAGAATCATCAAAACTGAAAAGTGTGGTCAGGCGTAGTTTGATCACACGAACTTTCACTTTTAAGTAACAAAAACGTATTACCCGTATTTGTATGGTAATATCGGAAGTAACGACATAATAGCGCGGAAAAACAGAGAATTATGAACAAGCGCCCGACTATCAATGATGTTGCAGCCCTAGCAGGTGTATCAAAGCGTACCGTGTCACGCGTCATTAACGGTGCGACCAATGTGGGAAAAGCAACACGTGAGCGCATTGAAGCGGTCATTCAAGAAACGGGGTTTGCCCCTGACAAACAAGCGCGTGGTTTAAGTACTAGCCGCTCTTACTTGATAGGCTTGATTTATGACAACCCCGATGCCTTGTATATAGACCAAGTACAAAGAGGCGTGTTAAGCATATGTTCTCAAAAGGGTTATGAGTTAGTTGTACACCCTTGTAGTTATAATGCCGAAGGTTTTGTAGAAGACTGTATTAACTTTGTGCGTCGTTCAAACATAGATGGTGTCATCATATTGCCACCGGTATCCGAATCGAAGTTATTAGCCGACGCGCTGCAACAAAAGAGTATTAACTATGTGCGAATGGCGTCAGTAGATTTAGATGACCATCAAAATATCGTAGTGAGTGACGACAGAGCTGCTTTAAGTGACTTAGCGCGCTATATGGTTTCACTAGGCCATAAAGACATTGGTATCATCAGCGGTCCGCAACAGTATTATTCCTCAAAAGAGCGTTTGGAAGGCTTTGTTGAAACGCTTAACGGCCTGGGTGTCGATGTACCTAAAAACAGGGTAATTGAGGGTAAAAACAGCTTCGAAAGCGGTATAGAATGCGCGCGTCAATTGCTTATTCAGTCACCACGAGTTAAAGCTATTTTTGCAAACAACGATGAAATGGCAGCAGGCGTATTGAAAGTGGCTCATGAAATGGGAATAACCGTACCTGACGAACTATCCGTCGCGGGGTTCGATGACAACTTACTTGCTGCCCGCGTAATCCCTGCCCTTACCACTGTTCAACGTCCCGTTGGCGATATGGCAGCTATCGCAGCGCGTAAAATCATCGCGCATATCGAAGGCAGTGAAGTTAGTGAAACCGAAACGTATCTGGTCAAACCTCACCTAATTATTCGCGATTCAATCAAAAAAGTGTGATTTTTTACAATGAAGTGTTGCTAACACTTCTTTTTCGACCTATTATGCCACCGGTGGCACGACAATAAAAAAGAATGTTAAAAATAAACAATTTGTAAACAGAGCGTAAAAAGCAACGTTTTCTAATCTATCGCTCTTTTTAAGTACACAGTGCTTATTTAACAACGCTTGGCAGTTAAATAAGCCGTAAAGATAAAGCAGGACTTGTAATGGACGTTAAAACACAACTAGTTAAAGTGCATAATAACGATAACGTTGCGGTTGCAACCTGCCCTATCGTGGCTGGCACTTACATCGCTGAATATGACATTACAGTTAGCCAAGACATTCCTGCTGGCCATAAAGTTGCCTTAGTTACCCTGTCAGACGGTGGCGACATCGTGAAATATGGTTTCAGCATTGGTGCTGCAACAAGCCAAATTAATGCTGGTGAACATGTTCACAGCCATAACGCAAAGACTAAGTTAAAAGGCACTGAACAATACGTTTACGCGCCGTCAAATACCGCTTCAAAACAAAACCATCTTACTTCTGGGTTACAGTTCATGGGCTACAGAAGAGAAAATGGAAAAGTGGGTATTCGCAATGAAGTATGGATCATCAATACCGTAGGCTGCGTAAATCGAACAGCAGACCGTATTGCCAACGAATGTAATCGTCGTTTCGCTAGCGAGTGCGACGGATTCCGCGCATTTACCCACCCTTTTGGCTGTTCTCAGCTGGGCGATGATTTAGATGACACGCGCACTATCTTAGCCTCTCTCGCATCTCACCCGAACGCTGGTGCGGTGTTAATTGTAGGCTTGGGTTGCGAAAACAATCAGCTTAAGAGTTTACTGCCTCACGTTGATAAACCGGCAAATCGGGTTCGCTTCTACAACGCACAAGAAGTGGTAGATGAGTTAGAAGAAGGCGTCAATGCGGTTTATGACTTGTTAAAAGTAATGGCTAATGACAAACGTGAGCCTATCGACGCTAGCGAATTAACCTTAGGCATGAAGTGTGGTGGTAGCGACGCTTTTAGCGGTATTACTGCCAACCCAACAGTAGGGCGTGTTACCGATTTAATGTGTAATCTAGGTGGCTCGGTCATTTTAACCGAAACGCCAGAAATGTTTGGTGCCGAACAGCTCTTAATGAATCGCGCTAAAAACAAAGACGTATTCGAGGCGTTTAACTCGCTGATTGATGAGTTTAAGAACTACTTTATCGCCCACAATCAACCTATTTACGAAAACCCGTCTCCAGGCAATAAGGCAGGCGGTTTAACCACGCTAGAGGAAAAGTCTCTCGGCGCGGTTCAAAAAGGTGGAACGTCTACTATTCAGTCTATCTTGCAGTATGGCGAGCCCAAGCAAGATAAAGGCCTAAGTTTATTACAAGCACCTGGTAACGATGCCGTTAGTTCAACGGCGTTGGCAGCATCGGGGGCACATATCGTTTTATTCACCACAGGCCGAGGCACGCCCCTTGGTTTTCCTGTACCCACAGTCAAGATATCGTCAAATTCAGATATCGCTAATAAGAAGCCACATTGGATAGATTTTAACGCTGGACAAGTTCTAGAAGGCGTCTCTATCGATAAGTGTGCCGAAGCGCTACTCCAACATTGCTTGGCAGTGGCATCTGGTCAACAAACCTGCAACGAGAAGAATGGCAGCCATGAGATTGCTATTTGGAAACGTGGCGTCACCCTCTAAAAGAGAGCGTTATGGAATCGATATTATTACATGAAGATAGACTTTTTCCTGCCGATGAAGCAACCCGAAGTGTTGCAAAAGCGCTGTATAAGGAAATTCGAGATCTCCCTATCATAAGTCCACATGGCCATACTGACCCACGTTGGTTTGCACAAAACAATAATTTCACCAATGCAACCGAGTTGTTTATCACCCCTGATCACTATGTGTTCAGAATGCTGTATAGCCAAGGTATTAAATTAACCGATATTGGTGTGCCACGTTGGGACGGCGGCGAAACGGAACAGGATCCACGTAAAATCTGGAAACTTCTGGCAGATAACTACCATCTATTTGCTGCCACACCATCGCGTCTGTGGTTAGACACTGTATTTCACGATGTATTTGGTTTGCGAGAGATGTTGTGTAGTGACAACGCAACGCATTATTACGACCACATCACTGCGCAGCTTCAAGGGGATGACTTTAAACCCCGTGCGCTGATGGACCGCTTCAATATTGAAGTGATTGCTACCACCGAAGGCGCGCTTGATGCCCTTCCCCATCACGCAGCGATTAAAGATACACCGTGGGCAAAGCGGGTTATCACCACCTTTAGACCTGATGATGTAGTCGATGCTTCACGCGAAGATATTGTTTCAAACATTGAGAAACTTGGTGAACTCACCGGTGAAGATACTGCAACCTGGCAGGGCTACCTGAACGCAATTCGTGCACGACGTGCCGTCTTTAGAGGACACGGTGCAACAGCAACAGATCACGGACACCCAACGGCGAACACAGCTGATTTAAGTGAAGCTGAGTGTATTGCTTTATTCGATAAAGTAAGAAGTGGAAACAGTAACGCTGAAGAGCAAGAGCTATTTAGAGCGCAAATGCTTACCGAATTAGCGGGAATGAGTGTAGAAGACGGCATGGTGATGCAAATTCACCCTGGTTCGTTTAGAAACCACAACAGTCAGCTCTTTACACAGTTTGGTCGCGATAAAGGCCACGACATTCCAATGCAAACAGATTTTGTTAAAGCGCTTCGCCCGTTACTCGGTAAATACGGTAACGAGCCTAACCTCGACATTATTCTATTTACATTAGATGAAACCACGTACAGCCGTGAATTAGCGCCACTAGCGGGCCACTACCCTTGCCTGAAACTTGGTCCTTCTTGGTGGTTCCACGATAGCCCTGAAGGCATGTTGCGCTTTAGACATCAAATGACAGAAACCGCAGGTTTCTTCAATACCGTTGGTTTTAATGACGATACGCGCGCGTTCTTATCTATCCCTGCACGTCATGATGTTGCCAGACGCATTGATTGTCGCTTCCTTGCACAGCTAGTTGTGGAGCACCGCATCAGTGAAACAGAAGCGGCCAGCATTGCAAGAAAACTCACTTATGATTTTGCTAAACAAGCGTACAAACTGGGGTAATCATGACAAAGCCGTTATCAATTTCAACGCTACCTCTTTTAAGTGACAGCGTAAGTAAACCAAATTACGATCTGGAAGCAACCGGTTGTGGCATTGTGCATATTGGTCCAGGTGCCTTTCACCGTGCGCACCAAGCGTATTATACCGAAAAGGCGCTGGCTTATGGCGGTGACTGGCGCATTCACGGTGTGTCAATGCGCAGCGCATCACTTAAAGAAGCGTTGAGTACACAAGACAATCTCTATGCGTTGTGTATTGTTGATAACGAGCCTGAAACCCGCATTATCGGCGCAATTAAAACCCTGTCTACATTAGCACATGATCGTGAAGACATTGTTGCTGCGCTGGTAAACAAGCAAACTAAAATTGTGACGCTTACCGTGACAGAAAAGGGCTATTGCCTTAATGCGCAAGGTCATCTAGATACTGATCATCCGGATATTAAAGCTGATTTAGTCACGCCAGAAACACCGGTAAGTGCAGTTGGCCTAATTGTGCAAGCGCTAGCACAACGTAAGCAGGCAGGCTATGCAGATATTACCATTATCAGCTGTGACAACGTGTCAGACAACGGTAAAAAGCTGCAAAAAGCGGTGACCGAGTTCGCCAATAAAACGGATGAATCACTCGGCCAATGGATCAGCGAGAACATCGCCTTCCCCTGCACTATGGTTGACAGTATTACGCCAGCAACTGAAGACAGCTTTAAAGCCAGCGTTGCCGCTGAGCTGGGTTTAACTGATAACTGGCCTATTCAGCGAGAGGCATTTACTCAATGGGTGGTTGAAGATAATTTTTCTGGCCCACGACCTGCTTGGGATAAAGTTGGCGTTACTTTTACTCATGATGTGAGCTTCTTTGAGAAAGCTAAGCTTCGCATTCTAAACGGCACACATTCAACACTGGCCTACATAGGGTTATTGCTTGGCAAGGAAACCGTATTCGACGCAATGCGTACCCCAGCCATAAAGCAACTGATTCAAACCATGTTGAAAGAAGAAATTGTTCCGTCTCTATCCAGTGATAACGAGAATGCCGATAGCGGAACACAAGACTTCGATCTGAACGCTTACGCACAAGACATTGTTAAGCGCTATGAGAATAAGCATATTCGCCACCTGTTGTCGCAAATTGCTTGGGATGGGTCACAGAAAATCCCATTTCGAATTCTCGACACAGTACGCGATAACCTAAAAGCAAAACGAAATATTAATTTGCTCTGCAGTGCCGTTGCGGCCTGGTGCCTATTTGTAAACAACAAGGCACGTTTAAACGAAACTATCACCGACCCGCTAGATAGTATGTTAAGGGCTACAGCAAAATCGGTAGACTTTCAGGCAATAGAACTTGCAAAAAAATTGCTATCACTTGAAACCATGTTCGCCGAACTGTCGGTAAACACTACGTTCAAAGAAAAAGTGCTCGAAAAAGTTAATCAGCTGCTTAACATTTTATCGCACGAAAACAGCAACGAAGGTCAGCAAGGTTCTGCTCCCACTACGTTAACAGAAAGTTCGCTAGATTCACTAAAAGGAACCGCGTGATGAAAAGTACCTTTTCCATGCTTAAAGGCGCCCCATTACTCCCTATTATTCAGCCTAAATCTATTGACGAGGGGCTTCACCTAGCAGAAGCAATTGCAAATAGCGGCCTGTGCAACATAGAAGTAGTGAAACGCAGCGACGCAGCATTTGAAGCCCTGTCAGCCATTAGAAAACAGTTTCCTGAACTCGTTGTGGGTATGGGCACATTGTTAAATCGCAACCACGTATTTGAAGCGTTGGATGCAGGCGCGCAGTTTTTGATAACGCCCACGAGCTCAGAGACATTGCTCGATACACTGATTGCGTCTAATGCACCCTTTTTGCCAGGTGTCGCTACGCCTGCCGATATTCTTTTGGCGCACCAAAAAGGCATTCGCGAAATGAAGTTCTTTCCTGCGAGTCTTAGCGGCGGAACACCTTTTCTTAAAGCTATTTCAAGCGTATTTAGCGATGTTTCCTTCTGCCCTACCGGCGGCATTAATGGCGACAACGCGAATGAGTATCTCTCGCTTGGCAATGTAAGAGCAGTAGGCGGTACATGGATGATGCCGAAGGCAGCCATTGAAGCAAAAAATTGGCAAGCTATAACTTTGGCATGTCAACAAAGCCTAACATTGTTTGATGAGGCTGCGGCATGAGCATAGTTGATACCAACCAAAGAATGGTTATTTTTGGCGAGTGCATGGTAGAGCTTCGAAGCACTCAGCGTGAGTCATCAGTTAGTACGCGCGATGAAAACACAGATAATAATCTGATGGCGAAAAGCTTTGCTGGCGACACGTACAACACTGCGGTTTATTTAAAACGCTGCTTGCCTTCATCTTCCATTAGTTACTTAACGGCGATCGGCGCAGACTTTTTAAGCGATGAGCTGCTGTTTAAAATGGGTGAGCACGAAATTAACACTGATTTAGTGTTTCGCTCGTCGTCGCGTAACCTTGGCCTGTATATGATCCGCAACGACAACGAAGGTGAAAGAACCTTTGCATATTGGCGTAACCAATCTGCAGCAACACAGACGCTCAACATTATGAAGGGCGCTGAATTTGCTTGTGATTGGTTTTATTTGAGCGGTATCTCTATTGCCATTTTAGATGACGAACAGCGCGCTACACTTTTCGAACTGATTTCGTCCCTCAAGGCCAAAGGCAGTAAGATTGCCTTTGATCCTAATTATCGAGCTCGTCTTTGGTCATCTCAAGAAGATGCCAAATACTGGACGGGTAAGGCATATGCTGAAGCAGACTTGGCGTTCCCAGGTGCAGACGACCATTTAATGCTGTTTGGCCACACTAATGCTGATGAAATATTTAGCTATTTAGCCGACAAACAGATTGAAGAAATCGTAATGAAAAACGGGGCAGTTGGCGTTCATATACTCCGCCAACAAGAGCAATGTATTGTGCCTGTTGAGCGTGTTGAACAGGTGGTTGATACAACGGCTGCTGGCGATGCATTTAATGGCGGTTATATGGCCGCTCGACTTGCAGGTAGAAAACCTGTTGAGAGCGCGAGCTATGGGGCAAAAGTGGCAGCTACTGTGATTACCTACCCCGGTGCCATTATATCAGGTGATGCCTTCACTAATCACATACCGTCGCTATAGTCGGTATGTGACATTCCTCTTTCTTTTCTCTTCTATTTCCTGCCATTGTAACCATAAGCAAGCACGCTAATTAAGATAAAGGCGATCCCCCACTAAAAAACGCGGCACGCCCGCAATAACGCGCCACTTCATTTTTATGTGAGCTTACAACGTGTCTCGATATACGTATTTTGCCAGTGGGTGCGCTGTCGCTTTTAGCTGTCGCACGAATATTTGCGCCATTTTCGCCGCGCCCACAACGTTCAAGTGAGTGTCGTCCGTTTTGCCTTCAGGGTAGCGCGCATATAAGTCGGCGGGCACCTTAATGAAGTAATGGTTGCTTTTAGGCTCGCCTACCTGAGCAAGAAAATCGCAAGTTAAAGCGTTCATAGGAATAAATGGCACGTTATTTTGTGCTGCCACTTTCTTCGCTGCATCGGCATACGCCAGCAACGTCCGTTTTAATACACCTTCCTCAGTGAAATGACGCCTGCAGATACTACTTGCGATAATCACTGATGCCCCTTTTGCTTCAACATCCTGAACAAACTGATTCAAGTAAGCTGGATAAGCATTTTCCGGGTCGGCATAGCGAGCAGGATCCGACTGTTTTTGATCGTTATGACCAAACTGAATAGCCACAAAATCACCTTCAGACAGATCGGATAACAGAAGCTGCCAGCGTCCCTCATCTACAAATCGCTTTGTGCTTCTGCCGTTAGCCGCGTGGTTTTTAATATTAAGATTGGGCAGCATGAATTCAGGAAGCAATTGCCCCCACCCACGCTCTGGATATGACAACATAGGCTTGTCTGACATGGTTGAATCGCCGACAAGATGTAGGGTAACTGGCTTTTTGTAGGGTGGAGCTTTTACAGCCTCTTCACTGCCTTTATTAGTAGCGCTTTGGATTGAAGCATTTTGGGAACCCGAACTGGTAAGTGCATAAGCGCTAGATTGCGCCGCGTAACTAATGTGAAGTGTACTCGTGCCTTGCTGGTCTGCCACTGCAAAAGTACTCGATACAACAAAAACGCTCGCAAGACTGTAGCGCAGCGCGTTGAATATTTTCCCTGTGGTGGGTTTACTTGAATTTTTCACACCTTTTCTCCTTTTCAATATTTCTATTGTTGCGATGCAAATTGCTCAAAAAGTGAAGTAGAGGCGTGCTGAATTCCTCCCTGCCTACACTTTTTGCACATAAAAAAGGCCATCATTACGATGGCCAAACACACCCGTCTTCACGGAACACAACATTTAATTATTATCTCAGGCCGGCCAACATAATTGGCCGGCCTGTTTTTTTACATAGTATAACGAGCACCCAAGAAGAACTGACGGCCCGTGTGGTTGTACTCACGTACCAAGTTCAAAGAGCCATCACCCGTGGTAAACAAGCGCTCGTACTCATCGGTAAGGTTAATGACTTCAAAGGTCAACGTTAGCTCGTCGTTTACGTTATAAAATGACGAGAAATCTACCTGCGTAGGTCCTGTCGTACCGTGCGCAACGTTACCATTGCTGCCAGTAAAGTCTGTCAGGTAATCGTCGCGTTTGTTAACTGACACACGCGCACCGTATTGGTCTGTTTCGTAATACACCGTAAAGTTGTACGATGTTTCACTCATACCTTCGATGTCGTCAGCGTTAACGTGAGTGTAGTTCGACACGATACCCATGTTTTCGAACAGGCCTGGTAAGAAACTTAGCGGCTGCTGATAAATTAACTCATAACCGCTTACACTTCTGTCTTCAGCGTTAATTGGACTGCTATGCTCGTATGGAATAGTGCGAGGGTCTAGCGCAATTACAGGGTCAAACTGTGCATCGTTGTCGATAAAGTCGTAGTAAGCACTGTCGACTAAACGCTCTTCTGATGCGCGAACAATCCAGTTATCAATGTCTTTGTAGAACACTGTTGCTGCTAGTAGCGCTTCGTCATCGAAGTACCATTCAACACCAAAGTCAACGTTGTTCGACGTAAACGGATCAAGGAATGGGTTCCCCACGCTCACCGAGCCGTTAATATAATCAAAGCTTGGGTTACCAGGGTTTAATGAGTTCAGGCTTGGGCGAGTCATAGACTGTGTTAAGCCAAGGCGAACAACTACGTCATCAGTTGCTTCAAGTGCTAAGTTAACTGCTGGTAAAAAGTTATTGTACTCGTTTTCGATTTGTACCGTTTCGCCTTGAATAAAGCCTTCAGAGGTTGTGGTTGTTTTCACATAACGCACACCGTAATTAGCGCGAAGTAACATGTCGGCAATCTCATAGCTCGTATCAAGCTCAAGATACATTGCTGATGTTTCTTCGCCTACTTGCCAGCTTTGTGCAGAACGCGGTGTCCAAACCACATCTAACAATTGGCTATTAATAGCGTCAAAGTCGGCAACAAGGAACGGGTCAAGAGGGCCATCAAAACCACTTCCGAAATCGTCTACCGGCATAATTTCAGCAAAACCTACTGCCGAGTCTTGATCCGGGAAGCCATTTATTTGCTCTTCACTGTAGGTTACAACACGGTCATTGTAGGCAAAGCCAGCCTTAATAGTGACTTCATCACCTAAGTATGTCGCATCAAATTTGACCGTGTCGTTTTCGCGCAATACATCAGTAGCACGTAATCGGCCATCGCTTAGATTATAGTTGCTTGCATCGTTAACATCGTAACCGTAAGTCACTTCTGGCGCGTTGCTGTTATTGCTAAAGTCAAAGCCGTAGCTGGTTTCTTCCAGCAGCGTCATATTGTAACGATATTGCTCTGAACGAGCGTCAGACTCTGCAGTACCTGCCATCATATCAAGTTTAAGGTTTTCACCAATAAACCACTCGCCAGAAATTACAAATTGGCTAAAGTCTGTAGTTGATTCCTGTAAACGGCTTTCAATACGCGATTTGATACCGTCGTACGTACCAGCCAGCACCTGTTGACCATTAGGATGAATAGTAATAGAGGTAGGCGTAATTTCTTCGAATGTACTTCTGAACATGTGGAAGAAGTTATACATGGTACGGGTGTTATCAAGCTTGGACACTAAACCGTCTAGCGTTAGTGTGAAATTATCTGTTGCAGCCCACTGAATTGAACCGGTGAAGCCTACACGCTCTTGATCATTACCAAAGTAGTCAGGTCTAGGTAAACGAGGAGTCCATAAACAATTAATCGGGTCTACCGACTCACCTTCATACTGGCAATCATCTACGTCAGGTGTACCGTTAACAACCGTGTTTGATGTATCGCCAAAGATGCCACCACCATCACGAACTGGAGTAGTCCAACGAACTGTACCAAAACCTTCCTGTCTTACTGTACGCTCTGAGAACGCTGCCGAGAAAAGCACACCGACTTTGTCGTCAGCGAAACGGTTGCTGATCATGAAAGCGGCGCGAGGATCGGTCTCTTCTGTAATGCTGTTATAGCCGCCTTGAAGAGATGAAACGAATTTAAAACCGTCGTAATCAAACGGCTTTGCCGAGTACAGATCAACCGTACCTGCAATGCCGCCTTCTTCCATAGAGGCGGTAGGAGATTTTTGAATATCTACGCGGTTGAACAATTCAGAAGCGAAAATGTTAAAGTCAAAGCCACGTCCACCGTTTACACCGCCACCTGAGTCAGTGCCATCTGTACTTGCTGGCACTTCCATGCCATTAAGTGTTGTGCGGGTAAATGAAGGGCTCAAACCACGCAAAGTAATTTGGCGCCCTTCTCCACCTTCACGAGAAATGGCTACGCCGGGTACACGTTGAATTGACTCAGCAATATTTAAGTCCGGGAATTTACCAATGTCTTGCGCAACAATTGATTCTTTACTGTTAACTGATGTTCGCTTTTCCATCAGTGATTTATTAAGTGATCCACGAAAGCCTGATACTTCAATGACTTCCATATTTTGCGCTTCGGTTTCACTGGCTTGTTCGTCTGTGGCTTCTTGCGCATGAATATGTGCGCCTGACAACGCTAGCGTAACAAGAACAGCGAGTTGCTTTTTCTTTGGTAACATTGTTGTTTCTCCGGTTTTTATATTTATAAGAGACGCGCATACTGACAAAAGGTGAAGATGCTTTTGAAACGTGTGTGAACTATTCAAAATTTACACAAATTCAACATTTATCGTATTTAACCATTTCACTTCCCTTTATGCCACCGGATAACATTTTGGTGATTAATACCGTCAATGCTTTACATTTATCCGATAGCACGTCTTGGCTGTTAAGGAAGCGAAAACGCGTCAATTCTAATTCATTCTCTATAGTGGTCTCGTAAACCACCAAAACCTTGAATGAGAAGAGTTGCAGGGTACAGCTATGTTTTCTAATTAACGCAAAACTTCTCTTCGGCAATAATGTAAACCTCGAAAACAACACTCAAGCTTTACATTTGATTTACATCCTAAACAGTTATGCTACCGGTGGCAACAATTTTGTTGAAAAAATTTACAATAATTAGAAAATTGATATGCAATGATGAAAGAAGAAGAGATTAATGAAACTAACCCAAGCAGGATAAATATTTCAATTAAAACATTTAAATACAGGCATTTACGTTATATCTACCACTTTTTCGACGCGTAAAATAAAAGTTAAAAAATGTAAATAATTCCGTTGACATATGAGCAAATAAAAACCATTATGCTACCGGTAGCACAGAGTGTATTTACAATGTTATAAAAATAAGGGTTTGTTATGCTAAAAGGTATTCTACGCGCAGCTTCCGTTGTAGCTTGCACGGCGTTTGTTTCTTCCGCTGCTAATGCAAATGATTGGGTACAAATGCCTCTCGACAACACACAATCATGGTCTATGAGAATGATAGAGTCTGAGATGGTGCGTTTCCCAGAAGCTTGGCAAATCGATTGGGATGAGAAGCCACAATGGGATTACGTTCACGGTCTCAACCTCCTTGCCATAACAGAAGTCTATCAAGAGATTAAAGATCCCCGTCTCCTGTCTTATGTAAAAGGTTACTACGACATGTTGGTTCAACAAGACGGAAGTATCAAAACCTATGATATCAATAAGTTTAATATTGATATGGTTAACCCTGGTAAAGTGCTGTTTTTCCTCTATGAAGAAACCGGCAACCCTAAATACAAAAAAGCCGCTGACCTACTTAGAACGCAGCTTACTACTCACCCACGTACCGAGCAAGGTGGCTTTTGGCATAAGAAACGCTATCCAGACCAAATGTGGCTTGATGGCCTATACATGGGGGCCCCCTTCTACGCTGAATACATTGTTAAGTACGGCGATATGAAAGAGCTAGACGACGTATTTTTGCAATTTGAACTCATTGAAGAGCACCTTTACGACGAAAAAACAGGCCTCCCCTTACATGGCTGGGACGCATCTAAGAAGCAAAAGTGGGCTGATAAAGAAACAGGTCTTTCTCAACATCACTGGTCACGTTCGCTAGGTTGGTATGCTATGGCAATGGTGGATGTGCTAGAAGTTGTTCCTGCCGAACATCCAAAAACACCGTGGCTAAAAGCGCGCTTTAAAGCGTTTATCGACGCTACGCTTACCTATCAACATAATTCAGGCACCTGGTATCAGGTTACTGACTTGGGAAGCCGTGAAGGAAACTACCTTGAAGCATCAGGTACAGCAATGTTGACCTACGCTATGGCTAAAGGTGCAAGCCTTAAGTTTCTTCCTGATGAATACAAAGCTCACGCAGAAAAAGGGTTTGCTGGACTCCTTGATCAAATGATTTCGGTTAATCCAGATACTAACGTTATCAGCCTTGAGCAAGTTTGCGCTGTTGCTGGTCTTGGTGGAAATCCATATAGAGATGGTTCATTCGACTACTACATGAGTGAGCCAATCAGAGCAAACGACGCGAAAGGTGTAGGCCCATTCATTCTGGCTGCACATTATTTGAATAAGTAAAAAGCGCTAAATTGTAAATAAAAGGGGTATATGATGGTCCGACCTAACTCACCGAATGCCAGACGTCACTTCTTAAAGTCTGGTCTCGCCACCACTGTTGCAGCTTCTGGGATGGCTGTAGGTGTTCCTACATTCCTATCCGGATGTGCAAATGTGACCGAAACGGGAAGGACTCAACGCCAGTGGGACGCCGAAGCAAACCTTATTAAAGGGATGATAAAGCGCCCCACCTTTGCAAAGCGCGAAGCTAATGTTACCGACTTTTTAAATGAAAATGGCAGTGACTTTAAGCAAGCGTTACATGCAGCTATCGACCAAGTCGCACGCCAAGGTGGTGGCAAAGTGGTTGTGCCAAAAGGCGACTGGCTATGCACCGGCCCAATTCACTTACAGTCGAATATAAACTTGCATATTGAGGCAGGCGCAACAATTCGATTTTCTACCAATCCTGATGATTACAAACCATATGTTTTTACTCGCTGGGAAGGTATGGAGTTAATGGGTTACTCCCCTCTTATTTATGCTTTTGAGCAAAGTAATATCGCAATCACCGGCAAAGGTACGCTTGACGGTAGCGCTGCGAAAGACAACTGGTGGCCATGGAAAGGTAAGTGGAAGGCTTCAACATGGGGTGACGATCCGGTTGAGAACCAAAAATATACCAGAGACACGCTGCAAGAAATGGTAGAAAACGGGACACCCGTTAGTGACCGCGTTTTTGAAAATAATTACCTGCGCCCTCCGTTTATACAACCTTACCGCTGTGAAAATGTACTTATCGAGGGTGTTACCATCCTGCGCTCTCCATTTTGGTTAGTTAACCCTGTGCTTTGCAAGAACGTCACCGTTAACGACGTGTACTGTAAAAGTTTCGGCCCAAATTCGGACGGGTGCGACCCTGAAAGCTGCACGAACGTTCTTATCTCTAACTGTACATTTGATACAGGGGACGATTGCATTGCCATTAAATCTGGACGCAATGCAGACGGCAGAAGGGTCAATGTTCCCTGCAGTAATATCGTCATAGAACATTGCGAGATGAAGGCTGGCCATGGCGGTGTTGTAATCGGCAGTGAAATATCCGGCGGTGTAGAGAATCTCTATGCTCAGCATTGCACCATGAGTAGCCCTGATTTAGACCGCGGCATTAGAATTAAAACCAACAGTATTCGGGGTGGCCACCTAAAAAATCTAAACTATCGCAATATCGATATTGGGACGGTGAAAGACGCTGTTGTCGTGAATTTCTTCTACGAAGAAGGTGATGCCGGTAACTTCCCTCCACTACTGGAAGATATCACTATAGAGAACTTGAACGTTGCGTCAGCTAACCGGGCCTTTGTGCTTCGCGGGTATGACCATACGCCTATTTCTGGGTTGACGTTGAATAACATAACGATAAAACGTGCGCTTAAAGATGCCGTTATCGAAAACGTTGCGCATCTTTCAATAAACAATGTGTTTATTAATAGCCAACCATTTAACAAGCACGGGCTGTAGAAGAATAAATACTATGGAATTTAATAAAGCACGTGTCAGTCTTAGTTTAGCCTTTGTGTTGCTGGCAGGTATACTTTTCAGTGGATTAAGCGCGGCAATGCCAGCAACAACGGATGTAGTGGTAGCTAAATCACGTGACAGTGACGATGACAGTGACGTAACTAAGGACGCTTTACCTCATTTTAACTCTGTGTCCCAAGCTGTTACTTATATCGCGTCTCACAAGCCACAAAAAGATAAAGTATGGACCGTCTTTATTAACGAAGGCGTTTATCGAGAGCGTGTCGTCATAAACGTTGATAATGTTCACTTTGTGGGCCAGTCGCAAGAAACAACGACTATCGTTTTCAATCGGTATGCAGGTCAACAAGTCGCAGAGAATTCTCAAGAAAAATGGGGAACTCGTCGCACTGCCACTGTGGAGATTTTAGGGGATAATATCACTCTGGAAAATAT
The DNA here is from genome assembly GCF_055755235.1 of Alteromonas sp. R7. Classification (NCBI taxonomy): domain Bacteria; kingdom Pseudomonadati; phylum Pseudomonadota; class Gammaproteobacteria; order Alteromonadales; family Alteromonadaceae; genus Alteromonas; species Alteromonas sp. R7. The sequence continues at coordinate 229,286 of NZ_JBVTQX010000003.1, read as the reverse complement.
CACTATCACCAATGATTTTGATTATCCCGGTAACGAGGTCAAAGCAAAAGACGATCCTACTCGATTATCAGGTACGCAGGCAGTAGCGCTTAAAACCGATGTGAACTCAGATCGCACTTACCTTAAAAATGTCGCACTTTGGGGTTACCAAGATACCCTCTATTTAAAAGGTGACCGCGCTCTGATTGAAGGCGGAACAATAGCAGGACATATTGACTTTATTTTTGGTGAGGGCACCGCGTTTTTTGAAAGCGTTTCTATTGTTTCCCGTACACGTTATTCTGGCGGTGATAGCGAAGGACTAACAGGCTACATTACCGCCCCAAGCACTCATTTACAGCGTCCTTATGGGTTAACGTTCAATAACTGTAGGCTTGAAAGAGAACAAGGCGTTCCAGATGAAAGCGTGGCACTGGGAAGGCCTTGGCATCCTACAACCACCTTTTCAGATGGCCGATATGCAAACCCTTACGCTGTAGGTAAAACCACGTTTATCAACACCTATATGGCAGGTCATATCATCCAAAAGCGCTGGACTACTATGGGTGGAACTACGCCATCAGGTACAAAGAGACCATTTAATCCCCACACAGAAGCAAGATTTTCCGAGTACCAATCTCACGGAGAAGGTGCTCCTAAAGCAGTCTCCTCACCAGCAATAAACTCTCATTTTCTGAATGATAAAAACGCGGCTTTTTACACTAAAGAGGCGGTATTGCGAGGCTGGGTGCCTAATAACATCCCGAACGATATTAAATAGAGCAACATAAGCGTAAGTAATTTGCTCGGCACATTGCGTAACCACTTGGTATCTATTATCTTTTAGTTATCACTGTGCCACTACTACCCTTATGTCTATACGTGTTCGTTATATCGTTGCGTTATTGCTAACCGCTACACTCGTCACTCTTTCTTTTATTGTTCTGTACGAATTAATCAGTGATCAGAAGAAAGATGCTGAAATTATCAATATCGCGGGTCAGCAACGCATGCTTTCACAGCGTATTGCGTTGCTCACCTCTACACCAAACATTTGCGAAGACAGTGAAGAGCAAAGGTATTTGGCGCAATCGTTAGCACGTTTCAAACAAAATCATCAACAGCTTGTGTCACTCGATAACCTTCCCGCCTCTATCTCTAATACTTACTTTAACGAAGGCCAGCTCGACAACAAAGTAAACCGATACATAAAAAGCGCCGATCAAATTTTAGATGCAGCACAGTGTCAGCCCACTACGCTTTTAGATATTCAAGCGCTGACATCGCTATTACAACAGCTTGATTATGTCGTCGCGCGGTTCGAGCAAGACGCCACTGCTAGAGTAGATGTGGTTCTTTCGATTGAAGTTTACTTATGGCTAGCCACACTCGCTCTATTATGTATCGAAGCAGCATTCATCTTTTCCCCTATGGAGCGCACCGTTAAACGGTCATTTGCCAAACTAACGAGCTTGAAAGAGCAAGCGGAAAGTTCGGCTGATGAGGCTCGTAGAGCAAGCAAAGCAAAATCAGAGTTTCTTTCAAGCATGAGTCACGAACTTCGTACACCAATGAACGGCCTGTTTGGCATGATCGAGTTGGCCATAGACAACCCTGACAAAAGCAACATCTACCTTAAAAAAGCCAAAACTGCTGGTAGGCAACTCCTTGTGTTAATCAACGATATTCTCGATATATCAAAAATTGAAGCAGGCAAAATCAAAATTGAACAGGCGCCAGTCGACCTATTACAAGTCTTGGACGATGTGGTGTCGTTACAGCGGGTTTACTGCCAAAGAAAAGGTCTTGAATTTCATTACTTAAAAGACCCTGACCTACCTCACGTAATTAAAGGCGATATCACTCGTATTTCGCAAATTCTGCACAACTTGTTAAGTAATGCAATTAAGTTTACTGAACAAGGTTCTGTCACGCTAAAGGTCACCTATACCAAACGCCCAAATGGCAATTATTTAAGCTTCGATGTTATTGATACCGGCATTGGTATCGAGTCATCAAAGCTTGATAATATCTTTAAGAAATTTGAGCAAGCCGACCAATCCACCACCCGTGAGTACGGAGGTACAGGGCTAGGGTTAAGTATTGCGAAGCAGTTGGCGAAACTCATGCTCGGCGACATCAATGTAACCTCATTTGTAGGCCAAGGAAGCACCTTCAGTTTTACTATGGCAGCGGAAGAATCTCAGTTGCCTGACATTAACGTTGAACCCAGTGCTAATTTGCGCTGTGCGATAGTTGATGATTTACAAACCAGCCGCGAATATTTTGAGCATGTCGTTACCTCCATGTCGATTGTGCCCCAAAGTTATGATAGTGCAAAAGCCTACCTATCAGACAGCCCACTGGCTTTCGACGTTATTATTCTTGATTTGTCTATGCCAGAGATGAGCGGGGTCGATTTGCTAGAACAGTTGAAGGCGATGAACCCAGATAAATTTCCTAAAATCATTCTTATCTCTGCTGAACTGGAACGACTAGAAGATGAAAATGATGTGTCTGAACTTATCTGGCGCACGCATGCTAAGCCCATTAATCGTCGAGAACTTGAGCATGATTTAGGAAGGTTAATTGAGACAAAACCCGTATCTCATAATGATGTTAAAGAAGGTAATAAGAAGAAACGCATACTGCTAGCTGAAGACAACGAAATCAATGCCGAAATCGTGAAGACTATATTGCAGTCAGAAGGCTATAAGTTCCTGCATGTTAAGAACGGAAAAGATGCCGTAGACGTGGGCAAGCGACATCAATTCGACCTTATTTTGATGGACTGCAATATGCCCGTCATGGGAGGTATTGAGGCATCAACAATATTACGCAAAGCATTGGAGGTTGACACTCCAATTGTTGCGCTCACTGCAAACGCCTTCGCAGAAGACAAAGAAGAGTGCTTGGCTGCCGGCATGACTGACTTTTTAGCCAAGCCTTTAGACAAAGACACACTACTGGTTTGTATCAAGAAATATATCGGTTAGCTGCATGTACTAACACTCAACAAGGAGCTGTTTGGCAGGCCACTTCCACATTTTATACGGTATAGGGTTCTTGCTCTGCAATGTACCCTGGCGCGATGGCTAAATTGTCGGTATTCGCAAGGCTCTGCTGATTCCTAAGCCAAAGTTGATACTCTCCGGTACGTAAGCTTGCATGTTTTGTACAATCAACATTCCAACGTCTAAGCAGGTATCCCGCCATGGCAGCCCGTACTTCCAATGTAAGCACGCCTTCTTCCATGGCGTAATCAAGCTCTATTGCGGTGGCATATTTAATATTCTTAGGATGCGGCACAATTTCAAGTGAGATAAGTCGCCCCCACTCTTCATCACAATCTATGCATTCATGGGTTTCAGGTTCTGCTTTAACCGTTACCTTACTAATTCGAGTTAGCACAAAATCTCTAAAACTTTGTGATTTTCTGTCGAATGCGCGAACATGCCAGCGTTGACCATTATCAACAATACTGTGAGGCACTAACTCTCTTGCACCACTGCCGCTTGAAAGCGACGTATAGATTACGCTCATCGCCTTTTTGTTCACGATGGCTTGTACCACTTTCGCCACCACAAAGATATCAGGAACATTAAGTGAAGATGCACTTTCAACAGGGAAATGTATGTCACCGATCGCATCGAATCCATCTGATATGTCGTTGGCAAGTTTCACAAGGGTTCGCTTTGCATCGTGTTCAAAAACTGGAATAAAGTTTTCTGTTTGAAAGTAACGTTTTTCCCTTGGATCGTAGACTAAGTTATCAGGGGCGAGCTCTTTGTATAGCGTAAAGTCACGAGAACCAGCCGATAGCCCCACTTCAAAACGATTTATTAAGTCTTGGCGATGAATAGCCCCTTTAAACAAAAGGCAGAAATCGATATACGCCAGTCGTTGGCGTTGAGAAAAAGAAATGGTTTCTAACATGGTGCACACTTATTGTATTTTTATTCAGTGTGGTTTATTTAAAGCCGTATGTAAATAGCAATAGAAATAAAAAAGCCCAGCACGTGGCTGGGCTTAAACTTTTAGCCATTAAGGTTTATGACTTCACACGTTTGCGAGCGAAAAACATACCACCTAAAGCCAGAAGCGAAAGCGCGAAGGTACCTGGTGCAGGTACTTCTGCAATACTGAAACTTGCGCTACTCACTTGTATAGGCGTCAGCTGCCCCCCTTGAGAGCCTTGAAAAATGTAAGAACCTGACAACCCATCAATTGTAATGTCACCAACAGACTGTGCGATAAATTGCACGGTGTATAAACCAATCACTGGTGTCTGCAGTTGATAGAACAAATCAATTTGTTCCAAGTAAGCTAGTGAACCTATCTCTAAAATTCCCCCCGGTAGAAAAGGAGGTAGAAACATCTCTAACACTGGGTTCCCCAAGCTGCTAACTGAGCCAAAAGGATTTAACGTAGAAGCGCCAATAAAACTCAAGAGCGAATCGTTAAAACCAATTGTCGTGTTATATACATCAAACGGTTGAGGAAACGGTACGATACCTAAAAAAGCATCTTCATTAGAAAAGCTTACCGTCGCCGTGATAGTTTCTCCTACTTGATAAATTGATTTATCCGTAGAGATTTCAATTATTGCGGCATTTGCATTAAAAGTAGCAATTGCCAATACCATTAAAATAATTTTTTTCATTTTCTTTCCAACTACTGAACTGCACATGCGGTACGTGTACACATAGACATTAACGCGTATAAATCGTAGATATTTAATCTGCCGTCATTGTTAAAGTCGTGCTCTTCAACCGTCGCTTGACGTTGCAGAAGCAAGGTGTAGAACGCCACAATATCGGTGTTGTCTATGTCACTATCGCCATCAAAATCACCAATTACTGGCTCCGGCTCACTCGTTTCAGGGAAATCCAGCACAACAATTACTGGATCGTGATCTGACGAACGATAAGCATCAGCTCCGTAATAGCTAGAAAGCTGTGTTTCTGACTTATATTCAACGTTGTAGTCGAAGACACGAGGCTCATCAGCATTGATATGCCAAACCGTTGCGTCTGCCACATACTCAGTCAAAGTTGAGCTTGATAGCGCGTGGTCTAAGTAACCCATTTCGCCGCCGAAGCTATAAGAATAAGCACTTTCGCCGTGGAAGAGGTTCACCAAGTTGCTGTAACCGGCGTCTTCGAGAGCAAGAATTGGATCTTCTTTCGCATAAGCATTTAGGTCACCCATTACGATAACTCGGTCAGACAAACCTTCACTGTTTTGCACAAGCGCTGTCAGCCCTAACGCAGCTTGGGTACGTAGCTCGTTCCAGCAGCCTTGTCCATCACCTAAATCAGCATCATTACCTGTTGCACTGCCACAGCTTCCTTTTGATTTGAAATGACTTACCGCGAGCGTAAACGCTTCGCTGTTACTATTTACGCTAAAGGTTTGTAACAGCGGCTGGCGGTTACCGTAGTCAAAAGGAGCTTCAGAGGAAGTAACCGCTGCGCCTTGTGGTGTGACCGTTGCAGGCTTATAAATAATACCTACCGCAATTTCATCACCACCAAGTAATGATTCAAGTGCTACATAGCTATACACGTCACTACCAAGTTCAGCATTTACGCTATTTACAAGAGAAGCAATGGCAGAATCACTCCCGTATCCATCGTTTTCGATTTCTACTAAGCCAAGTACATCTGCGTCCATCGCAACGATGGCTGCTACTGTCTTCGCTTGCTGGCGGGCAAATTCATCTTCTGAGTCTGCACCACGAGAGGTAGGGAAGTTCGGACCATTAAAGTAGTTAAGCACGTTAAAGCTAGCCACTTTGACATCGCCTTGTACGTCTAACTGGGGCACATCTGTTCTTGGGTTTGTGCGTACAGTTTGAAGAGCGCCAACTGGAATTAAGTTATAAGCACCAAATGCGTAGTGCATTACACCTTCCAGGCCTTCTACACTGTCGCCTAAACGCAGAGGATTCGCATGAGATAAACCTCCAACTGGGAAAGGAATATCGTCAGCATTTTGTGCGCTTGAGCCATCATCAACCAAAAATGTGTTGCGTGCATTCGCTTCAGCCAAGGCAATAGCTTCACTTGAACCCGCGGCATATTGGTTTGTAGGGATCATCAGGCGGCCTGATGACACGTTGAATTGCCCATATCGACCAAGATTGTAAACGTCTGTCACGTTCAAAGTTTGCTGGAATTGAACCTGCATACCTTCAAGTGACTCTAGGTTAACACTCTCGTCAAATGGCATTTCAATGCTTGTCGTTAGTATATCAGCACCTGCACCTAGCGTTTCAGCATTGGCGCTTAGTACAATTTCTGTAATGCCATTGTATTCTGCCACTGCACCGTTAACACGCACAGCGTCACCAACAGATGGGTATTCAGTGAAGGTTGTCGAATAGGCAAATACACCTTCAGACGTCGCAGCATTGCCATCAGAGTCGGCGGCTTCTTCTTGAATAAAGAATCCGTTCATTTCCGGCACAACTTTAGTCACTACTGCCTCAACAACAACGTCATTGCCTGTAAGTGGCGAGGTATCGCCTTCGCCTTGGATAGCGCTAATTAAGACTACTTCACCAACTGGGTCAGTTGGGTCTGTAGGATCAGTTGGGTCGGTCGGGTCAGTTGGATCCGTAGGCTCGCTAACAGATCCATTGTGCGAACCAAAATTGTTAAGCGTATCTTTTGGTAGGCTATCCCATTCTTCAAGGGTAAACGCTGGGTTGCGGTTAGGGTTGCCTGCCGTTACTGAACTCTTGCGTACCAAAGTAACGTCTTTACCCCAGTTAGTTTTAACGCCGTACGTACCTAGAGCATCAACAACCTGACCGTTAGCGACGAGCTCAATGTAGTCATCGCCATTGAAATTAATCACGAAGCTGCTAATCGTTGAGCCGGCAGTTAACAGTGCATCTGCACTTCCGTGAGCGAATGTTGCTACGCCACCTGCTGGGATTGTGCCTTCAAGTGCTAACACTTTACGGTCAGCATCTGCGGTCTCACCATTGGAGAGTAAAACTAACTCATAACCCGCTAGACTTACCGGTTGTGTCGAGCTATTGAAAAGCTCTATACCTTTATTGAAACCGCCACCTTCGATGTATTCTGAAATGTAAATACTGCTGGTAGAAGGTGTTGTGTCACCGCCGGTATCACCACCTGTGTCGCCGCCGGTATCACCACCCGTGTCACCGCCAGTATCACCACCTGTACCATCACAACTCTCGTTGAAGATAAGTGAAGCAAGTTCAGGTTTGTCAATAAACGGATTTCGGTTTCCTTGGAATTCATAAACGCGCTCGTTACGACGACGTTCGAAGTCATCCACTGGATCACTTTCATGCCACTGAAGCAATACGCAAAGCTTACCAAACGCGGCTTCGCTAGTAGAGGTAAGGCGATTTACTAACACTAAGTCGTCTTCGGTATCACCAGCTGTATTGCCATCGTAACGCACGTCCATGTATAGCATTGAGCGTGCTACATCACCTTTTACTGCGTCACGAGGCTCAAAAGAGTCATCATCAACTCGGTTTAACGGAGCTTCAGAAAGCACGCTATCACTAAAATCAAAATCTAAGTTGCCGCGCGAGCTATTTACAGAAATATCGGTAGGACGCAGGTGCAGAATATCGCTGTATGCCGTTAGGCTTGAGCTAGGAAAACCATGGCTCTTAGCCCAAACATGTTCGCGATTCCAATTGTCTGGGTTGGTGCTTTGACTACCGCTACCGTTGGTAAACTTGCCTTGTGATATGCCTTTGTAGAACAAGATAACGTTATCGGTGTTAGCAGGATCTTCATCAGTGTAAGTGAGTGCTGTCCACACTTCTGAGTAAGAAAGCGTACGATGACCATTTTCAATGATGTTATGCGCCGTGTCTTTTAACGTTTGCGCACTTTCACCGTTTGCAATAGCTATGTCGAGAGCTGCGTAATAGTCAGATGCAACAAAGTCGCTGGCTAGGTTAACTGCTTCCAAATCAGGGCAGTTAAAACAAGTACCACTTAAGAAAAGAAGTTCATTTGAAGGTTCACCGCCGTTGTCAGGGTCACCGCCAGTATCCCCGCCATCGGTAGTTCCATTTCCACTTACTGAAATACTGTCTAAATTGAGATATTCGGTACCCGAGTTGTTAGCCATGGCTACTTTCAGTTCTAAAGTGCTTCCGCTACCTATCGTTTCGGTCAGTGTTGCAGAACCAAAGTCTTCCTGTACCGTATTCGTTGCCCCTTCTGAAAGCGTAATAAGCTCGAATGCGCCACCATCTAATGAGTAAAATACATCGATGTAGTCTGTCGACTCAAAATTTCCACTTTGAGAAAGCACGGCATTTATGGTGATATCACCGGCACCAGATATATCGATAGACTCGCTCAACCAGACTACTTCACCGTCAGTATCACGTGCTTGCATTGCGCCGCTTTCAACACGGAACCAGTCTGAAGTGGCACTTAGCTCACTCGCTGACACGTCTACTGACCAACGATCAACACCTTCAAGATCAACAATTGCTCCCGCTGGGTCTGAGCCAGTTGCGCCCTTGCCTTGCAGTTCATTTGCTTCGAAGTCCTCTTGCCATACTGTATCTGCAGAGGCATTAATAGAAACAACGCCTAACGACAATGCGCCCGCCAACAACGCGTTGACTACTTTAGCTGATTTCCTCAGCTTATACTTTTGTGTGTTACCCTCATGAATCATTTTGCTTTCCGCTTTTTTGTATAAGGAAGGTATAAATTCTTATACATACGTATATACAGCAAGCACTTAATAAAAATAATAATATAAACGTCACAAACGTTAAAAATCAGAAACTTAGACGTTTAAAATAAACTTACTTATTGATTAACTCTGCTGAACTTTGGTACAGGGAAAGTTGATTTGTCACAATGCGTAAATGTTTCAGCTTTGAAATATTTTAGTGACTCGCCGTGGTGCATGTTACAGTTTTATGCACAAAAAAAGAGCGCCTAGTGGACGCTCTTTCAATCATAACTTTAGGACAAAAAGCTCTGGGTAAACGCCTTTTCGTTGTTGCCTATAACTGCTCGTTTAAGAAGGCGTTAAAGTCTGCCTGAAATGCAGATTTCAGCCGCATACACTGTTGAGACTCGTCCTGCATAATTTCGACACCGCGTGCCATTCCTTGATAAGTCTCGCTAATTGGCGCGTAGAACGCATTGGCCATTTCTAAGTTTTCAGCCGAACAGGTTGTTGAAACAAATTCCGGCATTCTGCTTACATGGTAATCAGGCATTTTTGCTAGTAGCGCGTCTTTATTCTTACTAAGCCACTCATACAATAGCGTATGATCGTCTAAGTTACGTGCTACTCTCACCACCATATACATGGTATTTGCAGGCGTAATATCATCGGTAAGCGCTAAATCTAACATTTTAAAGACGGTTGCTTTGTCTTCAAAGTACATCGAATACACCAGCGTGCTTTTCACGTTTGGCAACTGTGCTTTTTTAAATGCCTCTACAATTGTATTAAACCATGTGCCCTGCTCGCCTTGTTCACTATTTCGCGTAGCAATTTCAATTGCTGTACCGGCAATACCGGAAGGAACACTGCTAGTATCTGCAAGGTACTGTTTCGCTATTTTAACGCTTTGTTCAACAAGTTGATCATTGTTCGAATGAGTACCCAGTAAGCTGTATATCTGGTTACGCAGGCGAATGACATCTGCGTTATCCTGCTCACTTTGAGACAAGGTTAGCTTGTTTAACAAAGGCATATAATTTTGATTTAGAAGCTTTGCATAGGCGGCTTTATTGTCTTCATTTACTAAATAACTAAACTCAGCTAACACGCCAACAGCCGCACGAATGACCGCAGGGTCATCATCTTTTGCCAAACTATTAAGCACCTTCATCACGCTGTCTACACCTACTTGATCTGCGTTTAACAGCGCCTGGTAGTTGTATAGCACATTTTTCTTTTCACGCTTATTTAGCGCGTCAATGTTATTTAGCAGTGCGTTTAGCTGAGCTGGTTCAATTGACCAACGGAAGTAACCTGTTGCATTGTCATTAGGGTATACCCAGTCTGCTTCAGCAAGCTGAGGTAAAACTGTGGTTTCTTTATCAATAAAAACCACTTCGTTTAGTATTTTTCCGTTTGATTGATAAGTCAGCTTTAATGGAACTGCCCATGTCTTATCCTCCACGGTCGCGCCAGCAAGGTGAAAACGGGACTGGGTTAATTTGCCATCTTTTGAAATATGAATAAGTGGGTAGCCCGGCTGTTCCAAGTAAGCTTTCATCATGGCGCTTAAGTTGAAATCAGACACTTCATCTAGGGCGCGCCACAAATCATCTGCTACGGTATTACCCCAAGCATGGGTATTCATGTAGTTTTGAACACCTTCACGAAACTTTTCTGTACCAATTAGCGATTCAATCATTTGTAAAATTGACTCACCTTTTGAGTAGTTCAAGCCCAACCCATCCATCACATCTGGCTGACTTTTCACTACCTTTTTAACAGGTTTCACCGTGGGACTAGCATCTGCACCAAATGCTCCCTCTTGTACTATGCGATCGGCGTAGTTCAACTCTGGATACAAGGTTTTCATGGTATGGCTTGCAGCCCAAGACGCAAACGCTTCGTTCAGCCATAGGTCATCCCACCACGCCATTGTTACCAAGTTGCCAAACCATTGGTGAGCAAGTTCATGCGCAATAACATTTAGCGGTCGTGAACGCTCTGTGACGCTTGGGTTATCTTCTAGCAGTAACAAACTATCGCGATAGGTAATTAAACCTACGTTTTCCATTGCACCGTGGGTAAAGTTGGGTACGGCAACAAAATCCATTTTTTTATAGGGGTACTTGATACCGAAAAAATCTTCTAGCGAGGCTAGGATTTCTGGGATGTGTTTGATAACAAATTTGGTTTTATCGGCATACCCTTTTGGAACGTATATTTTTCCTGGCACCGACAGCCCAGAAATTTCAGCACTATCAAAGGGCCCTACGGTATAGGCAATAAGATAAGTCGGCATGGGCTTAGTTTTTTCAAACACTACGGTTTTAATCCCGTTTTCCACTGTCACCTTTTCAACAGGTGTATTACCCACAATTTCCTGATGTTCGGGAGAACTGATGGTCATTTGATAAGGAATTTTGAAGTTTGGCTCATCAAAACTTGGAAACGCTTTTCGCGCATGCATATCTTCAAACTGGGTAAATATATAGTTGGTCTCTTCAAAACGTGACAGATACATGCCATCTGAAGACGTGTTCACTTTCCCTTCAAACGTAATCTCTAACGTATACTTCCCAGGCGCAATCTCATCTTGCGATTCGCCCCAATTGATGTCGTATTCTCCAATCGTAACATTTAGAGGAAAGCTGCTGCTTCCAGACACTAAACGTGCAGAAGTCACGGTCAAATCTTGCTGATAAAAGCCCACTTTCTTAGTTGGGGTTTTAACCGTTATATCAATATTCGTTTTTCCAGAATATGTAGGGTTGTCAGGGTCGATATTTAAGTGAATGTGTTGAAATGTGGGAGCGATTGTTGACGGTAAGCGGTATTCAACATCAGCAAGTGTCTTTTTCGCGGGTGATACGACTGCAGATGCAGTTTGCGCTTCTTGCGCCACTACTGCCGTTGTCGATAGCGATGTGAATGCAAAAACACTCGCTACCACACCAGCTAGTGTAGATAGTTGTTTCATTATGGTTTATCCATGTTGTGGGAAAATCCCTATATTCATCCATGGGTAAGAATAAATATCAAAAAGAGCCTTAGCAATCTAAAGCCCTTTTGGCATTGGTTCAAATTGTTACTATTCATGTCAACCGCAAGAATTGTGCATTTCAGCGTACATTGACTCTGGCGATATATCTTGTTTCTGCTTCGCTGCCTGCTGACAGCCAAATCGATTGAATAAGCCAGTAACTCTAGAAATGGTATCGTCGCAACTGCATTTGCATTTGCTTAACTTGCTGAACTAAGGCTTCACAGTTATCTACCACTTCTTTTGCATAGGTAGTATTGGCATTGCCCACCTGTTGAATACTGCTTACCCCTTTATTCACATCGTTAGCAACCTCTGTTTGTCCTTCAGCCATTGTGGCAGCGTCTCGGTTTAACGTTGTGATGCGTGCAACAGCGTCAAGCGCCTGCTTTAACGAATCGCCAGCATGTTTTGTGGTGTCCACGGTTTTATAGGCGGTTTCTTTATTTTGCTGCATTTTTTCAGAAGCCACGCGGCTACCTTGCTGAAGGCGTTCAATCATATTGCGAATTTCTTCCGTGGAAGACTGCGTTCTGCTTGCTAGCGAGCGGACTTCGTCAGCGACAACGGCAAAGCCACGTCCCTGCTCACCAGCGCGAGCCGCTTCAATAGCTGCATTGAGCGCAAGTAGATTCGTTTGCTCTGCGATATTCCTGATAACTTCCATTACACCGCTAATTTCTTCACTTGCCTGAGCCAACTCAGTGATAACCTGTACTGACGCGTCCACATCGCTTGCCTGAGACTGGATGTCTTTAATGGTTTGCGCCAAAACGCTTACGCTGTTTCGCGTATCTTGATCGGCAGCGTGTGCCGCTTCACTTGAACTGCGAATGGTTGACGACACAGTTTGTGCATTCTGCTGCATTAACGAAATGGCGTTATTAATTGACTCCGTTTCTCGGCTAAGTTGTGAAACGGTATCTTTGGATTGCAACGCTGTTGCATTTAACCTTTCTGACTTTGCTAGCATGTGGTCGGTGGCTTCGTCCACACTCTGCAACGTGTCTTGTAACTGGCTAAGAAGCCCATTAAACGCTCTTGCCATGGTGCCAAACTCGTCGCTTCTTGATGCCTGAAAACGGAACGTTAAATCTCCCTCACCAGAAGACAAGTTGTTTACTACCCCAATGAATTCTTCAAGTGGCTTGCCAACAATATACTTAACGAGCAACCAAATGGTGATCAAAATTCCCACGCTCGCCAATACGATTTTAAGTACAACAACCAACACAGAGCTTCGAACCATAGCCGATTTTTCTGACGTCGACGCCACTAATATAATATCGTACCCCCAAGGCGAAAACGGTACCACTTCTACAACCCAGTCATCATTAGGTTGAAGGGCGTCGGCCACCTGCCGATCATTCACATGTGCGGAATGCATGCGAATGTTACCTTTTGCATCACGAAGGGCAACAAAGCCTTCTTTTAGCACGTGACTTTGCTTAATGGCTTGCTCTAAGACGTTAAGGTCGGCTGAGTATCCCACATACCAGATGCCCACAACGTCACCACTGCTGTTAAACATTGGCTCGTAACCTGTTAAATAAGGGCTACCCAAAATATCAACCGCACCGTAATACGCTTCCTGCTGATTAATCTTTTTGATCGCCTTGCCATCAGGGGCCAACTTAGTGCCAATCGCCCTCTCGCCATTTTTAATGACATTGGTACTCACGCGAATATAGTCGTCTCCTGTTTTACTAAAAAGCGTGGCGGTGCCTCCCATTACGCTTGTCAGGTTATCGACCAAATCGAATGTGTTGGCTTGCTCCGCATTGCCCAACCTTAGCTGCCGAGCCTGCGTATTTTTAACGATAACAATATCGGTTTGATTGGGTTCACCGATTGCCTCACCTCGTTGTTTAAGCAACGCCATACTGCTTTTGACGCGTTCAAGCATGATAGAGTCAGTCACAGTAAGAATATTCACTAAACGATCGGCGGTGTTCTTCTTTTGCTCTTGAACAAGGGTTGAAACATTTGAGGAAGTGGTGATAACCGTTGCCACGGCAACAATTAAAGCGAACAAAGCGATAACAGCAGAAATAGAAAATAGAAACTTTCTTTGAATGGACATTTATCATCTCGATGTGTAGACGTTTAATACAAAGCCATTCCGTTGCGCTTTCTAACCTCAGCCTTAAATTTTTTACCAAACAGCACAACGGCTTGAGGCTGTAATCCCTTTATATTAATTTAGGCAAAAATTACGTAAGAGCAAATTATCCAAACGTTTATATTTTAAAAAAGTTGTCCAATTAACAACCGATTATCAGTCTGTGCTACTTCATGGTCACCTTTGTGCCAACAATTTTCAGGGCCGGTGCACCTCGAATTAAGGCATTTCTTGCAAACTGTGCGTCACAAGAAGGACATATTCCTTCTTCATGAGTAAAGTCCTCAACTATTCTCTCTTTAAAGCATTTAACCAACGCGCCTTTGCCGCCTTTTCGATATTTAAATAGCTGGAATTTGCACTTAGAGCAATAAATTTGCACGGTTCTGACCGGCCCTTTTGCGTTAGGTTTTGCCATAATTTCTCTTTGTATGTTTTAGGATCCTTCAAATTTCACCTTTTGTCGAAATGCGACAAATTGTAAATCTCGGTTATACTTTCGTGAGGGCGCGTTGCCCTTGGGTACAAACCACTAGCATGCTTGCCTCGATGTTAGCGAGTTAAGAACGAAGGTAATATCAATGAAGATAGTTGCAGCCCTGTGCTTTTTAATGTCTGCGCCGATTTATGCCGGTACAGCCGTGATAATAAATGCCAATAACAATTCTGGGATCGATATCGATACCGTCAAGAAAATATATTTGGGGAAAGTAAAAGCATTTCCCGATGGAAGTCGCGCAATTCCCCTTACCTTCGAACAAGGTAATAATATCAGAGACGCTTTTAATAATAATGTGCTTGGAAAATCTGAATCACAATACTCTGCATTCTGGTCGAAGCTTGTGTTTACTGGCAGAGGCACACCACCTGAAATGATAGCAACTGAGGATGAGATGTTAAATCTTGTCGCGACCAACCCCAATACCATAGGTTTTGTGGATGAAGGTAAAGTTGATGGCACGGTAAAAGTTGTCGGTACATTTTAGGGCCTGCTGTTGTTTTATATTCAGCAAAGACCAACAAGCCCTGTTTATTTAAACTAGGAACAAATGGCGACGCCTTGTCCAAATGCGTCGCCCTTTTTAGGCGTCTAGCTTCAATCAGGAAGTGTCGAAAGATAGTTAATGTTTGCAAAAGCCATTATGACACCTTTGGCG
Source organism: Alteromonas sp. R7 (assembly GCF_055755235.1). Lineage (NCBI taxonomy): Bacteria > Pseudomonadati > Pseudomonadota > Gammaproteobacteria > Alteromonadales > Alteromonadaceae > Alteromonas > Alteromonas sp. R7. Next base: position 214,285 of record NZ_JBVTQX010000003.1, on the reverse strand, counting down.
AAGTCGACCCTAGGATGACGAAGCGCTCCCTTTTTCCACACTAAATAAACATCGTTTTCTGGGCCTGGCTTGCCCAGCGCGACCAATTCGCCTTTTGCAATACCTTCTTTACATAAGTAGTCAGGCAAAACGGAATAACCAATTCCCGCTTTGATAATACTACTTATTGCTCTTATATCGGGGCAAACAGCCGCGACAGGCGACTCACACGCGGCATTAAATACCTCCGAAAAGTATCGCCGAACAAGCGGTAACTGTTCATCATACGTCACTACTTTATGTTGGTTTAGTAGCGCTGCCGATATTTCTCTTTCTCCCAGCAACTTTCCCTGCACACGGTTCATCACTAAGATTAAGCGCTCTTTATCTAACTTCTGATATTCATACATCGCATCAGTGGGCTCAGAGGCCGTAATGGCAAGTTCCGCTACATCGTTCTCCAACAAATGATAAATATTACTTTTGTTGCCGGTATGGATCACTAAATTCACTTTATCGGCCTGAAGCAAGTTAGCGAGTGCCGGACCTGCCACCAGACTGAGATACTCCGCAGGGCCTGCTAGGTGTAACGTGCCGTGATCGGTGGAAGCACGACTGCGAATAGAAGCCACTTTCTGCTCTAACGTATCAATGTGACTGGCGACCTGCAGCGCCAAGTCATCAGCGATAGCCGTTGGCTCAACGCCTCTCGCTTTTCTTATGAACAACTCTTTACCGACAATATTCTCCATGGCTTGTATGTGAGAAGTGACCGCTGGCTGAGACATATGAAGGCGAGCTGCAGCACGTGTAATGTTGCCGCTTCGATAAACTTCTACAAAGGTTTTTAACTGTGTTAAGTAAGACATAATCCCTACCCATCAGATTTTTGATGACTCGTCACAATTTATCTGACTTCTCGATGTAAGCCAACCTCTCTAAGATACACGCACTTTCTAATGCGACAGGAGCTGCAAATGAAATCAGCATCATCAATTTTATCGCTCGCCATTATTGCGGGTTTATCACAGTCGACCTATGCGGCAGACGTTAAAGCTGCGAATGCCAGTAAAGGCGAAATACTTGTACTACTTTCAAGTGAAAATGTAATGCAACTTGCAGATGGAAAAACAGAGCCTACAGGCTATTACCTTAACGAGTTTGGTGTGCCGGCAAAAGCATTGGTAGACGCAGGCTACAAACTGGTATTGGCCACGCCAAAAGGCAATGCGCCATCTGTAGATAAAAAGTCAGTAATACCGCAATACTTTGATGGCGGCGAATCGCAAATGCGAGACATTCAAACGTTTGTAGAGTCAATAGAAGGCATTGATGACACGCTGTCATTGAGCGAAGTGATTGGACAAGGGCTGGAAGAGTTTGAAGGCGTATTCATTCCAGGCGGTCATGCACCGCTTATCGACCTGGCAAACAATCCTCAAGTGGGTGAAATTTTGTCTCACTTTCACAATGAAGGAAAACCTACTGCCGCTATCTGCCATGGCCCAATCGCCTTACTTTCTGGGCAATCTAACCCGCAGGCATTTGAACTGGCATTGAAATCCGGTGAGCAAGCCTCATCTGAGAGTTGGATTTATGATGGCTACAAAATGACAATCTTCTCCACACCGGAAGAGGCCTATTTTGAAAGCACGTTAAACGACGCAACGTTATTGTACTACCCAGCAGACGCCATGGCGCAAGCGGGTGGCAAGATGGAATTCAAAGAAATGTGGGCGCCCAATGTAGTAGTAGACCGTGAGCTTATTACAGGCCAAAACCCGTTTTCTGATGAACTGTTAGCTGAAAAGCTTTTACAACAGTTAAATTCACAATCTAATTAAGGACAGGCAACACTATGCTTAATTTTACGTTTAAAAATCAAACCGAAATTTTGTTCGGCAAGGGGCAACTAAGTGAAGTGTCTTCACGTTTGCCGAAACAAGCAAAAGTCCTCTTCCTCTACGGTGGCGGCTCAATTAAGAAAAATGGTATTTACGATAAAGTAACGACTGCACTAGCAGGTGCTGAAGTCATTGAATTTCAGGGTGTTGAACCAAACCCAGAATTTGAAACACTGATGAAAGCTGTGAATGTCGCCCGTGAAAATGACGTGAACTTCATTCTTGCGGTTGGCGGTGGAAGTGTTATTGATGGCGCGAAATTCGTAGCTGCTGCCGTTAACTTTGCAGGCGATCCGTGGGACATACTTGTTAAAGGTGCTGCATTTGAAAATCCATTACCTATTGGCGCAGTACTTACTTTACCTGCGACAGGGTCTGAGAGTAACGGTAACTCGGTAGTAAACAGAAAAGAAACGTCGCAAAAACGCGCGTTTTCTTCTGAAACAGTTCAGCCTGTTTTTGCCGTACTTGATCCTGAGTTCACCTATTCACTACCACCACGTCAAGTATCGAACGGCGTGGTTGATGCTTTTGTTCACGTGATTGAGCAATACCTTACCTACCCTGTAAACGCACCGCTTCAAGACCGCTTTGCAGAAGGAATTTTACAAACCTTAGTTCAAGAAGGTCCTAAAGCGTTAGCGACGCCTGAAGATTACGATGTGCGTGCAAACGTAATGTGGTCAGCAACAATGGCGCTTAACGGATTAATCGGCAAAGGTGTACCGCAAGACTGGGGCACACATATGATAGGTCACGAACTTACTGCGTTACACGGTTTAGATCACGCCGTGACCCTAGCAATTGTTCTACCGTCGTTAATGTTCGTGCAGCGTGACAAAAAGCAGGAAAAAATTCTGCAGCTAGGTGAGCGCGTGTTTGGCATTCAGGAAAATGACAAAGAAAAGGCCATCGACTTAACCATAAAAGCGGTTCAGGACTTTTTTGAAACTATGCAGGTTAAAACCCGCCTGTCAGACCACAACATTGAAAAGTCTGCCATTGATGGGCTAATCGAGAACCTTGAACGCAACGGCTTAACAGCGCTTGGCGAGCATGGTGACATCGATCTTGCTAAAGCCCGTGAAATTCTAACTCTTGCGGCATAACCCCTAGATTTTAAAGCACTCAGCCTTCGCTGAGTGCTTTTGTGTTTATTTAAAAAGAGAGAAATATGACTGCATTATTTGAACAATTTTCGTTAAAAGACGTGACGCTTCGCAATCGTATTGCTGTGCCTCCTATGTGCCAATACTCTGCAGAAGATGGGTTTACAAACCAGTGGCATGAAGCAAACTACCAGTCATTTGCCCGAGGCGGTGCTGGATTGGTTATCGTTGAGGCAACCGCCGTCTCGCCAGAAGGACGTATCACGCCAAATTGCTTAGGTATTTGGAAAGATGAACACGTTAGTGGCTTAAAAAATGTTGCTGATCGTATAAAAAGCCAAGGCGCTGTTGCTGGAATTCAAATTGCACATGCCGGGCGCAAAGCGAGTGCTAACCGCCCTTGGGAAGGTGATGACCACATTCAGCCAAGTGAAGAAAAAGGGTGGCAGCCTATTGGACCTTCGGCAGAAGCCTTTGGGGCACACTTACCTGTTACGCCTACAGAAATGACCAAAGCCGATATTGAGCGTGTTAAGAGTGACTTTGTGAAAGGTGCCCAGCGCGCGCTTGAAGCTGGATTCGAGTGGCTTGAACTGCATTTTGCCCACGGTTATTTGGCTCAAAGCTTTTTCTCGAAGCACGCCAATAAGCGTACCGACGAATACGGCGGTGATGCGCAAGGCCGTGGTCGATTCTTACTTGAAACACTGAGCGCAGTGCGCGCGGTTTGGCCTGAAAACCTACCGCTTACCGTACGCTTTGGCGTTATCGAATACGATGGTGATGACGAACAGACGTTGAGCGAGTCTATCGAACTTGTAAAACAGTTCAAAGAAATTGGTACTGATTTCGTTAGCGTTAGCGTTGGCTTTAACACGCCTGATGCGAATATTCCTTGGGGCCCGGCTTTCCTTGCTCCAATTGCTAAAAAGGTACGTGATGAAGCCGGGATCCCGGTTGCTACAGCTTGGGGAGTAGACACACCAGAGCTCGCCAACGATACCATTGAAAACCAACAACTTGACGTTGTTATGGTAGGTAGAATGCATCTTACTAACCCACACTGGTCTTACTTTGCAGCGAAAAAGCTAGGCGTTGAAAAACCATCTTGGGTAATGCCTGCACCATATGCACACTGGTTGGAGCGTTACGCACCATCAGACGAAAGGTAGTTATTTACTTTACGGGCAGCAGTGTTTTCGAGCACTGCTGTGTTTTTCCTCGTCTTTTGCCAATAACGTATAACGTTGCGTCTCTGCACTTGCTTTTTTCCAAGTTAGGTTTAAGGTTGCTATAAACCTCCTTCAAGATTTGGAAGAATGCAGGTTAAAGATTTTTTTTCCTCATCAGCAAAGCTTGCTGATCTAACGTCACTCCGAAGGCGCCGTGTCATTCAAATAAGCGCGGTAACAGGCTTCGGGCTTTTCGCTTCGTCTCTGGTCGCGAGAGGCATAACTTTTGATATCTTTTTACTGGGCTTGTTCTCATTAATCGTCACTGGCTCGCTCGCATACAAGTATTACGTTACCACCAGCAGTTACCTACTTTTAGGCGCTATGTCGTCAATGCTGTTTGCCCTATCCGCAACAGGTGCAGGCGTATTTGATATCGCCATGATTGGCTACCCTGGCGTCATCATATTTGCGGCTTTATTAGGTGGAATTGCCCTATTTGGCACCGTTTTATCTTTAGTGCTTCTACAGTGCATTACGCTTACGTGGTTGATAATGCACGATGTGGTAACACCAAACCCGCCTATTTTGAGCTGGTCTCATGTGCTTTTCATCATGGTTATTTACGTTATTACGGGCTTCAGCGTTTTTATTTTGATACAGGATATTCGTCGGCTTATGCAGTCACTGCAGCAAGAGGTGTCTAAAGTTGAGCAAAATAGAGCACATATCCAGCACTTAGCACATCACGATCCGCTCACAAACTTGCCAAATAGGATTTTGGGCGAGCGACTTTTCAACGAAAAGCTACGAGAGAGTGAAGAAAAAGGGCTTCAGCTCGCGCTGCTGTTCATAGACTTAGACAACTTTAAACCCGTGAATGACGCTCTTGGTCATGCTGCGGGCGATCGGTTTCTTCAAAAAATATCTCAAACCATCACCGACCACCTATCCACAAAGCAAAGTTTAATACGCTTCGGTGGCGATGAGTTTATTGTGTTGGCGCCAGAAATATCAGACAAATCTGAAATCGATGACTTATGTAAGAACTTAATTACGTGGTGTTCGAACGAATTCGAAGTGCTGCAAACCAAAGTGGTAGTATCGGGTTCAATTGGTGTAGCACAAGCGCCTTATGACGGAATTAAATTTAAACAGCTGTGCCGAAAAGCAGATATTGCAATGTACGAAGCGAAACGCAACGGTAGAAATAGATACGAATACTATGACGTTCGCTTTGACGAAGAAAACGATGAAAAATTCACACTTATTCAGCGTTTGCGCCCGGCCGTGCATGCCAATGAATTCGAGGTGTACTACCAACCGTTGATAGACCTTGCCTCTAACAAGGTTCAAGCAGTAGAGGCGCTTTTGAGATGGCCTCAGAAAGACGGATCAATGATATTCCCCGACAAGTTCATACCTTTAGCGGAAAGCAGTGGCTTGATCATCCCTCTTGGTGCGTGGGTGTTAAACCAAGCTTGTGAATTTTGCGCTAAACAGCATGAAAACGGTCATACTAATCTTACGGTTGCCGTAAACTTATCCTTCGCACAATTCAAAGATGGTACGCTCCCCGCTGTCGTTGAGCAGGCCTTACAAAATTCACAATTAGCACCGCAATTTTTAGAGCTGGAGCTAACTGAAACCATACTCGCGGATGAAAATGGCACCACTGGCGAACAGCTCGAAGCGATTAAATCGTTAGGCGTGCACTTTGCTATTGATGATTTTGGTACCGGTTACTCTAATTTAAATTATCTACAGACATTTAGCGCTCGCAAACTCAAAATAGACCGCATTTTTATCAACACCTTGGGCATTGGGGAAAACGACGCACCTTTAGTTGCAGCAATAATCAGTATTGCCGACAGCCTTGGCATGAAAGCGGTAGCTGAAGGTATTGAAAGTAAACCCGCTTTAGAAAAGCTAATAAAAATGGGATGTGACTTGGGGCAAGGCTATTATTGGAGCAAGCCACTCCCCGCGCCCGAGGTAGAACGATTCTTAAGTAATCATCCAACAAAGTAACCACTTAAACTAAGAAGTCGGAAATGTTTCGTTGTGAAGGCGCTGTTTTAGAAGCTGATGATATTTCAAACGGACGTTTTCATGCCGATGGCTTAACGCAGCATTGGCTTGCTGAAAAAATAACAATCTGCCTAAATCGAAAAACGCTAAAACCCGTGATACGTCACAAACTCTTCGTTGTCGGCGCGAGTTGAGCGAACCTCGTTTGCAGCGAACTCTGGGTCTGGATAGCCCAAGGCTATGCAAATCATAATGGCCTCATCATCAGGGATGTTAGCGTGCTTGTGTACTACATCGGACTGCATAATGCCCTGACCATTGATAACACAACCAAGCCCTAAGTCCCATGCAGCTAGCACAATGCCATACGCCAGCGACCCTAAACCAAACTGCGTGATCCCTGCTGGCTCTAAAGCCTTGTCATAGGTAAGCACCAAAGAAACGGGCGCATCAAACTGCCTAAAGCCGCGCATCATCCAATCCATACGCTTTTCCTTGTCTTCTCGGGTTATTCCCATTACGTCAAACAGCTGTATGGCTACATCAATTTGACGCTGACGGTGAATCCCCTCGTAATCCTCTTTGTATGGAAAGTCTCGAACGTGCGGTTTACCTTCAAGTGTATTTTTGGTGTTGCCTTCACGAATTTTATCAAGCACGTCGCCTGTTACTGCATGAATTTTCCAGGTTTGCGTGTTATAGGACGATGGCGCCCACTTCGCTGTGTTGATAATCGCGTCTACTGTTTCCTTAGTAACAGGCTGTTTAGTGAACCCTCTAACACTCTTTCTTGATGCTGCAAACTCGGCAAAATTCATACACTTCCTTAAACGCGGTAATTGAACTTGTTAAGTTAGAGTAAACACGACGAGTTTGCTCTTCAATAGGTGGCAAACCTAATTCAGATTGTTTGTTTTTATAGATATATATAGAAGTTTGTAAACCCTTTCATTTAGCAGTGCGTAGCAAAAGCATGTCATGAGTCAGGCACACATGATGTTTATGGAAGTTTGGCTTTCAAAAGAAGCATACGAAAGGAGTTTTATAATGGCTAAGAAACCGCAATTAACCACGTCGGCAGGCGCCCCCGTAGTAAGTAACGAAACCACTAAAACAGCAGGAGAGCGCGGCCCCGCCCTCTTACAAGATTATCAACTAATCGAAAAGTTAGCGCATCAAAACCGCGAACGAATTCCAGAACGTGTCGTTCACGCGAAAGGCTGGGGTGCACAGGGCACATTTACGGTCACGCACGACATTACCGATTACACATGCGCTGACTTATTCTCAGAAGTGGGCAAACAAACTGAAGTATTAAGCCGGTGGTCTACGGTAGCAGGAGAATCAGGCGCAGCTGATACCGAGCGTGACGTGCGAGGCTTTAGCTTGAAGTTTTACACACAACAAGGCAACTGGGATATGGTAGGTAATAATACTCCTATCTTCTTCATTCGCGATGGATACAAGTTCCCTGACTTCATTCGTACGCAAAAACGTCATCCGAAAACTAACCTGCGCTCACCAGAAGCCATGTTCGACTTTTGGGCTGCACAGCCAGAAAGCGTGCATCAAGTTACCATTTTAATGTCGGACCGTGGTATTCCGGTGTCACCTATGCACATGAACGGCTATGGCAGCCACACTTTCAGCATGTGGAATAAAGAAGGCAAGCGTCATTGGGTGAAGTTCCATTTCAAAACTCAACAAGGCATTAAAAACTACACCAATGAAACGTCTGAAAAAATCATTGGAAGCACTCGGGAAAAGTATCAGGAAGAGCTATATAACGCCATTGAAGAAGGCAATTTCCCAAAGTGGACAATGTACATTCAGGCCATGCCAGAAGAGGAAGCAGGACAACAAAGCTATAACCCGTTCGACCTAACCAAGGTGTGGCCGCACGATGACTATCCGCTTATTGAAGTTGGCGAACTGGAAATGAACAGAAATCCAGAAAACTACTTTCAAATGATAGAAAACGCAGCATTCAGTCCGTCAAATGTTGTCCCTGGTATTGGCTTTAGCCCTGACAAAATGCTTCAGGCTCGCATATTTTCTTATGCTGATGCCCATCGCTATCGTTTGGGCACACACTATGAAGCACTCCCCGCTAACGCGCCGAAAAATAGCAAGGTAAACCACTATCACAAAGACGGCGCGATGCGCTTCTTTACCAATGATTTTGGTAACCCTGACGCCTACTATGAGCCCAATCAATACGAAGGTCCGGTGGCTGACTTTTCAGTGAAAGAGCCCCCGCTTCGCATTGATGGAGACGCTGATAGATATCATCAAGATGAAACAGATGTGGATTACGTGCAGCCGCGAAAACTGTATGAGATGTTTTCTGATGATCAAAAAGAACGGCTGTATAAAAACTACGCTGCTGCAATGGGCCCGTGCTCAGATAGCGTAAAAGAGCGTTGGTACGCCGTGCTAGAAAAGGTACATCCAGACTACGCCGCAGGCGTACGAAATGCGGTAGAAAGCTTAGATACCGACGTAAATACGGTACCGATTACTGAAAATACCCCTATCGAAGATAGCTAAACGCTATTGTTGTAAGGTATCGCGGCCCAGCAGTTTTCTCTTACTGGAATCTGCTGGGCTCCACAATTTAACAAACATGGCATATTTTTAATACTTGCCTAAAACACATCTAACTGATGATAAAGAGACTTCTGTCATCAAAATATGCTCATTGAACTTTAGAACAAAACTTGTCGAGTAAGTTTGCGAGATTGAAAATTGTGGCTTACGTTTAATGTATCTAAACGTTTATAGCGCTATGTATGTCGTTATTTAAGAAGTCAAAAACAGAACAATCCACCTCTCGCCAAGCTCCATGGAAAATAGCCATAATCGATGATGAAGAAGGCGTACATGAGGTCACTAAACTCACTCTGCGGAAATTTAATTTCGAAAAACGCGGGGTTGAATTTCTATCAGCTCACAGTGGCGCTGAAGGCCTAGCACTTTTCAAAGCAAATCCAGACATCGCTCTCGCTTTCGTTGATGTGGTGATGGAAACTGACGATGCGGGTTTGAATTTGGTTGATGCCATTCGCAACGAGCTCAATAACCATACCGCCCGCCTTATTCTGCGAACAGGTCAACCTGGTCAGGCGCCGGAAGAAGAGGTAATCAGGCGTTACGACATAAACGACTACAAAGCCAAAACTGAATTATCATCGCTTAAACTTAAGTCTTGTGTGTACACAGCAATAAGGTCGTATCGGGATATTCAGACTATTGAGCAAGGTAAGCGCGGTATGGAAGACGTTTTAAAATCCTCGTCTTCCGTTTTAGCAAGCCAGTCTTTAGCCCAATTTGGCACCGCAGTGTTGAAACAGACACTTACACTGCTTAACCTAAACAACTCTGTACTCTACTTGTCTACTCAGCACACCGACTTATATGGCGATACGACCATGACGGTGCTAGGTGCCAGCGGCGACCTAGTTGGATTATGCGAACCTGGAATTTCTAGCCGAATTCCTGAAACCATCGAAGAAGAAATCAAACAAGTCTTAGAAAGCAAAAGTCACTATCAGTCTAAAGATTTATTCATCGGCTACTACCCTACTGGAGAAGATAGCCACAACATCTTGTATGTTAAATTAGATCATCCACTGGATGCTCTGCAGCGCAAGACCTTAGAGATGTTTGCCTCTAATGTGGCGGTAATATTCCAAAATCTCACGCAAAAAGAAGACATACAAAAAACCCAAAAAGAACTCATTATGGTGCTTAGCGACGCAATCGAAATGCGGAGTAAAGAGACCGGTGGCCATGTGAGAAGGGTCATTCTTATGACCGAATTTCTCTCTGAAAAGCTTCACATGAGCCGAGAGTTTATTGAGACCATACGGTATTCAGCCGCACTTCATGACGTGGGTAAAATTAGCATTCCTGAAACTATTTTACATAAGCCGGGCAAACTCGACCCAGAAGAATGGGAGATCATGAAGACCCATGCACAAAAAGGCTACGAGCTACTTGCGGGATCTGATCGCATCGTTGCTAAAATGGGTGCCATCATTGCGAAAACGCATCATGAGCGGTGGGATGGTCAAGGTTACCCTGAAGGTTTAGCTGGAGACGACATTCCCGTGGAGGGTCGTATTATGGCAATTGTCGACGTTGTCGACGCATTGCTATCTAAGCGCTGCTATAAACCGGCATGGAGTCCTCAGGAAGTAAAAGCCTATCTTCATGAGAATTCCGGGAAACAATTCGACCCGCTAATCACCCACATTATGATAGAGCACTTCGACAGGATCCTTGAAATCAGAGCCACAGAACCGGACGAAGATGAATGAAAGAAACGCTAGAATTAATCTTATTACGCGTTAGCCAAAGTGCAGATATTGATAAAGGTGAATTAGACGTTGCTTCTAGACTTATTATCAACTCGGTGTGTGAGGGTTTGCAAATTACTCGAGCTGGCATTTGGTTGTATGATGAAATGCAAACACTGGTCCAGTGCACATTGCTCATTGATAAGGGTAATGACCTGGACCACGAAAGCTTAGTACTTACCCGAAAAGACTTTCCTCACTATTTCGAGGCGCTAGATTCAGAGAGAACCATTGCGGCCCACGACGCATTAACAGATGTTGCAACATTTGAATTTGCAGAAGTGTATTTAACGCCGCTTGGAATTAGCTCTATGCTTGATGTCCCTATTCGCCACCGCGGCAAAATGATTGGGATAATTTGTTGTGAACACCAAGGCAAAGCCCGTGAATGGCATGCCGATGAAGTTGTATTTGCGGCATCACTGGCAGACCTTTACGGGCGTGCAGTGAGTGCAAATGAGCGCGCAGATTACGAGCAGAGGCTAATTGAGGCCAACCAAACCCTTGAGCAAAAAGTAATAGACCGCACGGCTGAACTTGAGGCCGCACAAGAAAAGCTCGTCGAGTCAGAAAAAATGGCGGCGTTAGGAAATCTAGTCGCAGGCATTGCTCACGAAGTTAATACGCCGTTAGGCATTGCACTCACCTCCGTCAGTAACTGCAAAGAAGAACTAAAAGACATCTATCGAGACTTCGAAAACGATGAATTAACCGAGCAGGGTTTTAAAGACTTCGAAGCTATTTGCTCTGAAGGGCTAAACTTGGCTGAAACGAGCCTGATGCGGGCAGCGAATTTAGTACAAGACTTTAAGCGCACTTCTGCTGACCAAACGTCGTTAGAAATAGAAGAAATTGCATTAGACGAATATATCCCTAGAGTCTGTAACCCTTTAAAACCCATGCTTCGCAAAGAACAAGTTGAGCTAAGCATAGACGTTACGCCCAATTTAGTGATAACCACCTGCCCAGGTATAATTGCCCAATTGCTAACAAATTTAATATCGAATGCTCAGCGTCACGCTTTTGGTCCATCGGTAAATAACGACGTGAATAGAGTGAGTGTGAGCTGCAGTAAAAATGCCAAAGGCATTGTGATTAGCGTACAAGACAATGGCAAAGGCATACCAGAGGCGCTTCACAAGAAGGTATTCGAGCCATTTTACACCACGGCTCGTGATAAAGGCGGTACAGGGCTGGGCCTAAATATTTTATACAACTTAGTACGACAAAAATTTAACGGTGAGATTGACTTAACATCAACCCCTGGAGAGGGAACGAAAGTAACCGTCTGTATTCCGGTTGAAGACTAGCGTACCTCTCATTTTCCACTACCTATACCCTGCGTTATAAATTCCCTGTGCAGCGCGCGACATTATTAAAATGTCGCCCTCACGACAGACGTGAAATCAAAGGCTGGGCAAGCTAAATACAAAAACATAACAAGGCATGTAGAAATGCAACTTTCACATTGGCGAAGTTCCGGCCACTTTTTAAACGTCGACGGTCAGCAAGTTTTTTATAAAACAGAAGGCACGGGACCAGTACTATTACTCATTCACGGATACCCCACCGCAAGTTTTGATTGGGCTAAAATATGGCCAGCACTTACAAACAAGTATAAATGCGTGACGCTCGATATGCCGGGGTTTGGTTTTAGCGATAAGTCACCAAAAAAATACTTAATTAAAGAGCAAGCAGACACGATAAGTGAGGTAATAAGACATTTAGGTATCACAAGTGCCCATGTTCTATCTCATGATTACGGTGATACGGTTGCGCAAGAAATGATGGCGCAGCAACTGGAAAACGACCTTGCCTTTCGCATCGAATCGCTGCACTTACTCAACGGTGGCCTTTTTCCTGAGACACATCGTGCTCTGCCCATTCAAAAGCTGCTGCTCTCTCCAATTGGTGGTCTAATCATTCGCTTTTTAAACAAAAATGCAATTCGAAAAAGCATGCACAACATATTTGGCCCAAACACACCTCCTTCAGATCAAGACATCAATGATTTTTGGATACTTATCAGTACAAATAATGGTCACCAACACATGCACTTGCTTTTGGACTATATGAAGCAGCGTAAACAATACCGAGAGCGCTGGGTAAGTGCACTGCAAAATGCCAATGCCCCTCTTCGACTAACCGCAGGTATGGCTGATCCAATCTCTGGCGCGCATATGGTGGCGCGGTACAAACAACTCATTCCTAATGCAGACGTAATTGAGCTCGATCAAATTGGGCACTATCCGCAAATTGAAAGTGCTGAAGCCGTGGTGAACTCTATAACCAGCTTTTTAGGTCGCTACCGCTAATTAAACGTGAAACTTTGTCTTGATACGGCACGCGACAGGGGTAATATAAAGCTTCACTGATTTAACTCTAGACTCGCAACCAACGTTTATGGACGCTTCAACCAACAACGAAATTATTCCTGCCGCTAGCTTTAAGCAGATTGATATTGGTTTCGTGACCCCTGCTGTTTCCATAAAACGGTTTGTACAATGCATATGGGTGATTGATAACCCAGAAGGCTCAGCTACAACCCTAAACGAAAAATTTTATCCCGATGCAGGTGCTAGTTTGACTTTCTATCTCGATCAAACTAACTGTGAAGCGCAATTGTTTTACCATACTCAGGTCTGCGCCATGCCGTGGGAACTGGCTTGCAGACAAATAAGTGTAAGATTTAGGCCCGGTGCCTTGAAACACTTGTTCGGTTTAACCTTTGATGACAGTAAAAACCAACAAATCGACATCGCGTTGGCTATGGTTAAGCAGCGTGATTCCTATCAACGACTGCAAGCCTATCTTATTGGAAAAACTATTAGCCAGCAGTGCTTAGCAATACAGTACTGGTTGATTGAGCTAGCAGAAAATACTGATGGAGCCTTTCAGAAATGGGAGCGCATGCTTTATCAGTCGATGAATTTACTGGTGCCCCCACAACATCTTGCCGATCAGTTCGGCGTCAGCCGAAGAACGCTGGAGCGCCAATTTCGCACTAACTTTGGTTTCTCGCCAAACAAACTGTATCAATTTGCTCAAATACGCCATGCTCGATCGTTATTAACCTCAAATTCTGAAGCGCTGAGCCACGTCGCATTGGCATGTGGTTACTTCGACCAAGCGCACTTTACGCATTCGTTTAGTGATTTCGCGCTGGAAACGCCCCTTCAGTATAGAAAGCGAAAGTTGTCGCAAATTTACAATTAAGCGTTTTGCTTAGACTTTATAGTTCTCCGCAGTTTAAAGGAGATCACTATGAAAAAACGTATTACACAATCTGAGCTATATTCTGAATATCCCCATATTCTTGAACACCTCACAGGCTTGGTTAAGCCTTCAGTCAAAAGTACTTTAAGTCATAAACTCATACATTTAGTTAAGCTTCGTGCGTCACAAATTAATCAGTGCGGCTTCTGCCAACACATGCACGCCGAAGAAGCGAGAGAGTCTGATGAAAATCAGTCAAGGCTTGATGTATTGTCTGCATGGAGAGAGCTAGATTGTTTCAGTTTTGAAGAGAGAACAGCATTAGCGTGGACGGAAGCGTTAACGCTTATCCACTCTTCCACTATTACTGAAGAAATGTATAACAGTGTAGAAAGCACCTTCGGAAAAGAAGGGCTGATAGAACTCACGTCTATTATTCTGCAAATTAATAGCTGGAACCGTATTTCAGTAAGCCTTCAGTTTCAACCTTCTATTTAGTAGTAAGGAAGACGTGAAAATGACTATCATGAAACAAGTACAAAATAACAAATTGGGTGTAGCCGCCTGCTTGTGCTTTTTTTGGGGAAGTACCCTTTTCTTGCCAGCCTTCAGCAAATTTGCAACCGCTGGAGTATGGTTATTTATGGCGGGTTCTCTATTGATGCTTTTAGACATCTTGAGCATTAAAACCAACTAGGCTTTGCGCTAATAGTGTTTAAGAGTGTATATACAACTATGCACTCTTTTATTGAGCGAAATTTACTGCTGTATATTGGTACAAGAAAAGTGAGTTTCGATTTTACTTTGATATATATGGCATAAGCCATTGAATGGGGAGAGAGAAGTTGGTCGGTGTGAGAGGATTTGAACCTCCGACCCCTGACACCCCATGACAGTGCCATAAATACATGCCCACACCCCTTATTTCATAGGCTTAGTAGAATAAGATGCCCCCAAAGGTGACCCTCTAGGTGACCCTAACTACCTCGCCCAAATTAATTTAAATATTTTTTTGAGAAACTTTCAACTGAACAATAAATGAGCGACTAATAGAGCTTATAGACTCTCATATATTCACTCACTAAGTCTTCAGCTAACGAGAAGTCACCGCTAAGCGCCCCCATTACAGCTTGGTTATACAACTGACTAATCTTCTTACTCTGTCCAGCCGCATAACCTACCCACTGTGTAAGGTGCTCGGTGTCGCTAATACCAAACTGTGTACCAGCGTACTCTTCAAAATCTTCGTACAGTTCTTCAGTAGCACTTTCCACCTCACGTAAAGCTGCACTCTGAGTTACCCCATAAGCTTCAGCAAGTGAGGCAATACCATTACCATCGACTTCCTCACCATTGAGCAAGGCGGTAACAGAGTCGATTACACCTGAGCTACCAAGCTCCTGTTCCACTTGTTGAAAGGTAGTTATTGTATTCTCTGATGTATGAGCTTCAATGTACTGCTCTTCGTCTTCGCTTTGCTGTATTGGCGCTTCATAGTCCTCGTAACTTCCGTTTAAGATTGACCTATCCACCAACCCAGCATCAATCATGTGCCTTACTTGGCCAGTTACACCACCAACAGTAACTAGTGAATCAAGAGAGGCTTCTGATATATCCAGAGGCATTCCAGTTTGCGTTGTTATAGCAGTGAGGCTTAAGTCTTGCTCTTCTTCGTGGTGAATTTCTTGTGCTGTTAATTTTCCTATTTCCTGCTGTGTTGTCTCACAGTAGTCTTCAAATTCGATTGTCATTACTATCCTTTATAGTTGTAGTTTTAGTTTGATTGTTTGTTGTGGTTTTAACGTGTTGCCTTTGGTTAGTTCAGTGAACGCAGCTACTACCGTCATGTAGAACTCTGTGTCTACCCACATGGCGTAGGCGTAGAGTGCTTCAAGTGTTGCTAGGGTTGCTCCTCCATTCTTGCCTTGGCCTAAAGTTGTCTGCAAATTTCCCGACAAAGCTAGATGCGCTTTTACTTTGTTACGCCATTGGCTTGGGGCTTGGCTAGCCTTACTACAAATAGCATTGAGGAAGAGCAAAGCGCCTCTTTAAGAAACGCTTGCTTCCTAATTGTCTCTAACTAAAGTGCTTCTTTAAGCAGCTTTTGGACGCTCTCTAGTTCTTTCTCGATATCGGCATGGCGAGTGATAGTGGACTTCGCTGATTCAAGTTGCCTTTCACGTAGCCCCCTTTGGTCTTGTGTAAGCATCGACTTGTTCTTAAGGTGTCTTTCACAAAATTCGATTTCGTCATGGGCTTGAGTTAAGTTAATGCGCTCCAGAGAGGCGATAAGCTCGCTACGTCTTGCCATTAGCTGTTCAACTGTCGGCTCTGTAAAGTCAAGAGCTGGTTGTTGGGAGTTCTTACGTAATGAATACGATTCCTTTAGTTCATCCCACGACTCGCTAGCAAAGGCTGTACGCTTATCATTTGACAGCAACGCTATATCCCAATACGCAGCTTTCATCTTGTCTTTAAAGTCAGTCACTGCGTTACGCAACGCTTCGTTATAAGCTCTAGCCTCTTCTTGCTTACGTCTAGCTTCTACAGCCTCTTCGGTGTAATTAATCTTGGCACTGCTAATCATTACCTCTGCTTGCGCTGGTGAATACAAGCTTGATAGAACTTGAGTAGTGAGCGCTTCTAGGGCATTTACAGTGTCTTTTAGTGTCTTCATTTCTGTGGTCATTTGGTTTTGTCCTTATTGTTTGTGTTTATTGGTTTAGTGTGTGGCTAGTAGTAGTGCTTCGTTAGCAAGTTGGTCAGCTAATATGTTCCCGTAGCAGTCGCTATGCCCTCTTACCCACTTAACTACTACAGTAGGCTTCGCTTCTTTTAGAGCATCTATAATCAGCCATAGGTCTTTGTTAACTACTGGCTTCTTGTTGGCTTTACGCCAGCCGTTAACCTTCCACTTAGGAGACCATTCGTTATAGCCACGAACAGTTAGCTCGTTATCTGAATGAATTACATCGTTAGGCTGAGCAACTTTGAGAGCTTTAATCAGTGCTAGCATTTCGCAGCGGTTGTTAGTCGTGAATATCTCATGTTCTTCTGGTCTCACTGCTTCTTTGAATTGGCTGATTACCTGATTAGTTGGCGTTAGCACAGCCACTCCAATACCTCCCAATGTACAGCCGTTCTGATTATCTGGAGCTGCACCATCGGTAAAGATATGGCGTACAGTTTCATTCGTGATAGTTGGTTCTTGATTAGTCATTAGTGTTCCTTTGTTGGTTGTTTAGTTTTGATGATAGTGATTAGTCTGGTTGGCTCAGGTACTGCTCTACGCACTCATTAATGAGCTTGTTAGCACTGAGCTTTTTATCTGATGTAGCTTGTCGCTTTGCTTGGCGTTCGCGTAGTAGTTGAAGCGCTTTGTCTGATAGCTTCACACCTAGATTCTGTGTGTTAAGGGTTTTGTATTGCATGGTGTTACCTCTTTAGATTTTTTGGAAAACAGTAGCCGTACGCTGGTGGCGTAAAGCTGCTTATGGTTAGGCTTTTAGAGTTTAAGGAAAACGCTAGACAGGGACTTACACGCGAACACTTACAAAAAAAGGTCGTGAGAAGTTATGAGTCTGTCTTAGGTAGTGAATACATGGATGGTTAGTTGTAATAGAGCTGGGCATAACCACTAACTACTGAGTAAACAAATAGCCCTAGTTACATAAAGGAGTGAACTGTAAAAAGGGCTAGGTGTACTAACTAACAACCATCTAATGTGTATATGTAGGGAGGAGTGGGTAAGTCTAGCTTAGAGCTTAGCTTATAGTTCTTATTACTCTCTTCCTTCTAAGGTCGGACAGTCAGCATACTGTTGATTCTACTGAGTTTTTACTAACAACCATCTAATGTGTGTATGTAGGGAGGAGTACTAAGGCTAACTGTAAGTCTAACTAAGTGTTGACCTTAGATTCTTAGACTGAGAGTTGCCCCCCTACCCCCCATAGATTTGATGGTGAGTAGAGGTATTCGCTAAAGAAATTGGTTCGTTGACCTTGAGTTCATTAGACCTGTCACTTGCCCCTGAGCCTAAGCCCACCACTACAAAGCTAGTGACTGAGTTTTGATGCTTTGTAATGTCCTGTGAATAGCCAAGTTCTTTTGTTTCGACTTTTCTATTCTATATGTCGGACAGTCGCAAGCCCAGTAAATACAAGGGCTATAGAGCTTGCGCATTTTATAGGCAACCCTCACATAGTGAGTTGATTACTTGGTTATGTCAGTTGTACCTCTAAAGCTAGGAACTTAGCCATTCATAGCGCCTGTATAGATCTGTGAGAAGCCTTAAGGCGCTTGAGGACTGATTGTATAGCCTAACTACTTGGTAAGCTCTGAGAGGAGTACAGATCGAAATGCTGGCTCTGCTTTCACTATGGCAGCAACCAAGTCAGCTATATGGTGAACAGTATCTTCCATATCGCTAGGTTCTTCATTGAATCGTTTTGCTAACTCAGCTGTTTTGTATTCATGCTGTGCTAGTGCTGTATCAATTGCATCGTTCATAGTTCTTAGTGTGCTTTGAGTCATTCGTTTAACCTTACTGCTTGAGAAGAGGCGGCAACGATACATAGTTCACCCATTGGTTTCAACACACGAGAGCAGCCATAAGCTAATGATAAATAACAAGTATAATCACTACTGACTGAGCTAACAGTTACAGCTGAGAATAGGCTTAGAGCTGCTATATACTTGACCAGTCACTTACGACTATAAGTTTTTTTGAGGCGAATAAGCGTTCGGCTAGAAACTAAACAGATGATAGTGCTTAAGGTTAGCTTGTAGCTCTCTCTTTCTTCACAGCTTGAACAGTTGAAGGTGAAATATTGAGTTGTGTTGCTATCTTACGAATACTCACGCCTTCATCTAACAACTGACTTACACGTTCACGGTCAACGCTTTGCGGTCTGCCCTTATACTTGCCTTCCTTCTTCGCTATGGCGATACCTTCACGCTGTCTTTCTAACATCATAGAGCGTTCAAACTGATAGATACCGCCAAGCATAGTGAGCATTAGGTCTTGCATTGCGTCATTCGCATCGGCCGTGAAGGTCATATTCTCTTTGTAGAACTTCAAGGTAACGCCCTTGGCTTTAAGCGACTCCACCAGTTCTAGTAAATCACCAACGTTTCTAGCCATACGTGATATGTCGTGTACGTGAACAATGTCACCAGCTCTCAAGTGTTCGAGCATAATCGTTAGCTGTGGTCTGTTCTTGTCCTTGCCTGAGCATTTATCAGTGTACACCTTGTCCAGCGTTAGCCCTTCAAGCTGTCTTGCTGTGTTCTGGTCTACTGTACTAACGCGAATGTATCCAATGTTCTGACTCATGCTACTGCTTCCCTTAAGTGTGTGGTTTTATGTCTAAGACGTTCAAATGCTAACCGTACCAATAATCAAAAGTCAACCTAAAACCATACAAATAACTTATCTAAAGTGTACCAATCAAGTGTACTGCTATGGATATACCCTGCTGGTACAGTGCTTTTGGTTGCAGTGAGAGTTAGTTACAGGAGCGCTTGGGAGGCTATAAGGTTAGCTTGGCTGCTTGAGGATATAATTGACTGGCGCTATGTGACCTACCGTGTGTGCTTTCTTATTGCGTTGAACGCTGGTGGTTTGTGGTGGCTAAAGAATTGGCTCTAGTAATGCTGTGTGGCGCATACCCCTACGGGGGGAACTCTAAAATGCTGATTTCGATTAGATGGTGTAACATTTTTTGTTAAAAAATAGCCACTATAGAGGTTTAATTAAAGATACAACTTATGTACAGTGAGATGAGGATAAAACAACATAACGCGAGATAAATATGAAACAAGGAAGTTTGGAGCTAATTCCAGTAGCTATAAAAGAAGTGGAAAATATAAGCATGGGTGTTTTGCCTAACGGTGAAACATTTCTTTCATTACAAGGACTAGCAAGGTTTTGTGGTGTAGCGCCCAGTAATATCATACAGTTAGCGCAAGACTGGAAGAAAGGTGAAGCGCAAACAAAACAGAGAGGCATTATAATAAGTCAGCTCATACAGGAATGGACAGAGTCTGACGAAATACCTGATAGCTTATACGTTGAAATCGAAAATCCATACGCTATGAGCAGCGCGACACATGCTGTCCCCGAGTCAATCGTAATGGCGATAACTGACTACTACGCCCACAATACTCAATCTCCAAAACAAGAAGCAATCTTAAATTTTAGAAGAGCAGCAAAGCATGGCCTACGCTCTTATATATATGAACGACTAGATTACTCTAAACAGGATGTATTGGAGAGGAGCTGGGGACTATTTAAAGAAAGAGTACTTCTAAATGAAACCCCTCAAGGCTACTTCACTATGTTTGATGAAGCCACAGGCATCATTGCATCACTAATTAGGCACAAAATCCCTGTGGACGACAGTATCATGCCAGATGGCTCTCTTGGTATCCATTGGGGTAAATACTGGACTAGTAATAATCTTGAGTCTAAGTATGAACCAAGAATCAAGATTAACCATAAGTTTCCCGATTCTTACAGACAGTTAGACCCTCTGATAAATGCTTATCCTATTTCAGCATTGTCAGAGTTCAGGCAATGGTTTCAAGATACTTACCTACCCGAGAAGTATAGTAAATACATCGCAGGAAAGGTCAGTGACAAAAATGATGTTTCTTTGTTGCTTGAAGCAGTCTTACCAAAGGCGCTACCTGAACATTAATAAATAGTGACTAAACTAAACCTTGAACGCAACTAGGCAATCAGCCTCGTGAATCTTTTCAACATACTGCCACAGTTCGTCCTTGTTCTTGTACTTACTATACAAGCTGTAGGTCAAGGACAACTGTTTGTGCCCTGCTAGCTTTGTAGCTATATCTTCAGGACAACCTATCTGCTCAAGTGCTGTAGCAAAGTGGCCTCTAAACGAGTGTAAGCCAGTCTTATACCCTTCTACTTTGCCAAAGCCTTTAGTCAGCTTACCGAACTTAGAAGAGATACTATTGACTGCCTCCTTCGCGCCTATCTTGGCTTCACCAACTTCAGGGAATAACCAAGGTGAACCACCAGCTCTCGCGATTGCTTGCTCTACTAGTGTTCGGATAGCTGGAGATACAGGTACTATGCGCTGAGCATTAACTGTCTTACCCTCCCTAACCTCGAAGAACAAGTCCCCCTCTACAGTAACAAACTGTTCTTTCTTCGCCAGCGCAAGCTCACCTAGTCTCGTACCTAGAAAGGGCAGCAGTCTTGGCAGCATGTGTAATGTATACGGATATAGCCATGTGGGGCTTTTAAGCTTCTCGTATTGCGTGCGCTCTAGGATTACCTTCAGTTCATCATCAGTGAAGTTGCGGTAATGCAGTGGCTTCGCTTTTTTCCTGCTTGCTTCTACTTTCGTGTTTAACCATGGATTCTCGCCTTTGGTACGTTCACGAGTAAGCGCCCAGCGCCATAGCTCTTGTAGTTTTGATTTGTAATGAGTAACCGTATTGGCCGATTTACCTGCCTCAAGCAAAGCATCGATGAAAAGCTGAGCTTGTCCTGAGCCTATATTCGATGGCAGGTCATCGCGCCCTACAAACGCATTGAGAGCCTTAACGTAAGTAGCCATTGACGATATGTACTTGTCATTCTTCTTATCGACCGCAAATGCTGCCCACTCTTCAGCCATTTCCGAAACTGTAGGTTGATAGTCTGATGGTATCTCACCTGATTTGGCGGCACTCCATGCTGCTTTAATTGCTGGGCTTTTAGCATCTTCCTTGTTATCTACAAGCAACTGAGGCTCAGCATCTTCCATGGGGTTATAGGACTGTTCGTGAGCAACTTCTGAATCACGCTCTTGATACTCTTTGCGCCACTCAGAGTAATACTTAAAGAAAAGCGCCTTGTCTGAGTTGCCGCGTTTGATGTGCGCAAGCTCTAGCTCTATCTCTGCATTGATAGCATTGCGCTTAAGTATTGCTTCTTGGCGATTGCTTGTACCTAGTGAGTACTGAATCTGTGCCTTACCGTATTTTTCTCTTAGAAGTTGAGGGGTTTTTCTCCGATAAAGAAACAAACCAGAGTCTTTTCTTCTGAGATACGTATCGTCCATTAGTTAAAACCATTGCCAAATCAGCTGCTATTGAGCCTTGAGGTGACCCCAAAAGTGACCCTATTAGTGACCCTATAGAAGCTTGTATATGAATTGATAAGAGAGATTCTGAGTGATAAAACGCTTGTAAGTCAAGCCACTCAAGGGTGAGAGAGAAGTTGGTCGGTGTGAGAGGATTTGAACCTCCGACCCCTGACACCCCATGACAGTGCGCTACCAGGCTGCGCTACACACCGACCGAAAGAGCCGACAAGTCTACTCAATTTCAACGACTTTGCAATGTAAAAAAACCAAATAACCGCCTAAACGATTATTTGGTAATCAAAACCCATCTAAAACGAAGCTTATTACAAGTCGTCTGCACTTACATCTTTGATTTCTGGCCATTCTTCATTCGCCTCATCTATATGAGTAGGAATGTTCTTGGCCCATGCTTTGTATACACTTTCGTCTTTATTCACGTAAAGTACGCCATCAACAATTTCAAACGCTTTGCCGTTTATTTCGAATTTCTTACCAAACGTTGCGCCGTAGGCACAAAAGCCGCCATACGCTGGTGCGTATTTGTCTGGGTTGCTTACAAACATGTCTCTATTTTTCTGCGATGAAAATCGGTAAATAGCGTCGTTGTGGACAGCCGTTATAGTCGCTTTACCCAGCACTGGCTTACCTTCAGTAAAATAAGCTACAGCGTCGTGCCCGGCTAAAATAATTCCGTTTTCGTCGGTCTCTGTATCAACGCCAGCGAATACCGCGCCACTAGCAATTAGTGAAACTGCAAATAAACTACCTTTTAAGAATACTCTCATGCTATTTCTTCTCCACATTGGTGTTTCGAGTGTTTTCACACTATCTCTGTATAAGTTCGAAGAATATGGTACGTACTTCGGTCTTATACAAACATGCTCCAAACGCTTAAATACTTGTCCAAAACACCATGAAAAATTTAGAAAGCCTTTTTGACCAACTTCAAATAACCACCAATGTATTTCACAACGGACAATATTGCGGTAACTGGCAAATTGACACTTCTGGCACCGGCTTTATTAATTTTCACGCCGTAACTCACGGTCAATGCTACTTACACCGTAACGACGACGGCCCAGTTCTGTTAGAAAAAGGCGACATGGTTTTACTGCCTGTTGATAGCCCACACCTTTTAAGCCCTACAAAAACTCACACTTACAAAAATGTTAGCGCAAGCTCTATTCCTGTTAGCGAGAAACTAGGAGCTGAAGGCCCGGTGCTACTTTGCGGTTACTTCGAGTATCAGCACCCTTTAATGAGAGTAATAACAAAAGAACTGCCAGAATTTTGGATAATTAAAAAAGCATCAAAAGAAAGTAGAGTGCTACATGAAAGTCTGCAGTTACTTATCAGCGCGTCGTTAGAAGTGTCGGACTCAACCTTCACTTCGTCGGTTCTGCTAAACAAAATCGCTGAGGTTGTATTCCTTTTGATTGTGAAGCATTTAATGAGCAAGTACTCATCAACCTTAGGGGCTCTACTGCATCCGGCCATAGCAAATAGCCTTCAAGCGCTGCATAACGCGCCTGAACAACATTGGAACGTAGAAATGCTGGCGAGTATTGCGAATATGTCTAAATCTAACTACGCAGCAAAGTTCAAAGCCTGTGCAGGCGTAACTCCAATTAAATACCTAACGCAATGGCGCCTGCGTTGTGCCTGCACAGAAATAATCCAAAGCAACAAGCCGTTAATTACCATTGCAAACCAATATGGTTACGAAACGGAAGCTTCTTTTTCAAAGGCTTTTAAAAGAGAGATTGGAGTGTCTCCTTCACAAAAGCGCGTTCAAGCTAGGCCAGCGTAACGTAACACACCCCAGTTACTACCAGTGCAACTAACACGTTTAGCACCACACCCTCTCTGGCCATAGTTTTTATGTCGAACTTTTCCGTTGAGTATGCAATGGCGTTAGGCGCTGTAGCTACTGGCAGCATAAAGGCACAACTTGCGCTTATAGCCGCCGGAATCATAAGTAATTTAGGGTCAACACCTACCGCTAAACCTGCTGCTGCCAATATTGGCATTAGTAATGTAGATGTTGCTGTGTTTGAAGTAATTTCAGTAAGAAAGGTTACAAACAAGCAAATGCCCAGTACAAGTAGTAAAACGGGTAAGGTTGCAAGCCCTGTTAACCATGAGCCCATTAATACGCTTAAGCCTGAAGACATAAACGCTTTCGCGATACAAATTCCACCAGCAAAAAGTAATAGCATACCCCACGGAATATCATTCGCGGTTTTCCAATCTAGCAGCTTGTCGCGGTTGCCTTTTGCGTCTACTTCACCGTTATCATTGCCGCTATTGGTGAAAAACATGGCGGCAACACCCGCAACGGCTATAGTGCTATCACTGATAGTAGTTACCCCTATCCATGCAGTCCAAAAAGGTCTGAATATCCATGCCAATGCTACCGTACCGAAAATGGCAAGTACGCGCTTTTCGGCCTTTGTCCATGCACTAGGTACAGGTAAATCGATGTTTCCCACTTCTTTAATACCGCGCGCTAACCATAAGGCCATAATAGGTACGCCTAGTATTACTATTGGTACGCCTGTTTTCATCCAGTCGATAAAGCTGTATTCAATACCTTGAGTCTCTTCATACACGCTCATGAAGATAATATTAGGTGGCGTCCCAATCGGTGTGCCTACCCCGCCCAAGCTTGCCGAATAAGCAATACCAAGTATTAGCGCCACGCCAAATCGCGGGTTGTCTACTGCATTGATAATAGCGATAGCCATTGGCAACATCATTAACACCGTGGCGGTGTTACTAATCCACATACTGAGTACTGCTGTTGTTAACATGAAGCCCAGCACCAGCTTGAGCGGGCTGCCGCTGCCCGTTATACGTAGCATGTAAATGGCGAAACGCTTGTGTAAATTGGCGCGTTCCAACCCCTTTGAAAGCATGAAAGCGGCCATTAGTAGAATGATAACGTGGCTTCCGAGAGCAGAAGCAGCTTCGCTGTGAGACAACACACCAAATAGCGGGAATAGCGCGAAGGGTAAAAGCGAAGTAGCGGGAATAGGAAGCGCTTCGGTTACCCAAAGTACTGCTACAAAAAGGGTAATCGCAGCGGTAAATATAATTTCGCTGGGCTGATTTACAGCCCACAAGCACATACCGCTTAGAACAGAGGCGATAAACGCGAAAAGAATAATACTGTTCTTGCGTGTTGGCTGTCGTTGTTGAGTATCTGAAGAAGGTTCAGGGTTTGTGTGCATTGCGCTTCCCGTTACTAATCGCTTTATTATAAGTGCTAGGGCCTTAGCTATTGGCCCTTTTTATTGCTCTTATATTTTCTATCAGTAATTAGCGGGAAACGCACGAGGCTTTTCCAAAAAAGTGGTATTTAAGTTGATTCACTTACTTTCGTCGTCAGACGAGATTCGGCTGGCTACTGCGCCTGCTTGGCCTTTGTATTTAGCATCAACTCTGGCGTTGTAAGGTTTTTCAGCTGGCGCCGATAACACCTCAAAGCTAAGTGCCCCTATTTTCATTTTAGGGCGAAGCGCCAGCGGTAACTTACCACTGTTGTAAAACTCAAGAACGATATTGCCCGACCAGCCTGGATCTATTCGATGCGCGGTCACGTGCACCATCAAGCCTAAACGCGCAAGCGAAGAACGCCCGTCTAACCAACCTACGATGTTGTCAGGCAAGGTTACTGACTCGTGGGTAATAGCAAGCGCCAGTTCCCCGGGGTGTAGAAAGAAGGCTTTACCCTCTTCTAGTTCAATTTCATCGCTCATTACGTGGTCAAGCGCTTCTTGAACCTGTGCTTTTGGCCCACTTAAATCGATATACGGCGCTTGGTGATCTTCAAACACGCGAAATTTATTACCTAGGCGGATATCTACCGTTACACCACTTATTTGATCGTAGCTGGGTGTAGGGTCAATTTTAATTTTTCCATCTTGCAGATGTTGGTAGATATCGCGGTCGCACAAGCGCATGGTGTATTCCTCATTTCGTTAGGCCGCTATTATGCGTATGTCACCGCATGCATTCAACTGCTCAAAGGCTTGTTTTATCTGCTTTTGCGCAATTTTTGTATAGTTTTATCAAATTTTAAATTTAAGCAATCGAACCTGGCTATAGTTCACCTTTACTACACCTGTCTGAATTTACCTATCCGTTGCGCATTCCCGACATTTGTTACCTAGGCATTTCAAGCTAGTTACTCTTTACCAACAATGCCAATAGGGTTGCCTTTAATGTGTTTAACTGCCCCTTTGCGTGGCGCAACAGTAAGGGCCAATTGCATAGACAGTGCGCGCGCTGCCTCGCGATAGCTTTCACTCAATGCACTTTCGGGCGAGGTAATTAACAAAGGCGTGCCGGCATCGCCATGCTCGCGAATATGAATATCAAGCGGTAGCTGTCCCAAAAGCGGCAGTCCGTGGCGTTCGGCAAGCGCCTCGCCCCCGTCTTTTGCAAATACATAATCTTTAGTGCCACAGGCTCTGCATTGGTAATAGCTCATGTTTTCAATAAGCCCTAATACAGGTACGTTCACTTTTTCAAACATGCTTATGCCTTTTTGGGCGTCGGCTAGCGCTAAGTCCTGTGGCGTTGTAACTACAACAGAAGCGGTTAGTGGAACTTGTTGCGCCATTGTCAGTTGGATATCGCCGGTACCCGGTGGCATATCTACAATTAAGTAGTCCAGCACGGGCCACAAGGTTTCATCTAATAATTGTTTTAACGCCCTGCTTGCCATCGGCCCACGCCATACGGCGGCGTCTTCTTGAGGCACTAGGTAACCAATGGAGTTCGCCACTATTCCATGTGACATAAGGGGCTGCATGTGCTTATTATCTTCGCTTTCAGGATGTGCATCGGGATTACCTAACATAATGGGAATTGATGGCCCATAAATATCGGCATCTAAAATCCCAACTTTCGCGCCTTCCTGCATAAGTGCAAACGCTAAATTAATGCTGGTTGTCGATTTACCTACGCCCCCCTTGCCTGAAGCCACTGCTATGATGTTTTTAATGTTGGTGACCGGCGCTACTTCTGTTTCTCCACTTGCTACGTTATGTTTAAACGTAAGCTGGTCATCGTCAAGCTTCCCTTTAAGTTGGTTAAGCACTTCTTGTTTAAGCGGGTCTAGCTGTGTAGCAA
Source organism: Alteromonas sp. R7 (assembly GCF_055755235.1). Taxonomy (NCBI): domain Bacteria; kingdom Pseudomonadati; phylum Pseudomonadota; class Gammaproteobacteria; order Alteromonadales; family Alteromonadaceae; genus Alteromonas; species Alteromonas sp. R7. Next base: position 187,272 of record NZ_JBVTQX010000003.1, on the reverse strand, counting down.
TACAGAACGGCAAGGTAACTGTTACACCGGCATCTTCATTTTCTGGCTGGCTAAAAGCACACCATGGCAAGGTATCTTCAACATCTAACGAAAAATACTTGGCCAAAATTACAGCAACTTTTTGAGTTGCCGGCTCTGCTTTGCGAGAAAAGAACATAAAATGCCTTACTAGTAGTAGAATTGTGTGAATTACGTAATGCAAAAAACGCGGTTTTCCGCTAGTATTTGCAGCCATTTTGAAACGCAAAGAATCAATAACGTCATTATGTCAGAAAAACGCCGAATTCTGGTAACCAGTGCGTTGCCATACGCAAATGGCTCTATTCACTTAGGTCATTTGCTAGAACACATTCAAACCGACATCTGGACTCGTTTTCAGCGCCTTCGCGGAAACGAATGTTACAGTGTTTGCGCCGACGATGCACACGGTACGCCGGTTATGCTTAAAGCCCAAGAGCTTGGCATTACACCAGAAGAAATGGTGGCAAGAACGCGTGCTGAACATCACCAAGACCTTGTTGATTTTCACGTTGATTACGACAACTACTATGTAACCCATTCGCCAGAAAACAAGGCGCTGTGTGAAGAAATTTACACCCGTTTAGATAATGCGGGCTACATCAGTAAACGCACTATTAATCAACTGTTCGACCCTGAAAAAGAAATGTTCTTGCCGGATCGTTTCGTTAAGGGTACCTGCCCTAGCTGTGGCGCAGAAGATCAAAACGGCGACAGCTGTGACGTATGTGGCGCAACGTATAGCCCAACAGAAGTAAAGAACCCGCGCAGCGTTGTATCGGGTGCTACACCAGTACTGCGTGAGTCTGAGCACTTCTTCTTTGACCTGCCAAAATTTGAAGGCATGTTAAAAGAGTGGATCCGCTCAGGTGCCCTGCAGGAAGAAATGGCGAACAAACTACAGGAGTGGTTCACTGAAGGTCTTCAACAGTGGGACATTAGCCGTGATGCGCCTTACTTCGGCTTTGAAATTCCAGGTGCGCCGAACAAGTTCTTCTACGTGTGGGTAGATGCACCTGTTGGCTACATGGCTAGTTTCAAAAACTTCTGCGATCAAAATAACTTGGAGTTCGATGACTTCTGGAAAGCAGACTCAGAGGCTGAGCTTTATCACTTTATTGGTAAAGATATTACCTACTTCCACTGCCTGTTCTGGCCTGCGATGCTAGAAGGTGCGGGATACCGTAAGCCTACTGGCGTAAATATTCACGGTTTCGTAACGGTGAACGGCGCGAAAATGTCAAAGTCGCGCGGTACGTTTATTAAAGGCCGTACTTACCTTGACCATCTGAACCCAGAATATCTGCGTTACTACTTTGCGTCTAAGTTAGGCGACGGTGTTACCGACATCGACCTTAACTTTACTGACTTCGCACAAAAAGTGAATTCAGACCTGGTAGGTAAAGTGGTTAACATTGCAAGCCGCTGTGCAAGCTTTATCACCAAGCGTTTCGACGGAAAGCTGTCTGACAATGTGATTGAGCCAGAGCTTATTGCAGAGTTCCAAAACGCGTCAGAGAGCATTGCTGCACTTTTCGAGAAGCGTAAGTACCACCAAGCCGTGCGCGAAATCATGGCCCTTGCTGACAAAGCAAACCAGTTCATTGATAACAATGCACCTTGGGTAACCATTAAAGACGAGACTAAGCAGCAGTTCACACACGATGTATGCTCGCTAGGTATTAACATGTTCCGTCTGTTGGTGATTTACTTGAAGCCTGTGCTTCCTGTACTTGCAGAAAAAGCAGAAGAATTCTTAAACGATAAGTTCGACTGGAATTCACTGCAAACCCTATTGAAAGGCCACGCCATCAACAAATTCAAGCCGATGATGCAGCGTGTAGAAATGGAGAAAATCGACGCCATGGTTGAAGATTCAAAAGAAAGCCTAGCGCCAGCAGCACCGGCAATCGACCCAGACAGCCCGCTTGCTAAAGACCCTATTAGCGACACTATCTCGTTTGATGAGTTCGCCAAGGTAGATTTACGTATTGCGCGTATCGCTAAAGCTGAACACGTAGAAAAAGCCGATAAGCTTCTGCGCTTAGAGCTAGATTTAGGCGGCGAAACCAAGCAAGTTTTTGCAGGTATTAAGTCGGCCTACTCGCCTGAAGCCCTAATTGGTAAGCACACGGTAATGGTGGCGAATCTCGCTCCTCGTAAAATGCGTTTTGGCATGAGTGAAGGCATGGTATTAGCAGCGGGCCCTGGTGGCGACGAGCTATACATTCTTGAGCCGCACGAAGGTGCAAAGCCGGGTATGCGTGTTAAGTAAGCTGTAAAGCGCCCCCTTAAAAGTAAGGTGACATTCAGCGCTATAACGCGACGGGATGTCACCTTTTTTATTGGGCGGTCAAAGCAGCGCTTAGATTTATAAAGCAAAAATCATATAACCAGAATCAAGGTGCAAGCACGTAACTTGGTATGCTAATAAGCCTTATCATCCTACACTCCTCACTCACTAATTACTTACCCACTCACTAACCTTATCTGCATAAGGCAAATCGGCTAGAAAATTCTTGTCAAAAAACAGCGCAGTTCCGTTCGGTTTGAATCAAGGCGATCTAACCCTCTTTTTTTAACGTAATCAACGTGGTTAATTAATAAAAGAGGTATTTATGGAAGATTTCTTCGGGACTAATATCGATTTATCGGAATTAACCGAAAAAGCTATTTCACTGGTGATGACTTACACCCCCAAATTATTATTGGCTATTCTTACTTTGGTGGTGGGTCTCTGGTTAGTGAATCGTTTTGTAAACCTATTAGATCATCGGCTAGGTAAAAAGGACCCCACGTTAAATAAGTTTCTGTGCGGACTTATTAGTACGGTGCTAAAAGTAATGCTGTTGATTTCAGTTGCCTCAATGATAGGTATTGAAACCACCTCATTTATTGCCGTCGTGGGTGCTGCAGGTTTGGCCATTGGTCTGGCACTACAAGGCAGCCTGGCGAACTTTGCTGGCGGTGTACTAATACTGATTTTTAAACCCTTTAAAGTGGGTGACACCATTGAAGCAGAGGGTCATTTAGGCTCAGTGTCAGAGATACAAATTCTTTATACTGTACTTAACACTTTTGACAATAAGCGCATTGTTATTCCCAATGGCAGCCTATCTAATGCCACGTTAATTAACGTTAGCGTGTATGATAAACGCCGTTGCGACATGACATTTGGTATAGGCTACGATGACGATATCGATAAAGCAAAGAAGGTGTTGCAGCGCCTGTTCGAAGAAGATGAGCGCTCGTTAACCGACCCTGCACCAAGGATTTGTGTAGGCGGATTAGGCGATAACTCAGTCGATTTGATGTTTAGACCGTGGGTCGCCACAGATGACTTGTGGCCTTACTATTGGGATATGCAGGAAAAAGTTAAAAAAGCTTTTGATGAAGAAGGCATTAGCATCCCATATCCACAGCGAGATGTGCACCTCTATAAAACGAGTGACGACTAACGTCTCAGTTTGGAGATAGCGTTCTATGCTATCTCCAATTCCCCTTTCAAACTTGCGTAAAAACGCGAAAGCCATCCGTTTTAGTTACAACATCTTGGTAAATATAGAAGATGGTTAGCGTCTGTCGCTGCTTTCAAGTTAAGAGCGTGGCGTGCTCTCTTTGCACATGGCATACACATTAACAATACTAGCGCAGCGTGCGATTCATCGTAGAGGTCCTTACACTGGCGCCCACCGCCGAAAAACGCGGCTTCAAATTGCGTTTGGGTTTTATTGCGGTCATGGGTATAACCCGCTTTTTCGCGAGTATTACGTACACCGCACTGCACCATGGCAAATAAGATGCTAAATAGTCTTGAAGCTTAACCGCCCCTTTCCATTTTTGTTGAAAAAAGAGCGTTGAAAACATCACTTGACGTTGTTCAACAATTTCAAATCCCAGCAGCTGAAGCCAATCTTTAATGCGATAGGACGTAAAAAAGCGTGCATCGTGTAAGATATTTCCGCGCTTAACAGGTAGAAATTTGGCAATTCCGGCGAGGCTTAAGGGGTTAAAGCCACTTATGATCACATAACCGTTTTGTGTAATAACGCGGTCTACTTCTCTTAATATTTCGTGAGGGTCTTGCGCAAAATCTAATTCATTAGCAAGTAGAAAGCCATCAATGCTATTTTCGGCGAAGGGTAAGCAGTGCGACTGCCCCACTACCGTGTTTTCTCTACTTATTTTCGGTTCGCGTTTATCACCGCCTAACGATATACCCGATGCATTGTGATTGGGAAAGCCCTCTTTTGTTTCATTGTGGTGTGGCCGCTCGCTAGCTAGGTCACTAAACGGAACGTGATTGATGTGGTGTCGGATTGGACTAGTGTCGAGATTTATATCGGCACTTAGCGAGCCTAGTTTGGCAAAGTGATACCCAAAAATTCGCTCAGCATAATCGCTACAAACTGCATTGACCGCATGTCGAATGTGCTCTCCCGCGGGGAAATCATTCCAATTTGTAGGGTAGCGTGGCGGTTTGGCTTTAAACGCCGATCTCATTAACACTGCGCGCTCTTAGGTTGCTCTGCTCTTCACAAGTCCCTATAGTAACGCATAATTCTACCTACACAAGCAGGTACTCTTATGACGGCAGAAACACTTCCTTCAGGCGTAGCCATTCATCCTATTCCCGCTTTTACCGACAATTACATTTGGTGTATTTATAACGAGAGTAGCGCTATTGTTGTCGACCCAGGTGATGCTGAGCCAGTACTGACCTTTATTAAAGCCAAAGGCTTAACGCTGAGCGCAGTTCTCATCACTCATCACCACAGAGACCACACAGGTGGTATTGCTAAATTAGTATCTGCAGTACCAGATTTGCCAGTTATTGGCCCAAGAGGCAATCACATAAGAGGAATAACTAAATCTGTTTCTCAAGGCGATACTGTCTCGCTACCTGTTTTTAAAATGGCGCTGCAAGTAATGGAAGTGCCAGGTCATACCCTTGATCACATTGCTTTCTTCGGGCATGGCGCATTGTTTTGCGGCGACACGTTATTTTCAGCAGGTTGCGGACGATTGTTTGAAGGTTCGCCAGAGCAAATGCATCATTCACTGAATAAGTTAAAGCGACTGCCCGACACCACGAAAGTGTTCTGTACACATGAGTATACTCAGGCTAACGTCCAGTTTGCTTTAGCCGTAGAGCCAGACAATAAAGCGCTGTGTGACTACGCACAGTGGGTGGCAGAAAAACGCGCTCAAGGTCAGCCTACACTACCAAGTAATCTCAAAGAGCAAAAAAACATAAACCCATTTTTACGGGCTCATGAACTTTCTGTGAAAACTGCTGCCGAAGCCTATTGCGAAAATAACCTGGCTGACGATGTAGCGGTATTTGCTGCAGTTCGCCGCTGGAAAGATGAGTTTTGATGCAAAAGTAAGCCGATTATCGTAACATGGTCGGTTTGCAGTGCTCCACGAGGTTTCTTCATATATGCAGTTGAAGTTTTTCCCACTGTCGCCACTGATATTGGCGCTAGGTTTAACGGGTTGTCAGTTAACCGATAATAATAACGACAATGCACAATTAGAAAGTAACGAAACCGCTTCGCTAGAAGCGTGCAGTGAAATTCATAACAACGAAGAAGCCATTTCTGATTGTGAAATTGCAAGAGACGGTGTTATTGATGTTGTTCACCCCAATGATGATACGCTAGAAGAAGGCGCTGAGCTTACCGATACACCGGATATGCATACGCAGGCGGTCGTTACTGACGTATGGGAACGTGCAAGTGCGAATTTCGCCTTACCTATCCCTGACGACAAACGCATTAGCGCACAGCGTAAATGGTACCTGAAGCACCCAGAGTATATGGCTCGCGTTGTAAAACGTGCCAAGCCTTTTCTTTATTACATTACCGAAGAAATTGAAAAGCGCGACATGCCGATGGAGCTTGTGCTTTTACCAATAGTAGAAAGTGCTTTCGATCCCTTTGCTTATTCCCATGGCCGAGCGGCTGGTATGTGGCAGTTTATTCCTGGCACAGGCAAGCGCTTTGGTATGCAACAGAATTGGTGGTATGACGGACGTCGAGACGTTGTTGCTTCAACACAAGGTGCACTTGACTATCTAACCTATCTAAACGAAATGTTTGATGGTAATTGGCTGCACGCACTTGCCGCCTATAATAGTGGCGAAGGCCGCGTTCAAAGGGCTATTAAAGCTAACAAACGCGCGGGTAAACCTACCGACTTTTGGAACTTAAATTTACCCAAAGAGACACGTGCTTACGTGCCTAAATTGCTTGCGCTGGCTGATATTCTAAAAAATAAAGATGAATATGCGTATGCGTGGCCTGAAGTTGAGAATGTAGCGGTTATCGAAGTTGTTGATATCGGCTCACAGGTCGATTTGGCGTTTGCCGCCGAACTTGCTGGTATGTCTTTAAAAGAACTACACGGGTTAAACCCAGGGTTCAATCGTTGGGCAACGTCACCAGAAGGACCACATAGATTAATACTTCCCCTTGATAAGGCTGCTGCGTTCTCTCAAGCACTGGCTAAAATTGATCAAAAAGAGCGATTGAACTGGGTGCGCCACTCGGTGAAGCCCGGCGACAGCTTAGGTAAAATCGCTAAGCAGTATCACACCACCGTGAAAGTTCTTAAAAAAGTGAATGAGCTAGACTCGTCCATAATCCGCGTGGGTCAAGCGATAATGGTACCAGTAGCACTTCAAGAACTGGACAGCTACACATTATCTCAGGAACAGCGTCTAGCCAGCTTGCAGAACGGCAACACGTCTAAGCAAAAAGTACGTCATACCGTACAATCTGGTGATACGCTTTGGGATATTGCTCGTAAGTACAATATAGGCACTAAACAGTTAGCTAAATGGAACGGTATGGCCCCTGGCGATATGCTTCACCCTGGCAAAACCTTAGTTATCTGGCAGGAAGGTAAAGCGCAAGACGGTGTTACCAAAAAAGTGACCTACACAGTAAGAAATGGCGATTCGTTGTCTCGTATCGCCAGCAAGTTCAATGTTAGAGTAAGCGACATAGGCAAGTGGAATTCACTTAATACCAAGCGCTATCTACAACCTGGTCAGAAGCTAAAACTTTATGTAGACGTAACAAGGTTGAACGCATCAAGCTAACCTTTAATACTTAAAGTTCAATACTGTTCATGCCTAACTGCATTTACGTCACGCTTTAAGTCAGAATACAGGATAAGGAAATGCTAAGAATTAACCGAGAAAATTTGCGAAACAGTCATGAAACGCCTTGGTTAATCTTAGATTTAGTCATGTTAGGTATACTTTTTGTGAACCTAACATGGCTCATTTTCGACGCCTTATACGCCACCGACTTTGTCTATGGTCTATTGGGCACGTATTTTCCCGCTTTTCTTAGTGCTTACGATCCCGTTCACAACAACTTTCTGTTGGTCGACTTGGTGTTTATCGCCATTTTCTTCAGCGAATTTTGCTTCCGGTGGGTTGTAGCTATTGTGCGTAAAGAACACTTACGCTGGTATTTTTTTCCGTTTTTGCATTGGTACGATATCATAGGTCTAATCCCTACTGGACCTACCCGCCTATTTCGTTTCTTGCGCATATTTTCTATTTTGCACCGCCTGCACAAATTCGAAATCATCGACTTAAATCAAACCGCGGTCTTTCGCTTTTTTGCGTTTTACTACGATGTATTTGTCGAAGAGTTAAGCGACCGAATTGTTGTAAAAGTGCTCAGCGATGCGCAAAAAGACATCTCTGCAGGTTCGCCTTTATTAGACGATATCAACGCACAGGTACTGGCCCCCCGCCGTCCTGTCATTACCCAATGGATGGCTGGCGTTATCAACCATTTAGGCCAGTCAATTCAAAGCGAAGAGCACGGCGAGGTGATACGGGAGCACGTGCGCAAGAGCGTGGGTAAAGCGGTGAGAAGTAATGCACAAGTTTCTTCCCTGCATTACCTACCTGTTATCGGCAAAACCATTGAAAATACGTTGGAAGAGTCAGTCACCGATATCGTGACCACATCGCTAGTTAATCTGTTAAGCGACTTAGACGCAGAGCGCATCGACCATTTCATTTCAGTCGGCATGCACAACTATACCCCTACCGCCGATGCACTTGATAAAGAAGTACTTAACGTTGTAAACGAATGCTTAGAACTGGTGAAAGAGCACGTTGCACAGCAGCGTTGGAAGTCACATCTCACCGAAAAAGAATCAGCAATCCCCACTGGCAAGCCCGAAATTTAATTAATTTGCAAAGCGGTTGAGTCAAGGTGAACGCTAGCCAGTATTCTGTTCAGCCATTGTTCATACAAATAAGCTAATATAAAGTCCTTATGAATATAATTATAACGATTAGAGGGACTTATGATGAAAATTAAACGCTGCCGAACGTTCAGCCGCTCATTTAACCACGCAATACTAGTAATTTGTATAGCGGCATTTGCTTCAGGCTGTATGGTGATCTTGCCGACCTCTTCTATTTCCACCAACCAAGAACCTGAAAAAATAGTTGAGCGCATTGAATACAATGCAAACCGATGCTGGTCCACACTGCATCAGCCAATCCATAGCGATATAGTCGTAAACACGTACACAATACAAAACGGCTACAAACTCACGGCCAGTCGTAAAGAAGGGAGCACCCCGCAATATCCTTTTTTACACGTCACCGTTACCCACTCAACCTACGGCAGCGAGGTATCTGTTCGAGAAGGTGAGTTTAACTTGGGCACAGACTTAAATTTAAGTGATGATGTAAATCGATGGATAAATGGCGACAATAGCTGCTAAGACTGATAAGGCGTACACACTATTTTTCAGTAGTAGACAGAATAATACTCGTCTCACTATTAAGCACGCCTTTAACGCCGCGCACTTCTTTTAAAATGCCATCTAAGTGCGCGAGACTTTCGGCAGTTATAACAATAAGTAAATCCCAATTTCCGTTTGTAGTATGAAACCGCTCAACACCATTCACCTGCCTAAGCTTACTAATAAGCTGTGTTGTACTAAGCCCTTCAAGCTCGACTGACATAAGAGCTTTTATTTTGTCTGGTTGCAGCTGCTCGTTTACACGAATAGTAAAACCGTCGATCACCCCCGAATTTACTAACCTGTCGATTCGTTTTTGCACCGTATTTCGCGATAACGAGAGTACTTCAGCTAGCACGGTTACAGGTGTTCGCGCATCGCGCTTCAATATATCGAGAAGCTCGCGATCTTTCGCATCTAAATCTACATACATAGCTATTTCCCCAATAGATAAACAAATCGTCGAGTCATTAACTCGTTCTCCAAGACTAATTAGCAAAACGCATAATGATAAAACTATTGAACATTATGCTTAAACTAAATAACAACTTGCAACACCTTGAGCATGGTTAAGTGAATTCGCCAGAGAATAAAATACACGCTCTTTTCAGTGGAAATATTTCAGCTAAGGGCTGTAGGACGTTATATGCAAGCCAGTCACATCAGAAACTCACGATTAACTACACCAAATTCCGTTTTAATGGTACGACCCTGTGCCTTTCGCCCCAACGAACAAACAGCCAAAGACAATAGTTTTCAGAAGCCACTTGTATCGACGGGAAAAAATAGAGCGGAAATATCAAAGAATGCGTGTGCGGAATTTGATGAGATGGTTCGCACTTTACGTATGAACCACATAACGGTAGAGGTGTTTGAAACAGAAGGGGAAAACACGCCCGATGCCGTATTTCCAAATAATTGGTTAAGTACACATCCCAACGGTTTGCTTGTCACCTACCCTATGTACTGTGAAAACCGCCGAGCGGAGCGTCGTGACGATATTGTCAGTTATCTGCAGCAACACTATATCGTACAGCAAGCTAAAGATTTATCTTTCTTTGAAGAAGACGGAGATATTGTTGAAGGTACAGGGGCTATGGTGATCGACCATGTAAACGCGCTAGCCTATGTTTGCCTATCCCAACGAGCCAATAAGAGAGCTGTAATATCGGCGTGTAAAGCTATTGGTTTAACGCCTATATGTTTTAGCGCCTTTGATACTGCTGGTACGGCGATTTACCACACCAACGTAATGATGTGTGTGGGCAGTGATTTTGCCATTGTTGCTACTAGCATGATAGAAGAAAGCGACAAAAATGTGGTGCTTTCAACACTTAAGGAGACAGGTAAAAACGTCATCGAAATTAGCGAAGAACAAGTGAATAGTTTTGCCGGAAACTGCCTAGAGCTTTTGAATAGCAATGGAAAACGTTTATTACTTATATCAGACACTGCTTTTAGTTCAATGAACGAAGAGCAACTAGCTTTACTACCCAGCGATCTTACTTTACTTCCCATCGCAGTGCCTACTATTGAAATGGGAGGAGGCTCCGTTCGCTGCATGGTCGCGGGTATTCACCTTGAGTGTAAAACGATTGGCGCTGAACAAACTACGACTAATAACATCAGCTTTGACACTCGCGTGAGACTAGCAAAAGGTGATGACTTGGAAGGCTTGCTTGCGTTAGCTGAAGCTGCATCGCCAGGTATGACAACCTTCCCACCGGATAGAGCAACGCTTGATAACAAATTAAAGCGTTCCATTAGAGAAGAACAAAAACTTATGCGTCAAGAGCGTCCAGACTACCTTTTGTTTGTATTGGAGGACCTTCGAACTGGCAAGCTTATTGGTACATCTGCAATTTTTGGTGAATTAGGAAAAGAAGACAGTTTTTATAGTTACAAGCGAGAAAAAGTCGCACAGCGAAATAAATCACTAGGCGCACACTACACCCACGAAATACTGCACCTAAGTCACCATTTTGAGGGGTACGCGGAAGTGGCATCACTCTACTTACTGCCTGAATACAGAAAACACTTCAACGGAAAACTACTTTCAAAAGTACGCTACCTTTTTATGGGTTTACATCAGCATGTATTTCCAAAGCAGGTCATGGCCGATCTACGAGGCTATGTAAATAAGGATGGGGAATCGCCTTTCTGGAATGCCGTCGGACGTCACTTTTTTCCTATGACATACGCTGAAGCGGATTTATATGGTGCCGTAAACGGAAATCAATTTATTGCTGATTTAATGCCCAAACTTCCGCTGTATGTAAATATGTTACCCAAAGAGGCTCAGTCGGCTATTGGTAAACCACATAACGACGGCCAACCCGCTATGGCAATGCTAGAAAAAGAAGGGTTTAAATTCACGAACTACATCGATATTTTTGATGGTGCGCCAAGTATGGAAGCTGAAGTTTTAAGCCTAAAAACTGTCAAATCAACAAGGCAAGTAAGAATAAAAGTTTGCGAAGGTACAAGGCGCGGCACCGAGAGTAAAATGAAGCTTATCACCACGTTGAGCCAGCCTTTTTATGCAATGATGGCAGAAACCGAAGAACAAGACGAAATAGCTGCTATCTCTCGCAAAACAGCACAAGCATTAAACGTTAGCTCGGGAGATACCATTTTACTTTCAGATGTTTAGCCTCGTGCGTATATCCAAAAACCGCTGTTCAATGATGAAAACTCGGTGTGCGCTTTAAGCTTAACTAAAAAGAAAGCCCGCAAATGCGGGCCTTCATTCTGTTAAAAAGTATGGGCTGCTAATTACGCTTTACGCCACGTAGTACCGCTTGGGCCATCTTCTAACACAACGCCTTTTGCGTTTAACGCATCGCGTGCGGCATCTGCCGCTGCCCAGTCTTTGGAGGCACGGGCATCGTTACGCTGTTTAATTAACGCTTCAATTTCAGCCGCTTCGTCGTCATTGCCTTCACCGCCTTTCAAGAAGGTGTCTGGATCACTTTGAAGTATACCCAAAATTGCGCCTAGACCTTTAAGAACAGCAGCCAGTTTACCTGCTTCTTCTACATTATCTTTTTGGCGGTTAAGCTCACGTGCCACATCGAACAACACCGAAAAGGCTTCAGGTACGTTTAAATCGTCGTTCATTGCCGCTTCAAAGCGCGTTAGATAGCCACCGTAGCTCAGATCAGTGCTTTCATCTACTTCAACACCACGAAGGGCTGTATACAAACGCTCTAGGGCGGCCTTCGCTTGAGTAATATTGTCTTGAGAGTAACTTAACTGGCTACGGTAATGCGCCGACATTAAGAAGAAACGCAATGTTTCTGAGTCGTGCTCTTTAAGCACATCGCGCAAGGTAAAAAAGTTACCCAATGACTTAGACATTTTTTCGTCATTAACCTGTACCATACCCGCGTGCATCCACACGTTTACGTAAGGTGTGTCATACGCACAGCACGACTGAGCCACTTCGTTTTCGTGATGTGGGAACGTTAAATCTGAGCCACCGCCGTGAATATCAAAGTGCGCACCAAGATGCTTATGATTCATTGCAGAACATTCAATGTGCCATCCCGGACGTCCCTCGCCCCATGGCGATTGCCATGCCGGCTCACCAGGCTTGGTGGTTTTCCACAGTACGAAGTCTAGCGGGTCGTCTTTTCCTGCCGCCACTTCAACACGAGCACCCGCTTTAAGCTGATCTAAGTCTTGTTTGCTTAACTTGCCATAATCTTCGTACTTGCTTACGTCGAATAGTACATCGCCGCTTTTAGCTTGATAGGCGTAACCTTTGTCCATTAGTCGCTGGATAATTTCAATGATCTCATCCATATGTCCACTTACTGTCGGCTCGACGTCTGGCTCTAGTAAGTTAATCGCCGCAAAGTCTTCGTGCATCATGGCAATAGTGCGTGCAGTTAGCGCCTCAAAGCTTTCGCCATTTTCATTGGCGCGAGCAATAATCTTATCGTCGATATCGGTGATATTGCGCACGTACTTCACATCTAAACCAAGGTGGCGCATGTAGCGTACTAAGACATCGAAACTCAGGTAAGTACGGGCATGACCCATATGACTTAGGTCATAAACGGTAATACCACAAACATACAAACCCACTTTCCCTTCTTGAAGCGGTACAAACTTCGCTTTTTCACGGGTTCGGGTGTTGTAAAGATGTAGCATGTCTATATTTCCTATTTGTCATAATTTTTCGGCCGCAAAGTTTAGCACTGTCACGATTTAAATGGTACAAGCCTTTTGCAACGATATGGCTGGGTTTTGCGATAACCGTCTCTTTGCGCTAACGACTCGTTTTGCGCTAAAATGCCGCCACTTTATATGTATGCTAACACACAGGACAAACCACAATGGTTACGTTAAAAACAAATTTCGGTGACATCACCCTAGAGCTTTTTGAAGATAAAGCGCCTAAAACGGTAGCTAACTTCATTTCTTACGTTGAAGACGGTTTTTTTGATAACACTATTTTTCACCGTGTAATCAACAACTTCATGATCCAAGGTGGTGGTTTTACGCCAGATATGGATCAGAAAGACACAAAAGACCCTATTGAAAACGAAGCGGACAACGGCGTAGCAAACGAAGTGGGTACAATCGCGATGGCGCGTACCCAAGATCCACACTCTGCGACGGCTCAGTTTTTTATTAATGTAAATAACAACGACTTCCTTAACCACTCTAGCAAGTCTGTCAATGGTTGGGGCTACTGTGCATTCGGTAAAGTAACTGAAGGTATGGATGTTGTTGAAAAAATTAAAGCCGTTAAAACCGGTAACAGCGGCTATCACCAGGATGTTCCTGTTGAGCCTGTTATCATTGAAAAAGCGACTATTTCTTAAATAGCCGCTGACATCTATGCTTGAATAGCTGTCTCAATAACGCCTTGGCCAATATGATTTTCAAGACATACTCAAGGCCTTGAGTTAAATACAAGCCGCGTTACTTTAACGCGGATTTTTAAACCACAATAAGAAGATTTATGTCGTTCACCTACTTCATTGCCGACTTGCACCTAAGTGCTGACCGCCCTGACATTACAGAATGCTTAATGCGCTTTTTAAAAGAAGACGCGATTAATGCTGATGCACTTTACGTTCTTGGTGACTTGTTTGAAGTTTGGATTGGCGACGACAACGTTACTCCATTTAACACTGCCATAGCATCAGCTTTCAAGGCAGTGAGTCAGCATTGCCCTATTTACTTTATTCACGGTAATCGCGATTTCGCCATACGTGAAAAGTGGCTATCAAAAGCCGGCATGACGTTATTAAACGAACAAGAAGTTGTAGACTTATACGGCACACCTACCCTGCTTACTCATGGTGACGAACTATGCACTCGCGATGTTGCTTATCAAAAGTTTCGCAAGAAATCCCGCGGTTGGTGGTGGCCACGTTTAATGCTTGCACTTCCTTTATGGTATCGACAGCGTGTTGCCGATAACGGTCGCAAGGAAAGTAAGGCTAAGCAGCAAAATCTTAAGCCAGATATTATGGATGTCACGCCTGAAGAAGTGGTGAAAGTCATGGAAAAATGGGGCGTGCAGCGCATGATACATGGCCACACACACAGACCCAACATTCATAGCCTTACAGCAAACGGCAAGCCTGCAACTCGTATTGTACTTGGCGATTGGTATGATCAAGGCAGTGTATTAAAAGTTACTGAAAATGATGTGATGCTGCAGAAACATAACTTCAGTTAGCCCCCATCATTATTTGTTACAAACTAGCCGAAAGTACATGTGTCAGACGCTGGCTTAATTTTTGTTCTGTGGTATAAAGAATAAAAGCAAGTTAGTCATCATGGATGGTGTAAATGACAGATGTTCTTCTTTCCCCTACAAACTTCTGGTTTAGCATTTCGCTTATAGCCGTTTTCTTTATTTTCATACTAGAACTTGTTAGCACTATTTTTGGTATAAGCCTGTTGGGGTTAGGCGATGATTTTGCAGAGTTTGATGGCGATGGGTTTCTTAATACCTCGTTTGCCAACTGGCTTAATATTAATAAAGTTCCCTTTCTTATTTACCTGGTAGTACTTCTTACTCTATTCGGTTTAGTTGGCTTGATGGTTAACGGCTTAACAGCGAGTGCACTCGGCTATACCTTGCCAGCTTTCCTATCCGTTCCTCTTGCATTTGTTATTGGCGCATTCGTAACAGCTAAAACCGTAAAGGTAATTTCAGGCTTGTTGCCTAGTGTAGAGTCTAGCGCGGTTAACAGCGATGACTTCATTGGGTCTGTGGCCGAAATCACGATTGGAAAAGCAAGCCGAGGCAACCCAGCTGAAGCAAAGTTTACCGACCATTATTCACAGCCTCATTTTGTGTTAGTAGAACCTTTCGAAGATGAAGAGTTGTTCGCACAGGGAGAGCGCGTCATTTTAGTTCAGAAAAAACAACACAGCTGGTTAGCAACCCGCTACCTATAACCTAAAAGAGATAAAAGTATGGATACAATTCAACCATCTAGCTTGCCGTCAATACTCTTTATTGCCGGTGCTATTGTTGTAGGGCTTATCGTTATTGGCCTTATCTTTGCCAAACTTTACACCCGCGCGACGAAAGAAACAGCGTTCGTAAGAACCGGTTTAGGCGGTGAAAAAGTCATTAAGGACGGTGGCGCTATCGTGCTTCCTGTCGTTCACGAAATAATTCCAGTAAATATGAACACCCTTCGTATAGAAGTGGAAAAAATTCAAAAAGACGCGCTTATTACCAAAGATCGCATGCGTGTTGATGTTAAGGCAGACTTTTATTTACGCGTGGCCCCCAATGCCAATGGCATATCAATGGCTGCGCAAACGCTAGGAACGCGCACCACTCGCGCTGAAGAAGTTAAAAAGCTAATGGAGTCTAAGTTTGTTGACGTACTACGTGCCGTAGCTGCTGAAATGAGCATGACCGAAATGCATGAACAGCGTGCTGACTTTGTACAAAAAGTTCAGCAAAGCGTGGCTAACGATCTTGAAAAGAACGGTCTTGAGTTAGAATCGGTAAGCTTGACTGGTTTTGACCAAACCGACCTACAGTTTTTCAATGAAAACAACGCTTTCGATGCGGAGGGGCGTGCACGCTTAACGAAGATCATTGAAGAAAAGCGCAAAGAAACCAACGATATTCAACAAGAAAACCGCATTTTCATTGAACAGCGTAATTTGGCTGCTGAGAAACAATCGCTAGAAGTGAAACGAGATGAAGAAGAAGCTCGCTTAGCCCAAGAGCAAATTCTTGCCTTTAAACGTCAGGAACAAAAAGCAGAAATTGCTAAGCAGCGCGAAATGAAAGAACGGGAAGAGCGCGAAGCAGAGATTGCTAAAAACCGTGCTATCGAGGCTGCGGAAATTGAAAAATCACGGGAAATTGAAACCCAAGAAATTGCTAAGCGTCAGGCATTAGAGCAAGCGCGCATTCGTCAGCAGCAAGAAGTTGAGGTTTCTGAGCAAATTAAACAAATTGCCGTTGCGACAAAATCTGAGGAAGAGTCGGCCGCGCGTGCTAAAGCTGCTGAAGCGGAAAAAGCTAAAGTGGAAAAAGTGGAAGCAGTAACCACAGCGAAAATGGTGGCAGAAGCTGAGCGTAAGAAGCAAATTGAAGTTATAGACGCGCGTAAAGAGGCAGAGCGTGAGGCTGTGGGCATTACCGTAGAAGCACAAGCTAAGAAAGAAGCAGCTGAAAACTCTGCTGCCGCCATTCTTACGGAAGCTAAGGCTGCTGCCGATGCAAAAATGCTTCAGGCTGAAGCTGATGAGAAAGTGCTTGCTGTTGAAGCACAAGGTAAACAAGCGCTTTATGAGGCTGAAAATACGCTTAAGACCGAGCAAATTGAGCTGCAAAAAGCCCTTGCCATGCTCAAAATATTGCCTGAGCTTGTGGCACACGCCGTTAAGCCACTTGAAAACATAGAAGGTATTAAAATTCTTCAAGGCTACGGCCAAGGGAGTGGCGTGAAAGGCGATCACACCGTTGCTACTGCTGGTAGTGGTTTAGCTGAACAAGTAACGCAAGCCGCACTAAGCTATCGTGCTAACGCCCCACTGGTAGACTCTATGTTGCGTGAAGTGGGCTTGGTCGATGCGGAAAAAGGCACATTAGATGATTTGGTAACAGGCAACAGCGACATACTGACCAAGGCCAATGCCG
The DNA here is from genome assembly GCF_055755235.1 of Alteromonas sp. R7. NCBI lineage: Bacteria > Pseudomonadati > Pseudomonadota > Gammaproteobacteria > Alteromonadales > Alteromonadaceae > Alteromonas > Alteromonas sp. R7. The sequence goes on along the minus strand of NZ_JBVTQX010000003.1, from coordinate 170,327 downwards.
TAAAACCTAAACCTATTGTGGCAGCACCAGAAAACCTAAATGGTAATAAAGCGTCGGAAGAGCTTCCAGCTGATTAATGCTCATTGAGCTGATTAATGCTCATTGAGCTAGTATTTAGCTAGCTAATACGACACAACTTCCTAAGCCCTGTAATTCAACAGGGCTTTTTGTTTTCACTTAATTTATCAACTAACCATTCTGAAAATACTTTTAATCGAAGTGGCATTTGTCTTCTAGAGGGGTACAGGAGATTTACCGGCATCGCCTGGGCCTCGAATTCAGGAAGCACACGAATTAGTTTTCCTTCTTTCAGCTCTGACTCAACCCCCACACTTGGAATTTGCGCAATACCTAATCCACTTGCGCACGCCGCAAAGTAGGCCTGGGTACTGTTAACACTTAACAAGCTTTGCATTTCGACACCATGGAGTTCTCCACCTTTCATAAATTCAAATTCTGGTGTTTTGTGACTTAGGGTATGGGAATAATCAATAAGCTTGTGATTAGCTAAATCTTCCAGCGACTGCGGTATGCCCCACTTCGTCGCATAATCAGGACTTACACAGTTATAAATTGGATAAGTTAAAAGGCGACGGGCAACCAAACTGCTATCCGCTAATGCACCAACCCTAATCACACAGTCAAACCCTTCTTTAATAAGGTCAACTTTACGATCGACACTGCTTACTCGCAACGTAATCTTGGGGTAAGTAGAGATAAACTCACCTAAAATGGGAAGCAGAATATTGGTTGCAAATCGGCTTGGCATATCGATACGAAGCTCGCCACTTACGCTGTCTGCTGAGGTTAAGAACTGTGATTGTAAGGCGTCCCATTCACTCAATAAGGCAATACTTTGCGGCAAGAACGTTTCTCCATCAGAGGTGAGAGAAACGCTTCGCGTACTTCGGTTAAAAAGGCGTGTGCCCAACTGCTTTTCGAGATTTGTTACCGCTTGAGAAATACTCGATTTCGGTAAACCTAGAAGTGCAGCCGCCGCACTGAAGCTTCCCAATCTCGCGGTTTCTACAAACCGTGTAAGCATATCGAACCTGTCCATCTTTCGCCTATTGTTCACCAAATAAGAACAATGTTATCGCTTTAGGTAGGTTTTTCATACCAATTTTAGTCAATATAATCGTCTACGAATTAACCAACAAAGAGAGATAACAATGGCGATTGCATTAATAACAGGTGGAAGTCGAGGTCTTGGGCGTGCTGGCGCATTAGCACTGGCGAAAAAAGGGATAGACGTTGTTATCACGTATAACACTAATGAAGCAGCGGCCGATGAGGTTGTTAAAGAGATTCAGAGCATTGGAAGAAAAGCCTGTGCCCTGCCCCTTAACACTGCCGCCTCGCATTATTCGTTCCCGGAATTTCTGGTTACGCTTAAAGACGTCCTGAAAAACCAATTTGGCAAACAGGCTATTACCTATCTGGTAAATAACGCCGGCGTTGGTCTAAATGCTTCTTTTACAGAAACAAGTATAAAACAGTTCGATACGCTATTTGATATGCATGTGAAGGGACCTTATTTTTTAACCCAAACACTGTTACCTGTTGTTGAGGATGGCGGAGCAATACTGAATGTTTCCTCTGGCTTGGCAAGATTTTGCTTCCCAGGATACAGCGCCTACGGTATGGCTAAAGGAGCCATAGAGGTCATGAGTCGTTACCTGGCTGCAGAGTTAGGAGCCCGTAAAATTAGAGTAAACACCCTGGCTCCAGGTGCCATTGAGACTGACTTTAGCGGTGGCTATGTTCGCGATAATAGCGAAGTCAATAATGCTATAGCCTCTCAGACCGCTTTAGGCCGCGTTGGCCAACCCGAAGATATAGGTGGCGTTATGGCAGCGCTATTAAGTAACGATAGTTATTGGATTAACGGCCAAAGGATTGAGGCATCTGGTGGTATGAAGTTGTAACACCATAAGCATGATGGCATTGATGTCAGCTTTTACGTATTAACGAAAATAGGTTAAACGCCTTTGTAACCTTTCAAGCTGCAAAGGCGTATCATAAGGAGTAACATACACAGGCAAAGTTGTATTCTCTGCGCTTAAACATTAGGTTTGGACGTGAGGATATTGTTAAGCCTTGAAAATATTATCTGAGATTTAGATATTTTTAAGGCAGAAAGTCGAGGATAAGTGCTATGAAGTCGCTACCCGAAGAACCAGAGAAACCATTAAGAGACGATTGTTGCGGCGGAGGTTCGTGTTGCCCATGTATTTGGGACGTATACTACGAAAAGCTTGCTAAGTGGAAAGAAGCAAAGCGAGAATTTGACGAGTTAGCGAATAATGAGTCATCAGACACAAGGTCTCCAGACTAGCGGTCCGTACTCGTATTTAAAAATGCCCTGTTCGCTATTTTCTACTATTGAACAGCCCTTGAACGAGCTACCCTGCCTTAGAACTTGCCTAATTTAAACCGCCGCATGAGCGTTCGACAGTTCCATTTTTTAAACTTCTCATTTACAAATTTCTATTCTACTGCTATTTTATCTTAATCGATTAAGATTTTGATTTTCTGTGAGTCTCAACCAAATTTGGTCAGTCAATAGCAGAAGATTAAGAATTAAGCTAAACCCGTTACATGGTTAATTTTGAATCTGCCAGACTGGTAGTGCTTAATTCGTAGTAATGTGTGCTCGCGATACGTAAGAGAAGTACGAGCAAGCGCATGCTGAATTTTGGAGAGTTATCATGTCTATACGCAATGGCGTTCAACTAATCACCTATGCAGACCGACTAGGCGATGGCAACATCGAGAGTCTAACAAGCATACTTCAGGGCCCGTTAGGTGGCCTGTTTACGGGTGTTCACATCCTTCCTTTTTACTACCCTTACGATGGTGAAGACGCGGGTTTCGATCCTATCGATCATACCTTGGTCGATGAGCGCTTGGGCGATTGGGACAACGTTAAAAAGCTTGGCGAATCGGTAGATATCATGGCCGACCTCATTGTTAACCATATGTCGGGGCAAAGTGAAGCGTTCAAAGACGTGCTGAAAAACGGGCGCGAATCGAGTTATTGGCCGCTGTTCTTAACCAAGGAAGATATTTTTAAGGGCAACGATCAAACGCAAATTGACGAACAAATAGCACAAGTGTTCCGCCCTCGACCCACACCGTTTTTCAGCGATTACGAGGTGGGCACAGAGACTGGTAACCCTGAAACCGTGCCGTTCTGGACAACTTTTACCTCTAATCAAATTGATATTGATGTGGAGTCACAGTTAGGCAAAGACTACCTATCTTCTATTCTTCAGTCGTTTACTGAAAGTAATGTTGATCTTATTCGCTTAGATGCGGCGGGCTATGCAATTAAACGCGCAGGTTCGAACTGCTTTATGCTTGAAGAAACCTTCGAATTTATCGAAGAATTATCAAACCGCGCACGTGGTATGGGCATGCAGTGTTTGGTCGAAATACACAGTCACTATCAAACTCAAATTGATATTGCTGCGCGTTGCGACAGTGTTTACGACTTCGCTTTACCTCCGCTTGTACTACACACCTTGTTCTCTAAAAATGCAGAGGCATTGGCATACTGGCTTTCAATTTCGCCACGTAACTGCTTTACCGTGCTAGATACTCACGATGGCATCGGCATTGTTGACGTGGGCGCGAATGGTGACAAACCAGGCCTGCTTACCGCAGATGCGATTAATTCGCTCGTTGACCAAATACATGAAAATTCCAATGGCGAGTCTAAAAAAGCCACCGGTGCCGCTGCAAATAATGTAGACCTTTACCAGGTAAACTGCACATATTACGATGCGTTAGGTAAAGATGACTTCGCTTATTTGGTTGCACGCGCCATTCAATTTTTTAGCCCGGGTATCCCTCAAGTTTATTACGGTGGCTTGCTTGCTGCGCACAATGACATGGCGTTACTTGCTAAAACCAATGTTGGCCGCGACATCAACCGCCCATACTTGTCTACTGCCATGGTAAAAGAAGCCGTTGAGAAGCCAGTGGTTAAAGGCCTTATGCAGCTTATTAGGCTAAGAAACGAAAGCGATGCTTTTAACGGTGTATTTGACGTGAGTTACATCAACAACGTATTCGTGCTTTCGTGGAAAAACGGCAACCATGCGGCGTCACTAAACGTGAACTTCAGCACCATGGATGCAACAATTCATACGGTGGATAATGGTGAAGAAAGCGTGTTGTCAATCAACTCGCTACTTGCTTAAAACGCAATCTTTAGCGATAGTTTAGCTACTTAGCGCTCAGCTATTCAGGAACTAACACGTGCCGTCAATGCGCTTAAACGCATTAGCGGCACGTAAACCTTGGATTAGCCATTACGATTTAAGTATTACAAGCCCCACCAGAAGAACTGGTATTGTTGTGAATTAACTCAGTACTCGTTTACCTAAACGACGTATTATTTTGTGTTGGTGTTTTATCTGTAGTCGTCGTTATACGCCCTACCCCAGTCACATAGCTGACGTAAAGTTGGCTCTAGTGTACGGCCTAAATCGGTAAGAGAATACTCTACACGAGGGGGCACTTCAGCATACACTTTCCTGTTTACCAACCCATCACGCTCTAACTCTCTGAGTTGCTGTGTAAGCATTTTCTGGGTAACGCCTTGCAATCGTCTACGCAACTGACTGAAACGTAGCGTTTTATGGCAAAGGTGCCACAAAATAACCCCTTTCCATTTACCGCCTATTATCTCAAGGGATACTGCTACGCCACAAATGTATTGATTTGAGCCGTTCGTATTTTCTACAGCATTGGGCGCATTATCTTGTTTCTGGCTTTTTAGGACGGCGTTATTATCAATGTCTGATGTCACATCACTTTCCTCTGCCACTACACTGTTCAAAGTTGCGGTCATACTACTCCCTCTTAGAGTAATTACGTTCATATTCACTACGTAAAAGGCTTTATTATTAATGTCAGCATTGATGTCAGTGGTCTTTGTTAAATCGAGCAAAGGGTTTACATCACGCCAATAGTATTTTTTAGGGTACTACCCTACTAAAAAGTGCATACTTGCGCAAAGTTTATATATCGTCACAATGGGTAGCGTAATCATTCGACTAACGGAGACAGGTATGACATCGTTTAAAGCCTTGCTCGTAGAAAAGCAGGAAGATAAATCCTTCACGCGCAACGTAACGCAGCGCTCACTTGATGACTTGCCTGAAGGCACGCTACTCATTAAGGTGCATTATTCATCGCTTAACTACAAAGATGCACTGTCAGCCACCGGCAATCCAGGTGTGAGCAGAAACTTTCCTCATACCCCAGGAATTGATGCAGCAGGCACGGTGGTATCGTGTGGTGACAATCGCTTTAAAGAAGGAGACGAAGTTATTGTCACCGGATTTGACCTCGGCATGAACACCGCTGGAGGCTTTGGCGAATACATCAGAATTCCAAGTGAATGGGCGGTAGCTAAGCCAAATGGACTTACGTTGAGAGAGTCAATGATCATTGGTACCGCAGGTTTTACTGCAGGACTATCGGTACAAGGCTTGGTTGAACACGGCGTGACTCCTGACAAAGGCGATATTCTAGTCACTGGCGCTACAGGAGGCGTGGGCTCTGTCGCTGTTGCCCTGTTGGCCAAAGCTGGCTTTTCGGTTGTGGCATGCACCGGAAAAAAAGAGCATGAGTCATTTTTAAAGACACTTGGCGCAAGCAAAGTGATAACTCGCGACGAACTATTAGAAAACAAAGAACGCCCCATGCTTAAGGAGCAATTCGCTGGCGCCGTTGATACAGTAGGCGGAGAGTATCTAGCACAGGCAATCAAAGCTACGCAATATGGCGGCGCGGTGACGTGCTGCGGTCTTACGGCTGCTGCAGATCTTAACGTGAGCGTATTTCCATTTATCTTGCGAGGCGTTTCATTGCTTGGAATCGACTCTGTGCAGTGCCCAATGCCTCCAAGATTGAGGTTGTGGGACAAGCTTGCTAGTGAATGGAAGCTAAACTGCCTTGATAACCTTACCGAGGAAGTGACTCTTGATGCGGTAAATGAAAACATAGACGTAATCTTAAAAGGGCAGGTTTCTGGCCGTACTTTGGTTAATGTTCAAGGCTAAGTACATAAAAAGAAGGCACCTTAATATGGTGCCTTCGGTTTATCTGACTCGCCCCGACGAGCAACTAGTTTCCGTCGTTACTCATTTTTTTAGACAAGTGAATGGTGCTGACCTGCTTTGCTCTTCGCGAGCGAACCTTAATATTCAGAATTTCTACAATAAACGAGAACGCCATCGCAAAATAAACATACCCCTTAGGTACATGAACATCAAAGCCTTCTGTTATTAAGGTAAAGCCCACTAAAATCAAAAACGATAAAGCCAGCATTTTAATGGTTGGGTTTGCATCCACAAAGTCGCCAATCGGCTTTGCAGCTACTAGCATCACTGCTACTGACGCAACAATAGCAATAACCATGATGCTCAAATGTTCAACTAACCCTACTGCTGTGATAACAGAGTCGAGAGAAAAGATAACATCGAGCACCGCAATTTGAACCAAAATTGAGAAAAAACCAGAAGCTGCTACTTCCGTAGTTGATGCTTCGGTCACCTCGAAACTGGCATGTATTTCGTGGGTTGATTTTGCAATAAGAAAGAGGCCGCCCAACACTAAAATAATGTCACGGCCAGATATTTCATTCCCAAAGAGGCTAAATAACGGATTAACTAAGCCCATTACCCAAGCCAAACTAAATAGCAATAACAGTCGCGAGCCCATGGCTAAACCAAGGCCTATTTGACGTGCTTTATTTCTTTGATGTTCAGGTAGCCTGCCCACCAATATTGAAATAAAGATTATGTTATCAATACCAAGCACTATCTCTAATGCCATTAAGGTGCCTAATGCCACCCAAGCTTCTGGACTCGCAAGCCATTCAAACATTTGCGCTATAAACCTTAGCCAAAACCACCTAATTTAGCGCATAGTATTACGGAATATCATCTCAAGCACGCTTTCTTTAGAAGCCCTCTAGAACCAACTTACCGATAGCTCGCCCTTCTTCTAAAATCTTGTGCGCGTCGATTAAGTTAGCAGCGTTAATTTTACCTAAGTGTTTGCCAACGGTAGTTCTAATTTTGCCTTCGTCAATAAGCGATGCTACATGAGCAAGCAGACGGCTTTGCTCTGCCATATCGTCGGTTTCAAACATTGAGCGCGTAAACATGAACTCCCAATGAAGTGACAAGCTCTTCTGCTTTAGCTTGGCTACGTCAAGACTTTCTGGGTCGTCAATTAGCGCTAGTTTGCCCTTTGGCTTCATAACTTCAACAAAGCTTTCAATGTACTTGTGCGTATTATTTAAACTTGCGACATGAGTCACTTCACCAATGTTTAACGCCTTGATTTGCTCAGCCATAGGCTTGCTGTGATCCACTACGTAGTCGGCACCTAACTCCTGAACCCAGCTTTTTGAGCTTTCACGCGAGGCAGTGGCGATCACGGTAGCCCCCGTTAGTACTTTAAGCAATTGCAGCATAATAGAACCCACGCCACCAGCTGCGCCTACCACAAGCACAACCTCATCGCTCTTTTCACTTTGTTGCCTTAGAGCAAGATGCTCAAACAACAATTCGTATGCTGTGATTGTGGTTAGAGGAAGTGCCGCAGCATCGCTGTCTGACAGAGACTTAGGCGCTTTACCGACAATACGTTCATCAACTAATTGAAACTCTGCGTTTGAGCCGGCTCTGGTAAGGTCGCCAGCGTAGTAAACTCTGTCACCAACTGCGAACTCGGTAACATCAGCGCCTATATCAACGATTTCACCTACTGCATCCCACCCCAGAATTTTGGGATCACCTCCATTAGGATTAACGCGATGACGAATTTTATAATCGACCGGGTTGACTGCTATCGCACTTATTTTTACAAGTAAATCTCGACCCGACGCGCTGGGCTTTTCGATGTCAATATCCACCAGTGCATTAGGCTCATTAATACCAAGTGAGTGGGTATAACCAATAGCTTTCATCATTTGTCTCTCCTTTGAGTAATATCATCATCATACTCTTGATTAAATTTGGATAAACAGCACAATAAAAGAAACATTATCAAATAGTTTTTGAAAGCCATGTTACTCGACGACTTGAATGTAGTGATAAAAGTTGCTGAATTTAGAAACATTACTGCAGCAGCGACACATTTGAATATGCGTACAGCAACCGCAAGTGCTGCGGTAAAACGCGTAGAACAGGCCCTTGGTGCCGAATTATTTGTTCGTACTACACGCTCACTACGCCTGTCGTCTGCGGGTGAAAGGTTTTTGCCAACGTGCCAAGAAGCCATGTCAATGCTGGCTAATGCCAAGCAGAACTTAAAGGGCGATACAGGCGTGATTGAGGGCGAGCTTAGGTTAGGTTTATCGTCTGATTTAGGCCGAAATGTGATTGCGCCGTGGCTAGATGACTTTATGGATTTGCATGACAAAATAACCGTAAAGCTCAACCTGAGTGACAGCAACATTGACTTTTATCGCGATCCCGTCGATTTAGCGCTAAGGTACGGTACTCCAACCGATGCGAATGTATACGGTTTCAAAATTTGTGATGTACCAAGTTTACTTGTTGCCTCCCCTTCTTATATCAGCTCTCATGGTGCCCCTGAAAAATTTGGAGACTTGCAAACACACAACGGACTTTTTTACCAACTACACGACAAGGTATATAACGAATGGGAGTTTTTTCACAAAGGGACACCGCTGAAGATAAAAATGCGAGGCAACAGAACCGCAAACGACGGAGAGATAGTAAAGCGTTGGGCCGTTGCGGGTAAAGGTATTGCTGTTAAATCTGGCTTAGATGCGTGCGACGACATTTTAAAGGGTCGACTTGTAACCTTGTTGCCCGAATATCAACCTAAACCGAAACAGCTTTGGCTGATTTGCCCTAGCCGCCAATCTATTACTCCAGCAGTAAGACTATTCAGAGATATGCTGAAAGAGCGCTGCGCTGAATGTTTAGCGCAGCTAGCCGCATTCAGCGTATCAAAATATCAAAAATAGACGAGTATCTGTGCATTTACTTTTGAATACTTTGATTTAGCTGTGCGTAAGCTTCCTCAAAACCTGTCAACGATATGGGCAAGGTAACTTGCTGGTTTTCAGATTTTTGAAACGCTATTAGCATAGTCTGTCCATTGTGCATTTGTTTCAAAAGCTCATTGTCGATTTTCACTATACTTTGGCAAGACTTCTCGTCACAGCCTGAGAATGGCACTTGTATGGATGCAAAATCGTCGATTTTTACTCCTACACCATTTTTTGTGAGTGTATTTTTTGGAAGCTTTATTTTCAATACTGGAAAATCTTGCGAATAGGAGTAGTCAACGTTGACGCCCAATAGCACTTTTTTTGCTTCTTTGTCTTTGGCAACGAGCTGGCTAAGCGTACACACAGACGAATCATTACATAGCAAACTCCAACTACCAAAGTCACTTGTGGTTACAGCCCATGAAAAAAACGATGCAAGTACTAAACTAACTGCTACTAAATATTTCACTTTCACCTCTTAGCAAAACGGGGAGCGCACGCTCCCCCTCTTTTATGACAACTTTATTGCTTCCGCTTTCTTATAACAAGCGTAGCAAACATTGCACTTAGCATTAGAAATAGAGTATTGGGTGTTGGCACAGATACAGGATCAGGTACAAACACAGTAACGGCATTCTGGTTCATATTAACAACGCCAGAACCATCGAAAGTGAGGCCGGTTACAAATGCGTCCGGCGTAGGCTCGAGCATATTCGAAACATCAATTCCCATAATTCTGAAGCGGTCAACTGGGGTATTGAAGTCGTACTCCTCACCACCAGTGATATCTGTGCCTGTATCGAACCAATCCATCAGAACATTGTCCCAAAGAAATAGGTCAAACATGTCGTCGTCGTAACCTTCAGGCAAAAGCACTGACGCGATGTTTGGACCACTATTTACAATATAGTCATAGCCTACTGCCACATCTGGGTCGATGAATACAAGTTCATCTGGATCATCGATAGAGAATTCAAATTCATAGTCTGTCGGTGTTTCTGGATTAACAATTGGCAATATAGGGTTTTCTGGAGTATCACCCGGTAGTACGCCATCGCGAATAGCAAACTTCCAAATACCAGGCGTGCCCGTGTTGCTGTTACTTTCGTCTATATCAGCGATAGCGGCGGTTTGAGACCCCGGCACAGTGAAAAAGTTTTCCCCATCTCCCGCGTCATAACCCGCTTGTGCTGGAACGCCGTTTGACGCACTACCTGAAGTCCAGCCGATATCTTCATATCTAAACTCAACGTCGAAATTTCCCGCACCTGTGTCTTCCCGATCAATTAACACTAATTGGAACGTGTTTGTGGGGTTACTGTTTTGACTGTAGTAACCAACATCGTTCCATGTCACTACCAGCGTGTTTTCATTCGGTGAACCGATAAACACGTCGCCACACTCTGCACAGCGCGTATCTACATCGCCCCAAAATGGCGCGATCATTGGCTGGTTGCTTATGGGGAAGGGTCTTGGCGTAAAGGAGCTCACGGTGCCATTGAAGGTTATATTACCGTTATTGTTAATGAAGAATCTATCGTATGAAGTACCAAAGAAATTTACGCCACTATCGAAGGCAAGCGATTCAAATGCGTCAAATACGATAGCGCCCGATGAACCGTCGTCGTTACCATTCATCGCTAAGTTACCAAATCCACTTTCAGTAGAGCCTTCCCAGCCGGAAAGGAGCACTGAAGCATTGGCTGTGGTGCTTGAGATTGAGAATGCTAGCGCTGCGCTCGCCAACAGGGATAATGAAAAACGCGAAGACTTTTTCATGTATACGTCCTTGTAGTTTATGTTAATAAGAATTTCATTATTTAGCAGACCCGATTTAGCAAAGTGTAAGCCAAATCTAAAATAGCTTTTAAATACAGAAGCTTAAAAAATAAATAATGAATTAGTTTAATATAATGTAAAAAAACCTGACATCCTTGTCTTTAGATTTTCAGACGTACTATCGCTTGTATTCAGCAGGTATGCCTTTGCCTGGTGTGCTCATTTTAATAAACTCGCGTAGGTCTTGGTTGGACTGTTTTAAGTCGTCGCGACGCAGATACATCATGTGGCCGCTGCGATATCCCTTAAAGCTCAAACGGTCTTTTAAATTGCCACTTTGATCGAGCTGCCACATCGTATACTTGGCATCAAAGTAGTTCGTTGCGCCGTCGTAATAGCCAGCTTGAATCATCACATTCAGATACGGGTTTTGCGCCATGGCTAATCGCAAGTTCTCACCCGATTGATTATTGCTTCTATCCCACGGGTGCACGTTTCCAAACATGTTGTACTTAATATCAGTTTTGTAGTTTAACTCTTCACGCAAATAGTAATTAATAGCGGGCGTGAACGAATGAAGCCATGATGTTAGCTCAGCCCAATAGTCAGGGCGGTCGCCGCTTTGCTTAGCATCTATACCTAAATAGCGGCTGTCTAAACGACCTAGCGTCTTCCCTTCGTCGCGCAGTAAGTCTTTCCAGAAAAATGCAGTGCTCACGTCTAAGTTGTTTTGCGCAATAGACGCTTCACTTAACCCAGAATAGCGTGCCATTTGCGTTAACACATCTCGCTTTTCCGTTTCACCAATGAAGCCACCTTTGGCCAGAGCAGGAATAAGCGTATTGATGGTGAAGTCTTCAACTTCAGGCAATAGCTCAGTAAGATCTTTGTTTTGCAACGCGGGTTCAAGCTTATTGTGATACCACGCCGCGGCAGCAAAATAAGGCAGTCGATTAGCGGCTTTTACCGGCCCGTTGCGCTCTATACCAATATCGGTTGGCGATACAAGCACAACGCCGTTTAAGTACATCCATTGGCGATTTTGAAGCTCTAATGCTAATCCTGACACACGCGTCGTGCCGTAACTTTCACCGATAAGATATTTAGGTGAACGCCAGCGATTATTACGCGTTACAAAAGTATTCACCCAGTCTGCCAAATAGCTAATATCGGCATTTACACCAAAGAACATTTTCTGCTGTTCATCTTGCGATGGCATGCTGCCGTCAGCTTTAGGCAGCACGCGGCTGTACCCTGTATTCACTGGGTTAACAAACACAATGTCAGCCACATCCAAAATGGAGTAAGGATTGGTTTGAACACCATAGGGCTGAACTGGATAGCCTTCATCGTCAATATTAAGAATACGAGGGCCTGTGTAGGCTACATGCATCCACACTGACGCAGAGCCTGGACCACCGTTAAAAGAAATAATAAGCGGGCGCTCAGTATTCTCTTTTACGTCAGTGCGCTGATAGTAAGTGTAAAACAAAGTGGCAACCGCTTCGTCTTTACTGTTCCAAACCGGTTGAGTACCCGTGGTAGCACTGTACTTTACGCGCTTGCCTAGGATTTTAGTTTCGTGCTCTGTCACTACACTGCTATCAATTTTTATTGAACGAGCATGGGCAGATGCGCTTTCTTCTTGCGCTGAAGCACTGGTAGTTAAGCTTACAAAAGCAATTAAGGCTGCCGTTAACCATGCTAGGGTCGCGTGCGATTGCGCTTTGTGTTTATTTTTACCCAGACTTAATAATACGGGCGATGTATTTCTAACTAAGGATTGAATATTCATCATTATTATCTTTGAGTGTCGTTAATTTTATCTTTTTTGTGTTGTCTTTGTATTGCACGCTTTACTATATCGCTGTTCACATGACAGCTTAGCAATGAACGACAAAACGACCAATTTCTTCGATACATTTCTGTAACACGGTTAAGCCTTTCAAATATTCTCAGGGCCATTGATTTTTATGTGTGTAATGAGTTCAGGGAAAAACGTTAAGAATCTCGCTTCAATCTCGTCTCTGTTCGCATTAATATCATCCACAGCAAGATGAAACGTGTTGGGAAAACGAATACGTTTAGCAACCACAGTAATCGCCTTAGCAATGCCCTCTTCCTTAGCATAACCTTCAAACCAGTCATGGGTTATCATATGCCCGACACTGTGCTGCATCGTTCTTGGCATAGTGGGCAATCGCTGTTCTAACAATGCGAAACTTTGTTCCCTGAATTCGTCAAAACCCTGTGTTGTAAACGACGCCCAATGTTTAATTAGCAAGTGATCGAAGTAGATATCCAGCGCCACAGGTGCAAAGCGCCGACGACTTTTATGAAATAACGCCTTTGCTGCTAAGACGCTGGTATGACTGTCGGTGAACCTATCGACTTCATAGTGGTTTTTAAGACCTAGCCGTACCGCTTGTCCAAACTCTTTAATATCAACACCCCGCCTGAAATCACCGAGTAGGTTACCGAATTGAGAATCGGCAGTTGGTCGGGCTAAGAAAAGATGGGCAAGATAATTCATTTTGTAATTTATTGGCCTCTATTTTAAGTTGTAAGGGCTTGTAGGTATCAAGTAAAATTACGGTTCAATTCAGATACGCTGAATTTTGTGCTTTTATAAACCGAAACTGCCGAAACTAGCGTTGGCAGCAGCCAAATTCAAATGTAACTGAAAAACCGTAGCACTTAAAATTGAGTTTCAACATGTCTGTAATTTCCACTTCTGAAGTCACGTCTCTACTTTCACCAATCAATGCCTTTTTACATTGCGAGACGCCACAGTCGTGGATAGACGAAGCGCAGAAAGAGGAAAACCTTCGCGTTATCCTTACTGACCACCTAATTTGCGAGCTTAAAGCGGCTCAGTCGGCTATGTACCTACTTCGCCGCTATGTAGCCGATGAGGAAACCAGTAAGGTATTGCTGGGCTGGTTGAAACCTTACGAAGACTTCACTTACCGCCACGAAGGCGATTGGCAATCGCTTAATACTAAGCACCTTTCCAAAAATGTATTTAACACTGAAGGGCTAGACCCTTTTAAAAAAGACATGCTTGATAAAATGGTCATGCTAATTAAAGAAGAGCTTCATCATTTTTACCAAGTGCTAGAAATTATGCACGAGTTGGGGTTTGAATATAAGTCGGTAACATCCAGTCGTTACGCCAATGGCTTGTTGCGTCACGTACGCACTTACGAACCTGAAAAGCTTGTCGACAAGCTCATTTGTGGTGCCTACATTGAAGCGCGCTCCTGTGAACGCTTTGCCAAACTTGCGCCGTATGTTTCCGAAAATTTAGGCAAGTTCTATGTGTCGCTGTTGCGCTCTGAGGCCAGACACTTTGAAGACTACCTAACGCTGGCTGGGCAAATCGCTAAAACCGATATTTCAGAGCGCGTTGCCCACTTCGGAAGCGTTGAAAAATCGCTGATTGAAAGCGACGATGACGAATTGCGTTTCCACTCAGGTGCACCACGCTAAAGTTAACGCTTTGCATCCGTTTATAAATTAATCAATTTATATTGACGGCTTAGTCATTCTGCTGCACACTCAATTTGTAAACATATTGTTAACGGCAGTGTTTAGCGCTTTGCGCTGTGTTTGTGTTTCCTTGGTTTTACGGTTAATCCGTGTGTTCTCCCTGCCTCACAACAATATTTTTTAAAATAATAACGTTGGTGAACAAGGCAGGACTTTATGATTTTGAATCATTTAATTGGTATTTACACTCATCCAAAAGAAGAGTGGCAAACCATTGATACCAAACACGAAACCTATTTTTACGCGCTTACCCATATCGCTTTTATATCTCTCATTCCATCACTCGTGGCCTATTATTCCAGTGCCCATACTGGCTGGAGTATCGGCGCAGGTGACATAATTCGCCTTAGCGAAAATACCGCCATTATGATGGGTATAGGCATGTATTTTGGATTAATTGCAGGCGTGGTCGCATTGGCTGTACTTATTCATGAGTTGGCTAAAGCGTTTGATGCGACACCAACTTATACGCAGTCGCTGGAACTTGCGGCCTACACGGCTACACCGTTGTTTATGGTGGGCATCGCAGGTCTTTACCCAGAACTCTGGGTGGTGATGACGGCGCTGTTAGTCGGTATTAGCTATTCGGTATACCTGCTCTATTCTGGCGTGCCAATTTTGATGCATATGCCAGAAGATAAAGGGTTCATTTACTCAAGCTCGGTAGTGACATGTGGGCTAGTATTGCTCGTTATTCTAATGACAGGTTCGATATTGGTGTGGGGACTGTACGGCGGACCGGTATTTGTTCACTAGCCTCTTACTTTAAAAGCATTAAAAAAGCCGCTTCAAAAAGCGGCTTGTTGTTATATCAAAGAGCGTCTTACATTAATCAGCGGCATCAATATTATGCACATCAAGATTGCTAAGCTCTGCTTGTATCACTGGCGCTTTTCTCGAAGCTTCACCGCGCGACATATCAATTCGCTCAAGATACTCTTGGTCGATATCCGCAGTAATATAGTTACCATCAAACACTGACGTTTCAAAACGCTGAATGGTTTCGTTCTCTTCGCGAACGGCATCTACCAAGTCAGAAATGTCTTGGAAGATAAGGCCATCTGCTTGGATAAGCTCTGCAATTTGATCGATTTCACGACCATAAGCAATCAGTTCGTTTGCCGATGGCATATCAATACCATACACATTTGGGAAACGAATTTCTGGAGCAGCTGACGCAAAGTATACTTTCTTCGCACCTGACTCACGCGCCATCTCAATGATTTGACCCGATGTAGTACCGCGCACGATAGAGTCATCGACAAGCAGTACACTCTTATCTTTAAACTCAGATGAGATTGCGTTTAGCTTACGGCGTACTGATTTTTTACGCATGGTTTGGCCAGGCATAATGAAAGTACGGCCAATGTAGCGATTTTTAACAAAGCCTTGGCGATATGGCAAATCCAGTGTGTTCGCGATTTGAAGCGCCACATCCATCGACGTTTCAGGAATAGGAATAACCACGTCGATATCCAGATCTGCCCATTCGCGCTTAATTTTTTCACCTAGCTTACGGCCCATGTTTACACGCGATGCATAAACTGAAATGCCATCTATAAAGCTATCTGGGCGAGCAAAGTAAACAAACTCGAAGATACACGGAGAGGTTACTGGTTTTTCGGCACACTGTCTGGTGTGCAGTTGACCTTCTTCGGTAATGAATACCGCTTCACCTGGCATTACATCGCGCACAAACTGGAAGCCAACAGCATCAAGCGCAACGCTTTCAGATGCCACCATCCATTCCTCACCCAGCTCGCTCATACGCTTACCGAGTGCTAGAGGACGAATACCGTGCGGGTCGCGAAACGCTACAATACCTTGGCCGATGATCGCCGCAACGACTGCGTAGGCACCACGAATTTTCTTATGAACTTTCGTTACCACTTCAAAAATGTGTTCGGCACTTACGCTTAAACCTGCTACCTGCTGCAGTTCATGCGCAAGAATGTTAAGCAATAATTCTGAATCTGAGGTGGTGTTGATGTGGCGGCGTGCAATGCGGAATACTTCTTCCTGTAGCTCATGGGCGTTGGTGAGGTTGCCGTTATGAGCAAAGGCAATACCAAACGGCGAGTTCACATAAAACGGTTGCGCCTCTGCAGAGCTTGATGTACCCGCGGTAGGATAGCGAACATGGCCAATACCCATGTTGCCAGAGAGCCTCTTCATATGACGCGTATGGAAAACATCTCGAACCAAACCATTTGCCTTACGCAAATTAAACATATTTTGGTCGATAGTCATTATGCCTGCGGCATCCTGTCCACGGTGTTGAATAACCGTTAGACCGTCGTACAGTGACTGAGCTACGGGCGTTTTACCAACTATTCCGACTATACCACACATGTGCGTTACCTATTTCAAGCGGGATTTAAGAAACTGGAGGAGTCTTTCACATAGCTGAAAAACCACTCAATGATGACACCAAACTCTGGAATGAGTACCGATGCTTGCCACCAATCTGAGGAAGCTGCACCAGTAAAGGTATCCATAAAAAAGAGCAATGCGCTAACTATAAGCACGCCACGCAGTGCGCCAAAAACTATACCGAGGGCCCTATCTGTTCCAGACAGCCCAGTTGCCTGAACCAATTGGCTAATCACGTAATTGATCATGCCGCCAAGAATGAGCGTGGTGACAAACAATGCTGCAATTGCAGCACCGTTTTTTAAGTAAGGATCGTCAATGGCTGTGAAGTAAACGGCGAGGTCAGCGTAGAAATTGCTTGAAATAAAGAGTGCAGCAAACCATACCACTAACGAGATGGCTTCTTTAACAAACCCTCTGATCAGGCTTATTAAGGTAGATACCGCAATGATACCCAGTATGGAAAAGTCTACCCAGTTCATCGTCTCTTTATTGCGTTGATGTTGCTTTTTATCGTAAAGCAACGAGCCTTTGGCGAGATGGCGCGCATTCTAACAGAAGATAAAAATATTACTAGTCTGTAATACCAATCCCTGTTGCTCTGTCCGTGCTTAATTCGACAAGCACCAGGAACAATGCGCACTATTCAACTTTGAACGTAGTGACCTTACCTTTAAGACTCGTGAGTTCCTTTAAGTGAGGTAGTGCCGATTCCAGTTTTTTCTTGTCTAAATCTGGGCCAACGAAAACTTTATTAAGCGGGCCAGAACTGGTTTGAATTTTGCGACTAAACGCACGATACCCAGCCTTTTCCAGTTTCGTCAGCAGTGCCTTCACGTTTTTCTCGTGTCGGAAGCTGCCAAGTTGAATAACCCAACCAGCGTCATCGTCTGCGGCACTTTTTGTATTAACCACCGTTTGGCTTGCTAGATTGTCTTCTTCAAAAGTTTTCACCGCTGGCGCTTTTGCGGTAGTGGCTTCACCTGCACGACCACTTTCCCCTGTGCCAGAAGAATCCAAATCATCATCTAATGCCGTTTCATCTTGAATTTCAACCGCTGGCACCGCAGCTTTCGCCACGCGCTCTGATGGAAAAGATTCTGGCTCTACGATGGGCTTTTTAGGCGGATTAGCAGGTACAGAGACAAAAGGTTCTCTGTTTGTTTGCTTTTTGCCATCAAGAAAGTCTGGTAAAAAGATTACCGCTAGGGCGACAACAATAATTGTCCCCACCAGTCTATTCTTTAATGCCGATGTCACTGTGCTCTCCTGCTTGAATACACGGTTTTACTCTACAAGGCGCGTGTTAGTTTTGCTCAGCAAGCACGTCTGCTACGGTAACAAAAGAACCAAAAACGAGAATAAGTTCACCAGTTTGATAATCTGCAAGCGCGCGCTGATATGCCGAGGTCACGTCCTGAAACGTGTCTATATTCTCTATGGTTGTGCCGGCATTAACAAGTGCATTTTCAAGTACTTCTGCCCTGCAGCCCCGAGGACCACTCGTTGACGCTACGTACCACTTGGCATTAAGTGTCGCCAGTGGCGCTAAGGTCTCTGCAATAGACTTATCTTTTAGCATGCCCACCACAACGCGCATTTGGCTTACATCGTAACGGTTTAGCCAATCTTGCATAGCTGTCGTCGCTTGTGGATTATGGGCAACGTCTACAACTACTAACGGGGAATCACTGATAGTCTGCTGGCGCCCCGGCATGGTGGTGTTCTCAATAATATCTCTTACCACGCTTTCTTCGGGCAGCAAATCTAGTAGCTCCAGCGCGGCCAACGCTGTACTCGCATTTTGAAGTGGAATTTTAGGGTAAGGTAGCGACGTATAACTATTGCCCTTCCCTTTCCAGCTCCACTCACTGTAATCACTTGCTACCACTGTTTCGAAATCTTGTGTAGCCCAACGTACGTTAGCTTGTAGCTCGTTAGCCACATCGTAAAGCGATGATGGAGGAAACAGCTCACCAACCACTGCGTTGCCGCTTTTGCGCATAATGCCCGCTTTTTCCCGAGCAATTTTTTCGCGGGTATTACCAAGCCAATCTTGATGGTCAAGATCGATAGTCGTAATAACAGCTAGATAGGGGTCAATAATGTTGGTGGCATCCAAACGTCCGCCTAGGCCCACTTCAAGAATGACCACATCAACATCCCATGACTGCATCATTTTCATGGCAGCCAGTGTACCGAACTCAAAGTAAGTTAGAGTAATAGGTTCGCCACCCGTGTCTTTTCGCGCGCTTTCAACAAACTCAAATGCATTCACAAATTCATCGGCAGGAGGTAATTCACCGTTGTAACGCACGCGTTCACGATAGTCGGTTAAATGGGGTGAACTGTATACCGCAACACTTTTTCCTTGCGATAGCATGGCCTGTTCGAGTAAGCGACACGTTGTGCCTTTACCGTTAGTGCCTGCAACAGTAATAACCAAAGACTGGCTAAGCGAAAGTCCCATGGCATTGGCCACCGCTTTCACTCTGTCTAGCCCCATATCGATGGCGCTAGGATGAATAGATTCTAGGTAGGATAACCACTGGCTCAGGCTTTTTTGCGAAGATGAAGACGCTGAAGCGTTTTCTGCGTGTGGCGCTGAGCCAGTATTTAGATTGTTTTCGTTATTCACTAATTCTTATAATGCAACTTAACCAACAGGCTGTGTAATCTATCACGCATATCTCTGCGGTCAACAATCATATCAATTGCACCTTTCTCAACAAGGAACTCACTGCGTTGGAAACCTTCAGGCAGCTTTTCTCTTACTGTTTGTTCGATTACGCGAGGACCCGCAAAGCCGATTAGCGCTTTTGGCTCGGCTACGTTTACGTCACCAAGCATTGCCAAACTTGCAGATACACCACCCATTGTAGGGTCTGTAAGTACACTAATATAAGGCAGGCCTTTCTTACTCATTTTAGCAAGCGCTGCAGATGTTTTAGCCATTTGCATTAGCGACATCAGTGCTTCTTGCATACGCGCACCGCCACTAGCACTAAAGCAAATAAGCGGCATATCGTTTTCTAAGCATGCATTAACAGCAGCAACGAAGCGAGCACCTACAACCGATGCCATTGAGCCGCCCATAAACGCAAACTCAAAACACGCAACCACTACCGGCATACCTTTTAGCTTGCCCTGCATTACCACTAGCGCGTCTTTCTCGTTCGTTGCCTTTTGTGCAGCAACGATACGGTCTTTATAGCGCTTAGAGTCTTTAAACTTAAGTACGTCTTGCGGCTCGTGCTCTGCACCTAACTCAACGCGATCGCCATCATCTAGGAACGCATCGATACGGCGGCGTGCCGTAATACGCATGTGATGGTCACATTTAGGGCAAACTTCCTGAAGTTTTTCCAGTTCGCTCTTATACAGCACTGCTTGGCATGAACCACACTTCGTCCAGATACCCTCTGGTACGTTACCTTTGGTTGATGTTTGCGTGCGAGGAAGAATTTTTTGAATCCAGCTCATGGAAATTGAATCCTTTGTTTTTTGTTTGCCGACCGTGACGATTGATGTTTGTTCATACTTGTGGCCAACAACACATTAATTTTTTAAGTTTCATACTGTATTACAAAGAAAAAATACGTAACACAATAGAACAGCTACCTAATATAGCGCGCTATTAGACCACAATACAACGAAATGGAAAAAACAAAACTGGTCTTAGAAGTTGGCAAGGGATGATTTGAAGATACATGCTTCAATACAACCTGAGTTAACTGCTAGATGATGTGCAACTAACTCAGATTGAAAAATTTAAAGACGAAGGTAGATAGATTAGGCCTCTGGAAGGAATAGCGGCCCTAAAGGCGGTTTAGGCAAACCGTGCTCGTCAGGGTATGTGACGTCAACCAAGTACAACCCATTTGGCTTCGCCGTAGCTGCAGATTTACTTCTGTCTTTCAGGCTTAACAAGTGAGCTATCCAATTTACATCTTGCTCCCCTGCCCCAATCTCAACAAGCGCGCCCGTGATATTGCGAACCATATGATGCAAGAAAGCATTGGCGCGAATATCGATAATAACGTATCGCCCTTGGCGATATACGCTTACATCAGTAACGTTGCGAAATGGCGTTTTACTTTGGCAAAGCGCTGCGCGGAACGAGGTAAAGTCTTGCTCGCCTAGCAAGGCTTGTGCGGCAACATGCATTTTTTTCTCATCTAATTCGCGGTGAATATGGGTAACACCGGAATGGAGAATAGCAGGACGCATTTTCGCATTATGAATAACGTAACGATAGCGGCGATGGGTAGCAGAAAAACGTGCATGGAAGTCATCGCTGACGTTCTTTGCCCAGGTAACAGCAACAGAGTTAGGCAGATTCGCATTTACGCCGAGTGTCCAAGCGCGCTCTGAGCGTGGTGCATCACAGTTAAAGTGAACCACTTGCCCAGTAGCATGTACACCAGCATCGGTACGTCCAGCGCATTGCACTTCAATGGGTTCGTTGGCTACTGTCGATAGTGCCTTTTCAAGATGTTCCTGAACACTTGGTACTTCACGCTGGCGTTGCCATCCGTATACAGCAGCACCGTCGTATTCAATCCCTAAGGCAATTCGCCCCATATCTGTATTACCCCGTTTCTGAAAAGGCGCTAAGTGTAGTCATGTCGCTTGCAACATGCAATGCCGCTAATACGCAAAACTCTTTTAGGTCATAGAAAATAAATGTACATCACCTAAAACAAAAACGGCCTGTATATCTTGTAAATATACTGGCCGTCCAAAATCTCAAACGAGAGCGCGGTTATGCGCATAGGAGCAAACTACTTAAGCAATATTCGCTAAAATCGATGCGGCTTCCTGTTTTTGCTCTTCGCTACCCTCTTTCATTACTTCTTCAAGCAACTCTTTTGCAGCGTCCACATCGTCCATTTCAATATAAGCGCGAGCTAAGTCCAGGTTAGCGTTCTGCCCTGCGTCTTTATCTATATCAATCACCGTATCTTCATCAGATACACCTGTGAAGTCAGATAAACTTACATCAAGATCTAGCGCTTGGCTATCTGGGTCAATAGCGTCTGCATCATCGCCATCGTCCATTAAAGCCTCTACATCAAGGAAGTCTTCTGGTGGCGTTTGCGCGTCACTTTCACTGTCGACATCACTAAGTAAGGCGGCAAGATCTAAATCAGGGTTATCGAGTTTAAGATCATCCTCTTGAGCCTTTTCAGTCTCAACGGATTGAGCCTCTTGTTCGTACTCTTCAATTTCAGTTGGCGTGGCAATATCCAATTCCACATCATCTGGAATTTCAAGGTCGTCTAATGCAAGTTCCGAATCATCTTCTTCAAGGGCGAAAGTATCTTCGTCGTCTTCTTGCTCAGACTCAAAAGCACCATCTTCGTCTAGCTCAAAGGTTTCATCTTCTTCGTCTAGTTCAAACGTATCATCGCTTTCGTCGAATCCAAGGTTGTCGTCACTCCCTTCTAACTCGAATGTGGCTTCATCATCTTCCTGCTCAAGTTCGAAAGTATCTTCACTCTCTGCTGAAGATGCTTCTGGATCCTGACCGTCGTCATCACTTTCAATTTCACTGGTGTCGACATCACTTGTATCAACAATAGCGTCTGACTCAAGACTTTGAAGAAGCTCATCGAATTCCGCACTGTCAAGATCGTCAAGAATCTCGTTGTCGTCTACATGATCGTCGTCATCGGAAGCAGACAGCCAGTCGTCAAGGCCAGGAACATCGTCAAGTTCGTTAAAGTCTTCTTCGCTGTTCTTATCTGAATCGCTTTGGTTTAAATCAGTTTCTTCAGGTGAACTCGATTCTTCAGCAGAACTAGATTCTGATGATATTTCGTCACCTTCATCTTCACCGTCTACTACACCGTCAATTTCTTGCTCTAATTCAAAGCTTTCTACTTCGTCATACGCAGCGTTTAACAGGCTGTCGTCGTATTCATCACTGTCTTCTGCTGAAGCATCTTCCGCTGGCTCTGTTGGCGCTGAGGGCTTTTCCTGCGCTGATGGCTCTTCCGTATCCATCTGACTGAACGAAGGAATATCATCCATCATCTGTCTTTCAAACGCTTCAATAGCGTCATCTAGTGGATCGTCTGACGTTTGCCCTGCCTTTTCTTCAGCGTCTTCATCGACAGCGTCGAGCTCTGGCTCTAAGCCTGTTTCTGGCTGTAGTTCTGCCTCGGCTTCCGTTTCTAGCTCTACTTCATCTTCCGAGTCGGTTTCAGGCTCAGCTTCGAATTCTAGCTCTGATTCTGGCTCTGGCTCAGATTCAAGTTCCGCCTCTAATTCAGGCTCAATCTCAGTGTCTTGTTCTGCATCTACTTCAGTGCCAAACTCTGGTTCACCTTCGGCTTCCGCCTCTAGCTCTACTTCATCTTCCAAGTCGGTTTCAGGTTCAACTTCAGTTTCAGGTTCAACTTTTTCTTCTGGTTCCTGGTCTTGTTCTGTTTCAGAATCAATATCCTGTTCTACTTCAGATTCAGATTCAGCTTCAAATTCTAGCTCTGATTCCGGCTCCGGCTCAGATTCAAGTTCCGTTTCTAGTTCAGGCTCAATCTCAGCGTCTTGTTCTGCTTCTATTTCAGTGCCAAACTCTGGCTCTGAATCTAGTTCTGACTCTGGTTCACCTTCGGCTTCCGCCTCTAGCTCTACTTCATCTTCCAAGTCGGCTTCAGGTTCAGCTTCAGTTTCAGGTTCAACTTTTTCTTCTGGTTCTTGGTCTTGTTCTGTTTCAGAATCGATATCCTGTTCTAATTCAGATTCAAGCTCAGGCTCAGCTTCAAATTCAAGCTCTGACTCCGTCGCTGGTTCAGACTCAAGTTCCGTTTCCAGTTCAGGCTCAATATCAGCGTCTTGTTCTGCTTCTACCTCAGTGCCAAACTCCGGCTCTGAATCTAGTTCTGACTCCGTTTTACCCTCGGCTTCCGTCTCTAACTCTACTGCATCTTCCGAGGCGGCTTCAGGCTCAGCTTTTTCTTCTGCTTCTTGGTCTTGTTCTCTTTCAGAATCGAAATCCTGTTCGAATTCAGATTCAGAATCAGCTTCAAATTCTAGCTCTGATTCCGGCTCCGGCTCAGACTCAAGTTCCGCTTCTAGTTCAGGCTCAATCTCAGCATCTTGCTCTGCTTCTACTTCATCTTCAAAGTCAGCTTCTCGCTCAGCTTCTGCTTCTGACTCGCTCAAAGCTTCAGGTTCGAACTCTGAATCTGTTTCATCATCAGGTTCTATTTCAGACTCAAGCTCAGAAAGTAGCTCGTCTGTCAGCAAATCTACATCTTCACTGCTTTTAGATTCTTCAGCTTCTAGTTCAGCAAGTAACTCATCAGTTAGCGGGTCGCTAAAATCATCTTCGCTAGCACCTTCTTCATCGCTTTCAGGCGTTTCAAGGTCTACGTCTTCATCGTGAGCTTCAGGACTAACTTCAGGCTCGCCATCTAACTCTGCTTCAAGCTCTGCAAGTAGTTCATCAGTAAACGGATCGTCAAAATCACCTTCCTCATCGGATTGAGTAGGTAACTCGCTAGAAGCGCTTTCATTAAGCTCTTCATCATCTGAGGGCAGTTGATCCGCTGAAGGCATTTGATCCGCTAAAGGCTCTTCAGCAAGCTCATCTTCCGCCTGTAGCTCAGCAATAAGCTCATCGGAAAGAGGGTCACTGAAGTCCGCGTTAGTTTCGATTTCGTCGGTGACTATTTCGTCTAAATCGTCGGTAATGGCATCAAGACTCTGAATAGACTGCGGCGACGGCGAAGAAGTTGTTATTTCTTCCTCAAGATCATCCTCGTCTTCGTCATCTTCTTCACCTAGGCCACCCATCATTTCGATTTGCTCAATTTCATTTAACAAATCGTCTGTGATTTTATCAATTTCTTTATTTTGCTGATTAATCTCGTCGTCGAGCTTGCTTAGCATATCCTCATTGATAAGGTCGTCATTGCTGTCTAGCTCATCAGTAAGACCTGCATCAACGCCGTGCTCTTCTAGCAAATCGTCAATACTGATTTCAGGCTTATCGTCCTCATCTTCTACGGTTGGCAAAGAAGAAACACTTTCTGTTTCTTCGTCAGCGTCAGATAAATCATCAACTGAGCTGGCAAGCAACGCGTCGATATCGTCTTCATCAACATTGTCAGATTCAGCGGTTCCATTGACCTCAGCCAGTATGTCGTCAGGGTCTATGTCGCCCGACTCATCTAGCTCATCACTCTCAAGTTCTGCCGCGTCTTGGCTTTGTACATCATCAAGCAAGTCATCAATGTCAAAATCATCGGCATCTGTCGATGCAGCCTCGTCAGCAACTTCCGTCTCTGGCTCGCTTTCATCGGCAGCATCTTCATCAAAGATGTCGTCATCCCCTGACAGGTCGAAGCCTTCAAGGTCGTCAGTGTCGTTTTCGTTTAATACTTTATCTGACAGGTCATCGTCATCAAACAGACTATCTAGTTCACTTTGATCAAGCTCATCATCGCCAGCTTCAAACAAGTCATCACTGCCATCGTCTGGCACCAACATGTCGTCTTCAAGGTCGGCGAAGGTTTCTAGTTCGTCATCTAGGCTGTCTTCTAAATCTGAGGTAAGTACGTCATCAAGTAGGTCGTCGTCATTGAACAAGTCATCATCTGACAACTCTGCTTTATCATCAAAGTCAGGGGCCAGTGCACTTGAAAGATCGCCAATGTCAGAATCAGGTACCGGCACTTCATCGTTATCGGCTGTAATCGTAGGTCCAGCCGCAGGCGCTTCGTCAGGCTTACTATTACGTTTTAGCAGCCACATGATAAGACCACCAACTAACAATAGTGACAGAATTGCCGAGCCTATAATTAGACTGAGTGGGCTGGTAAGTGCGCTTAAAAAAGAAGACTGCTTTTCTGCTTCGCGCTGCGCTTGCTCGGCCTTGATCATGTCGAGCAATTCTTGCTGAAGCGCCACTTGTATATCTAGTTGGCTCTTAACATCACCTTCGACTTGCCCACGCAAGGTTTCTAGTTCGCCATTAACGGCCTCAACACGCTCGTACAAACGTCTGTTTTCGTTAAGAATCGCTTCAACATTTTCCAGTGAGGCTGCAAACTGCATACGCAGTTCGTCAAATTGTCGGGTTTGCTCCTGATCTAAGCGAGTGATTTTCTGCTCAATATCAGTTTGGGTTTGCGTCAAGTCTTGTTGATTGACTAAAGGCGATGCAGGCTTGATATTTCTTACGCTACTGCCGGGCTTATTAAGCAATTCAGCAAATGCTCTATCATCCTGCTCAGCGCGCATCTGGGCTTTTTGCTTATCAATTCTGGCAATATAGCGCTCTGATGGTAGCTTTAATACCGCACCATCAACTAATAAATTTAAATTGCCGTTTTCAAATGCGTTTGGATTGAGCTCGTAAATGGCGGTCATAACCTGATATACGCTCAGGTTATTGTTTTGGCGATAGCGCTCAGCAATGCGCCATAGGGTATCGTTGGCGTCGATGGGCCCATATTCCAGGCCCGAATACTGATCAGTTGCGTCTTTGGGACCTTTTAAGAAGGTAGCGCGTTCTTGTGCATCTACAGTGATAATAGGGCCAGACAAACAAAGTGTTAGTAAAAGTAAGCCCGTCAAATGCAATTTCATAGCAGTCCTATATGCCCTCAAGCGTCTTTACCACCCGAGACGTATGGGCGGATTTTCTAGCCAATCAGTACGGAAGAAAATATTGGCTTTTATTTTTATTCTTAAGCCACCTTGAAACCATTAATAATCAAGCCAGCGTTTTACAGTCTTTTTGAACTTAGCAGTAAGATTTATTTGCGCTTTATAGAGTTCTTACCCTTCGCCTAAGTATCTGACTAAGTATTGTTTTTAACGTTGTTCTATTCCTAACTTTACAAACTATAAACCAGTTATTAAGGGTGATCTAGTTAGACAGTAGTATTGAAGCGCTCTAATGCTCAAATTTTCGCTAAAAACCGTCATTCAGTAGCTTCGAGTGCTGTCTTTCTATCCCGTTGAACAGTGCTGCTTCATTGCAACAGGCATTGCCCTTTCATTGCGTATCGGCAAGCACAGAAAAATGTTTACCTTTTCCTGTGCTTATCCGATTAATCAGAGGCTGTGTCTCTGTAGAGCATTTACAAGTAGTCGCGAATAAGTGTCTCAGCAATTTGAATGCTGTTTGTCGCTGCACCTTTGCGAATGTTGTCTGACACCACCCACAAATTTAAACCACAAGGATGAGTAATATCATTCCTGATACGCCCTACATGCACAATGTCGTTGCCGCTAGCGCTGCTTACTTGCGTTGGGAATTGCTCATTTCCGTCGTAAACTGTTACGCCTGGCGCATCGGCTAAAAGCTCTTTAACATGCTGCGCATCTATTGGCGAACGTGTTTCAAGGTGAATGGCCTCAGCATGTCCGTAGAAAACCGGCACGCGCACAGCCGTCGCGTTTACCAAAATACTTTGATCGCCCATGATTTTTTGGGTTTCCCACAGCATTTTCATTTCTTCTTTGGTGTAGTCGTTTTCTTGGAATACGTCGATTTGAGGTATGACATTAAAGGCAATTTGGCGACTAAACGACTCTGGCTTTACTTCACGTGCGTTTAGCAAACCTGCGGTTTGTTTAGCCAGTTCTTCCATGGCTTCTTTACCTGCACCAGAAACTGACTGGTATGTGCACACGTTAATACGGTCAATACCAACAGCGTCTTGAATAGGTTTAAGTGCAACCAACATTTGAATGGTTGAGCAATTTGGGTTCGCAATAATGTTTCTATTGCGAAATTCTGCCAGTGCATGGGCGTTAACTTCTGGCACCACAAGTGGGATATCTGGCTCGTAACGAAACTCTGAAGTATTGTCGATAACAATACAGCCTTCCTCTGCCGCTAGCGGAGCAAATTTTGCAGAAATGCTGCCTCCAGCTGAGAAAAAGCCAAATTGCACTAATGACCAGTCGAAATCATCAGCATCTAATACTTCAATGTCTTCGCCTTTAAACGACACGGTACTACCTGCTGAACGTTTACTGGCAAGCGGATACAAACGGTTTACCGGAAAGTCTCGCTCTTCTAATAGTTCAATCATGGTTTGGCCCACTAAACCTGTGGCGCCAAGTACCGCTACGTCAAACGCTTGCGACATAATGCTTTATGCTCCTAATGTAAAAAAAACTAAACCAGACTTACGTGAAAGCCCAGTTTGGTGAATGTGTCTTGGATTTGCTTACTGGTGTTTTTTGGCAAGTGTAACGCATAGGCGCTGCACTCGCGACGCACTCTGTATTGCTTGCGCAATGTAGAGAACGTATTTGCTATGTGTGTCTCTGGCGTTTCATTATGGCCTGACGCAAACGCGTTTCGCGTTATCTCATCGTCAATAGCTACATCATACACATTGTGGAATACGGCAATGAGATCCTCAACCGACAACCGCACCGCCTCAGGCGAATTTAACGCAACTTTGATCGGATTGGTTTTCTCTAAAAAGTCGCTAAGCACTTTGTCTGGGGCTTTGCCCACTACGTCACAAATTTGCTCGTAAATCATTTGCGTACCGCGCACTTTGCCTTCTACAGAGTGCCCCGCGATATGTGGTGTAACGAACCAAACATAGTCAAATAATGCTGTATTTATGGCAGGCTCATTGTCGAATACGTCGAGTACCACCGTTGGCGGTTTTTCACCTCGAAGTACGCTAAGTAGTGCCACTTCATCAATAACCTCACCCCGGCATGCATTTATAAGCAGCTGGTTTGACGTTAATCCTTCCAGAAACGCTTCGTCTATCATCTGATATGTAGGATATTCGCCGCCTTTAATAAAAGGCACGTGAAGCGAGATAACATCGCACTTTGCTATTTGCGCTAAGTCTACAAATGACTGACCGTTATGCTCCTTCTTACCAGATTTTGCTAGCGCTTGCTGTAGCGGTGGGTCATACAGACAGTGTTTAACGCCAATTGCCATTAAAATTCTTGATAATGCAGTTCCCACATTACCAGCACCTACTATTCCCACTGTCGCATTATATAAATCGAGCTTTTGGGCTTTTTGCGCGTGCAGCAAAACACTCAACACGTACTCGGCAACCGCTACGGCATTACAGCCTGCTGCACTGCTATGCATAATTCCCACCCTATCTAAATGCGTTTTATCTAGATGATTGGTCCCCGCTGTTGCCGTAGTAACAAACTTAAGCTTGTTAGCGCTGGTCAGCAGTTCAGGGGTAACCTTGGTGGTAGAACGCAACGCAAGAATATCTACATCGCGCAGCATTTCAGGCACAAGAGATTGCCATGCATAGGATTCAACCTCACCTACGCTATTAAGGTAATCGGTACCAAACGGAATGGTGTCTTCAAGAAGTATTTTCATGGCGCTAAGTGTACCTTAACTTAGGCTTTTAGTAACCCAGCGCCCCCGATTTATCTTGTCGGTGATTTGTTTAATTTACGTCATTTTGATGAACGTTTGGCCGCAGTATAAGAGAGACGGCCGAAGTTCATACAATCTTTTAAAACGGGAGCGCTTAAAGCAAAGCGCTTAAGCTCTCGTTTTTTGTCCACCTCATCCTTTGCGATCGTGGTATTGGATAACGTTAACTTTAAATAGTTACTTGTCGTAACCAGGGAAACGGCGTTCAACACGTCGTTTAATACCCGGCCAAGCTAACGAGCCACCAGCCTGCCGGGTGACTTGATCGGCCTGTGTACGAATGCCATCTAAAATTGCCGAATGAATTGGAATAAGCGGTTTGCCTGTGGCCTGCGCTTTTAACTGAATTTCACAGGCGCGCTGCATGATAAACATAAACAAGAATGCATCGGGAATATTGTCAGCACAGGTTAAAAGCCCGTGATTGCGCAAAATCATAAATTGGGTATTGCCTAGGTCGCGAACCAGCCGTGCTTTTTCTTCTGGGTTTAACGCCACGCCTTCGTAGGCATGATAGGAAAGCGACGCCAGCGGAAAAAGCGACTGTTGCGAGTATGGCTGCAACCCTTCTTCTAAAATGGATACCGCCACGCCTTCTGCTGTGTGCAAATGCAACACACATTTGGCATCGTCTCTAGCCTCATGAACAGCGCTATGAATAGTAAAACCTGCCGGGTTAATGTCGTATTCACTTTCCATTACTTTGTTACCGTGAAGATCAACTTTAACCAAGCTTGATGCAGTAACTTCATCAAACATTAAACCGTAGGGATTAATCAAGAAATGGTGGTCAGGCCCAGGAACACGAGCAGAAATGTGAGTAAAAATAAGGTCGTCCCAACCATACATAGCGACTGCACGATAACATGCGGCTAGATCAACACGGGTTTGCCATTCTTCACTGCTAACTTTCGACTTTACTGAATCTGTCATAGCTTTACTCTTTTAACGTACAAATTAATTTCATTTGAGGCGGGTGAGCCCTAGGTGGAAGGCTCGATACCTTGAGCGTTTCAATGAAACTTCCACTTACTTTTTCTTACCGCCTACATTACGCGCAGTAATTGCTATACACTGTCGGATATACGACATTGTAAGAAATTTGTTAAATGGAAAAGTTTAAACCTGTTCTCGCTAGCTCTACTTGGTTTGGCGCGATCCCACCCTATTTGCAGGAAGCCATGTTCGACAAGATGCGCCTAAAACACCTAAAAGCCGGGCAGCAACTGCATGCCAAAGGTGAAGACGGTGTCGGTTTTTACGGCGTATGCGAAGGCCGTTTAAGAGTTGTCACTGTGGGCGTGGATGGTCGCGAAATGCTATTTGCGCTACTGGGCCCCGGCACCTGGTTTGGTGAGATATCGATGTTTGACGACCTCCCTCGTACTCACGACAACTTCTGTGAGACAAATTGCACGGTGGCGATTATTCAAAAGAACGCGTTTAAAGCACTGCTTGAGCAATATCCTGAACTCTACCCGCATTTTACTCGCCTTTTATGCACGCGAGTGCGCAGCGCTTTTCAGTTTATTGACTCAAGCGCAGGGCTTAGCCTTAAGCACCAGCTGGTAAAACGGCTTTTAATGCTTACCACCAGTTACGGTCAGCATTTGCCCAAACATAACGCGATTACACTTACCCTTTCGCAAGAATCTTTAGCGCAAATGATAAATAGCAGTAGGCAAACGGTGAACCAGTTATTAGGTGAACTTCAACAAGAAGGTTTGGTAAAACGGCATTACGGGAAAATCACTATTCCCGAGCCAGATACCTTGTTTAGTCGTTATCAGTTTATTTAACCGAAATAACTAGCTGAATTGCTAAAGAACTTGTGGAATATTAATAAAGTCGTGGAAACGCAAAGAAAAGGAAAGTTCGCGTTGAAAATTTTATCTGCCAGCATAGTTTTGCTTTTATTAGTCGGTTTTCTATATCAGTCATATTCAAGCTATGTCGATTCCACCTCTTTTGACAAGCGTGGAGAAATGATAGATATCGGTGACTATAGCCTGTATGTCGAGGACATTGGAACAGGAAAAGTTACCGTAATTTTTGATGCTGGTATGGGTGATGACTCATCAGTCTGGAACAAAGTAGCAGAGGAAGTCTCACAGTTTTCTCGGGTTATTACCTATGACAGAGCTGGACTTGGGTGGAGTGAGGAAAGCCCGCACGATAGAGACAGTAAAGTCATTGTCGCTGAACTTCACTCGGTTCTAAAAGACAAAGATATTACTGGACCAATTATCCTTGTAGGCCATTCATTTGGTGGGGTTAACATGCAGCGCTATGCCCTTACCTATCCTGAATATATAGCCGCTTTGGTGTTGGTAGACTCTGCCCATGAAGATCAGATAGAGGAGATGCCTCAAACGAATTATCTTCAAAAATACCTTTTCAAATTTGGAATGTGGGCAGCCCCTGTCGGTATTCCCAGGTTGTACCTTTCCAACATTAACCCAGAAGAAAAAGCTAAAAAAAGTACAACCAAACATCAATATACCAGCTTAGATGAAGCCGAATACTTTCCAAGAAGCCTTAGCGAATTAAATGAGTTAACGCCTAACTATGGCGATATGCCCTTGGTGGTTATTGCGCGAAATAAAGCGTCTTCTGAAATAGATAACACGAAAGCTAGAGACCTGGTATGGGCGACCTTGCAAGAAAACATTGCCACGCGCTCTACCAATAGCACAATTATTTTTTCAGGGGCGCGTCAGCATTCCATTCACAAAATGCAGCCTGAAATTGTTATTGAAGCTATCCAAACATTAGCCGAAAGCCTTTAACTAATACGAGAATTACGTAGCGAAACGTCTTCTGAACATTTTCTGAAAACCTAGTAATGACACAACAGATGTCCACTACTACCAACGTGAGCTTACGGTTTTACTAAATCGTATATGGATTTGCACCTGATGGGATATGTTGAGGACCTACATTCGACTGCATCTTTGAGGTCTGCTCAAGACAAGGAAAAGACGGTAAAAAAAATCGCTAGTAGTAATCTATAGAGTCTGTTGGTAATCATAATTATCGAAGTAAAATTAACTCTTTATCGAGATCACTTATCCCACCAAGCTCAATAATTTCCAAAATACAGAGTGAGAGTATTTTTGAAGTCTCATTTAGAATTCGTTTTGGCTCAATTTTACCTATGTCCCTCACCTTGTACTCGTCTTTAATTTTGGCATTATGTACCGCATCAGAACGGATACTGTAAAATGCTTTGAGTTGATTATAATTCTGTACCCTTTCTTCATAGACATCTGAAGATAATCTTGAGCCTAAAAGGCGCACTTGAAGGGAAAGTTGTTCTGAGCTCTCACTTTTGGTCAAGATAGACTCTGCGCACATTCCTAAGTCTATAGCAGCATCAACGGTATCGTTAACATTCATAGCTGATGTTTTGCGTTTAATTGCTAGTTCTATTGAGCCCTGAGTCGCTTCTGGCAGCCTCTCAAACTTTTCAAGCAATATCTGCAAACAGTTCTTATCAATCAATTGGAGTGTTTCTGAGTAAAATGGTCTTTCAACCTGCAAAAATGTTGTTTCATTGCTATCTATAAAACCTGAGCAGGGGGTCGATTCTTCAAACACGCACCACTCCTTCTTTATACAAGCCGCCACCTTTCTTGTAAAAAGTGACAGAAAAAAAGACTTTAAAAGATGACTCTGACTTATCTCAAAAAGCTGATCTTGTGTAACACTCTCAGTGCCTTCGTAACTGCTAAAATTTAAAACATTGCACTCGACTCTCGTCACAATGTAAGCAGGTACCTCACCATGAAAATCCCTCGACTCACCGCGCCAACATAGGTTCATCCTTTCACGTACGCCTTCAGGTAACCCTTCAAATGTACATAAGTACGTTCTCTTATCAAAATAGTATGTTTCACTGGGCATTACTCCCTCGACTAACGATATAACGTATAGAGGCACTATGGGTTTTTCTATAAAATCGAGAAATAATTGAAGTGAGACCTTTGCTCCGACATTGTTAGCTTTGGTACACAACCACTTTGCAAGGTCGAAAGGCGATACTGATTTATGGCTATTAGGTGTCCCCCAACTCCTTTCAAAAACTTCAGAGTAATCCTCTTGGAGAATATCCATTAGTTTTATAGTATGTTTTGAGAAACCTTCTCTTATAAGCCAATCCCGCCACGCAAACATTGGACTTACTGATGATTTAAAGTGTTCGTCCAAACGACACAGATCGATGAGGTTTATTAATTCCTTGTGAGAAGTCTCCATTCTGATTCCATCAAATTGCTTTTTTCAAACTATCCCAAAATCTGCTTTTCCCCACAAGTAAAGTTGGCTAAAACAAACATGCTAAAACAATTAGACCACAATTCACTCTTTGTCACCGCGTGATCACAAATGTGTCAATGACTGCAATACGTAGAAAGCCTCAAATTACAATCACTTATGCGGCCTCTTCTAAAACCGCAGGTTTAATCAAAAAAACAGCAACAAAAAAGGGCGTAAACACAAGCACCCACGGTGCTCAGGTTTACGCCCTTTTGTCTTTTTTGAAACTCTTAACTGAAGCTAAAAAGCTTACTGGTTCAAGCGGTTTTAATTAACCGTTATAACGCTGCATAACAAGCGTTGCGTTAGTGCCGCCGAAGCCAAAGCTGTTAGACATAATAGTGTTTAACGTTGCTTCACGTGCTTGGGTAACAATATCTAGCCCTTGTGCCGCGTCGTCCAGTGTGTCGATGTTAATTGATGGCGCAATAAAGTTATGCTCCATCATCAACAAGCTGTAAATAGCTTCGTTTACACCCGCAGCTCCTAGTGCGTGACCTGTCAGTGACTTGGTTGCACTAATAGGTACGCCCGCTTGGCCAAACACTTCTTGAATCGCCGCAAGTTCCTTCACGTCACCTACAGGCGTAGATGTGCCGTGGGTATTCAAGTAATCGATTGGAGCATCGATATTTTGCATTGCCATTTTCATACAGCGAATTGCGCCTTCACCCGACGGCGCAACCATGTCGAAACCGTCTGATGTAGCGCCGTAACCTACTACTTCGCCGTAGATTTTTGCGCCGCGTGCAAGCGCGTGCTCAAGTTCTTCAACAACAACCATACCGCCGCCGCCTGAACTTACAAAGCCGTCGCGTGCTGCGTCATAAGTACGTGATGCCACAGCAGGATTGTCGTTATATTTAGAGCTTAGTGCGCCCATAGCGTCGAATTGGCTTGATAGTGACCAATGTAATTCTTCACCGCCACCGGCGAATACTACGTCTTGCTTACCAAGCTGAATAAGCTCTAGCGCATTACCAATACAGTGGGCACTAGTTGCACACGCAGAGGCAATTGAATAGTTCACGCCACGAATTTTAAACGGTGTCGCTAAGCAAGCCGATACCGTAGATGCCATACAGCGGGGAACCATATATGGACCAACACGCTTAACGCCCTTTTCGCGAAGAATATCAGCAGAAAGCACTTGGTTTTCAGAAGACGCGCCACCTGAGCCAGCAATAATACCCGTGCGCTCGTTTGAAATGTCGCTTTCTTCTAAACCAGAGTCTGCAATGGCTTGTTGCATCGCCACGTATGCGTAGCCTGCCGCATCGCCCATAAAGCGCATAGCTTTACGGTCAATATGGTCTTTCAAATCGATGTCGATGTTGCCCCAAACTTGGCTGCGAAGGCCCATTTCGGCGAACTGTTCCGAAAATGTAATTCCAGACTTACCCGCTTTAAGTGAAGCAAGTACGTCTTCTTTATTTACGCCGATGCTTGATACGATACCAAGACCGGTGATAACTGCTCTTCTCATAGTTTACCCTTTGCGTTGTTGCGGCTTATGGTAACGATTTTGAATGGTAAAGTGGTCTGCTCTGCCAATTGCCATACTCAAATTATCCAAACTTCAGCGTTGCAATACCTGTTTCAATTCTGGGCTTGTGTGTATAAACAGGTAGTTTCCCACTTCCCTTCTTTTTCGTTTCTGCCGTCTTTGTCTAAGCTTTCTTGTTCAGAATATTTCCAATGTAGCACGAATGCACAGGGTCATGACCAGCGTTAATTTATACCTTCATAAAACCTTCAAAATAGCTTTAGCGGTTTCTTTTATTGACAAAAGTGAGCTCTAAGTTTGTTCTTAAATATTTTACCCGTATCTTCTCTAGGCAGGGCATCGAGTATTTGCAACATTTTAGGCCACTTGAACCGCGCCAGTTTGCCATCTAAATACCCATGTAGCGCATCAATCGACAGCGCATTGCCGGGTGAGCATTGAACAGCCACCACCACTTTTTCACCATACTCAGCATCAGGCACACCGAATACCGCACAGTCTGCAACCTCAAGCATTTCGATGATGACGCTTTCTATTTCAGCAGGAAATATATTGGCGCCACCTGAGATGATCATGTCTTTTTTCCTATCGCAAATATATAAGTAGCCATCTTCGTCCACATAACCCATATCGCCTAATGTCGTGAATTCACCAACATGTAAGTCGCTTTGCGTGCCCGTAGTATTGGTATATTTGAATGGCGCGAACATGGAAAGGTGCGCATATATAACGCCAACACCACCTACTTCGCACTCCTCTTTATCGTCGCTCAGTATTTTAATCGCGGCACCGGGAATGGGCTTACCCACAGAATTTGGCTTATCTAATGCTTCTTGAGATGAAATTAGGGTCATAAAGCCTAATTCACTAGCACCATAAGATTCATAGAAAATTGGACCAAACCAGTTAATCATTGCTTCTTTCACATCGCTTGGCAGTGCGGACCCGGTTGATAAGGCAAATCGCAAACTTGAAGTGTCGTATTTGCTTCTTATCGACTCGGGTAGTTTAAGTAGCCTCACCATCATAGTGGGAACAATATAGGCGTGAGTCAGCTTAAACCGCTCTATGTCTTGTAAAAAGCGTTCGGGGTCGAATTGAGGCTCAATGTATACATCAATATTACCCGCTGCTAAACAGCAGAGCGTAAGCGCGTGTGGTGCACTGTGATAAAGCGGTGCCGAGACGAAAAAGCGATCACCTATTGATAGCTGCATTAACGCTTCAGACAGCCCTTTAAATATTAAATAAGGGTCTGGCCGCGTTAGGTCTTCATCTCGCTTAATACCTTTGGGTTTTCCGGTGCTGCCAGATGTGTAGGGAAACATGCCCTTAAAGCGTTTTGGCGGTTCATCGTGGCGCGTTGCGTTTGGGGCAGCTAATAGCGTATCAAGACACTGGTACTGTTCCCCAGTTTTCGCCTCTGATGCTAACAGTGAATTATCTGTTAAATGATAGCGCTCTAAAATGCTTTCCGGCGTTTTAATCGTGTATATCACTGACAAGGTGGAAACTTGTAATAAGGTTTGGCGGTCATTCTCCCCCTTTAATAAATCGCGATGAGCGAACAGCACTTTAGCGCTGCAGTCGTCTAAAATAGGCAGAAGTTCGGCAACAGGGCTGTGCCAATTAAGCAGAACATAGCGCGAACCCACATATCGGCATGCCTCAACTATTTCAAATATATCGACATGGTTTCGCATAAAAATAGCTACCACATCGTTATCGCACACACCTTGCTCAGCAAGTGCACGTGCTATGATACGTGCACGATCATCCATTTCGTCTCTAGTGCGTTTGCAAATGCTTTGACCACATTGGTGAAACACGCCCGCCATACCTTCTCCCTGAACTATCTTCAATAGACTTAGCGCTAAATTTAACAAAATATTTACAACAACAATTAAATAAACGTATTGTTTTTACTGATAGATTGTTATTTGCAGAAGCAATATGAAAAGAAGAGTTTTAAGCAGGCACAAACTTTTGCGGAAAAACAAAAAGGTGACAGGTAGAATACGCGGCCAAACGTTCGAAATTTAGATAAACCTGAAGATTGCTGTGTTATTAAAAAAGCTAAGACCTCTTGCTCTACGTATATTCCAAAGTGCGGCACCCCGACTTTCTTTCATGGTGGCTGCCTTTATCATTGCTTCTGCAGCGACTGTCTCAGCAACAGCTACGCCTATCGCCCTCCCCGCGCTACCAGAGCCAGTTTCAAACAATGCCGTAGCTTCTGTAACCATAGACGACACACAATATGTATTTAGTTTTATGGGACTGGGCAAAGGCAAAACCCATAAAGACGTGCACAACCGTGCTTGGCAGCTTCCTATTGATAGCAAAGATAAACCTTTGCAGTGGCAAGACCTTCCCCCAGTTCCATCCAGCCTTGCACTAAAAGGTCGTTTGGCTTCCGTAGCAGTGGGCGTTAATGACAGCGTTTATATTTTTGGCGGTTACACGGTTGATGAAGATCACAATGAAATTAGTACGCCAGATGTATATAAATACGCTCCTGTAACTGGGGAATATACGCTATTAACGCCTATGCCCGTCCCTGTTGATGATGCAACTGCTTTAGTCTACCAAGACCGTTACGTGTACTTAGTTTCTGGCTGGCACAACGATGGCAACGTAAATCTTGTGCAGGTTTACGATACGCAAACCGGCCAATGGCAACAGGCGAGCCCTTTTCTTGGCAATCCGGTATTCGGGCAAGCTGGCGGCATCGTTAACAGCACTATGGTAATTTGTGACGGCGTATCAGTAACACCTCACAGCGATAAACGCCGCAGCTTCGCGCCAGAAACAGCCTGCTTTAAAGGTGAAATTGACAAGGAAAATCCATTCAAAATTGATTGGCGTACGCTTGACCATCCAACGGGTACTGCACGCTATCGCATGGCGGCAGCGGGCGATAAGGACACCAGTAAAATCTATTTTGTTGGCGGCTCGACTAATCCGTACAACTACAATGGCATTGGCTATAACGGCGAGCCTTCAACTGCAGATGACGCCATCTGGATCTTTGATATTGCGGAAGAAACCTGGGTTATATTAAAAACAGATGCTGAAGTGCCTACAATGGATCACCGCGGGTTAATTAACGTTAATGGTTCTTGGAGCACCATTGGCGGTATGCTTGGCGCACAGCTCGTGACCAGTAAAGTAATCCCGCACTTTTCAACACTCGCAGAAGTGTCTTGTTTATCTAAAAGGCAGGCTAGCTCTGACGTTTCAAAACAAGCATCGGATGGGCAAGCTATTGAAGTAGTGAAAACTGCTACCAATTCAAAGTGCCAACACAGAAACGACATAAACGGAGAAAAATAAACAGTGAAATCTAAGCATGCACAGGTTCATTTTAATGAGAGCGGTACGCCTGTCGCCGACCATTTTGACGACGTTTATTTTTCTAACGACAGCGGAATTGATGAAACCCAACACGTTTTTGTTGCAGGCAACGACCTTGCTGAGCGCTGGCAACAGTGGCGCAACCCTACTTTTGTCATCGCCGAAACAGGTTTTGGAACTGGGCTGAACTTTTTGGTCGCCATGCGTGCCTTTAACGAATTTAGAGCAGCGAACCCTGATCATCCGTTAAAGCGCCTGTATTTTATTACCACGGAAAAGTTTCCACTGCCTCAACAGGATATGCAGCGTGCGCTAGAAGCTTTTCCTGCTCTTAAAGACGAAGCGCAAGCACTCGCCTCACTTTACCCCATGGGCCTAGAAGGTTGTCATCGCCTTCATTTTGATAACCATTCAACCACACTCGACTTGTGGATTGGTGATGTTCACGAACTTCTACCTCAGTGGCATTCCCCTGTAAATGGCCTCATCGATGCCTGGTTTTTAGATGGTTTTGCACCAAGCAAAAACCCTGATATGTGGACCGATGCTCTGTTTAGCCAAATGGCTCGCTTGTCAAAAACAGGTACAACATTTGGAACCTTTACCGCCGCAGGCATCGTAAAACGTGGGCTAGCTGGTGTGGGTTTTACCATTAAAAAACGCAACGGTTTTGGCCGTAAGCGCGACATGTTGACCGGCGTTTTTGACCAAGACCATGAGAATGTGCAGCATAAACTTCGCCTGCCTGCTGGCCCCTATTACAGGTACGTTAACGGCAGTTTAGATAAAACAAGCAAAGTCGCAGTAGTAGGCTCCGGCCTTGCAGCAGCTACGGCATGCCTGGCTTTAGTAAAACGCGGCATTTGCACTACTTTGTATTTTGATGGTGACACCCTTGCAAGCGGCGCTTCTGGCAACCCGCAAGGCGGCTTTTATCCGCAGCTCCATAGCGAAGCAAGTATTGCCAGCCGCATTCAGGCGCACAGTTTTTTGTATGCTAGACAAGCCTACGACCATACTGTTGAACATGCAAAAGTCTGTGGCCTAGCCGACGTTGCCCACGATTTCTGTGGCGTTATTCAACTAAGCTTTAACGACAAGGTAGCAGAACGTCAAAATAAACTGGCAGCAGCCGACGTATGGCCTGAAGCTTTGATTAAGCCGGTGAACAGCAAAGAAGTGAGCGATATCGCTAACCTAGCTCTTCCCTACTCTGGCTTATACATTGGCCTCGGTGGTTGGCTTTCTCCTCCGCAGCTAGTTACTGCCA
This sequence comes from Alteromonas sp. R7, assembly GCF_055755235.1. Classification (NCBI taxonomy): domain Bacteria; kingdom Pseudomonadati; phylum Pseudomonadota; class Gammaproteobacteria; order Alteromonadales; family Alteromonadaceae; genus Alteromonas; species Alteromonas sp. R7. The sequence goes on along the minus strand of NZ_JBVTQX010000003.1, from coordinate 130,717 downwards.
TGATTGAAGAAGCACTTCAAAGTGGCAAACTCACGCTGAAACCCAATCATACTTATGTATCTCATGAAGCAGTTGAGACAACAAAGCAGCAGGTGCAAATTCGTTTTAATTTAGATAGCGTTGAGAATGAAGAAGTTATTACTGCCGATCACCTTATCCTTGCCCTTGGAGCAGGTGCGGTAAACGCTAGCGATTTTGACAGCCTGTCCCTTCGCCCTGTTCGCGGCCAGGTTGAAGCTATTCCCACCCAAATGCCAATTGAACAGCTTAACACTGTGTTGTGTCACAAAGGCTATATGACACCTGTATTCGAAGGTCGGCACGCGTTAGGTTCAACCTACGTTAAAAACGACTTAAGTACCGATGTGAGAAGTGACGAAACTGAAATGAACCTCGCCACACACGAACAGGCGCTGGCAAACACCGACATCGTGCAAGCATTACAACATGACGGTAAAGCCAGAGCGGCTACGCGTTTAGGTTCACCCGACCACCAACCTGTTGTCGGTGCACTACATAATTTTGACTCATTAAAAGAACACTACACTATGCTAGGCGTGGGCAAACCGTTGACTAGCGCGCCAGTGTTACCAAGCAGCGTAGTTTCCACCCTTACTTGCTTAGGGTCGCGAGGGTTAACCACAGCGCCTTTAATGGCAGAGGTCTTGGTGAGCAGTCTATGTAAGGAGCCGCTACCTTTAAGCAACGATCTGCTTAATGCTGTAAACACAAGCCGCTTTATGACTCGCGAAGCAATAAGAAGTCAGGGTTAATAAACGGAGAGGTCTTTGTGAAACTTCTACTGTGCCTAGACACAAAAGATCGGACGTTTAGAGGATTTAAAGCGAACATGAAAGGAATTCGCTTTGAAAAAACAGAGCCCAGTGGAAGTAAATGGCTAGTTTACGCTAGCCATTTTATTTAAATCCATCACGATAAACGCAGGAATGTATACGTTGGCGCTTGCCACCACTTGTTTATTTTCCAGCGACACGATACGGGCGTTTACGCGGACGCCTCTGTCATCTTCAATGATAGTGCCTGTTACAACATGGTCCATTTCAACCTGTTTAGCGAGTGCAGTACCATCTCGAGTAAGTACGAAATCGCCAATTGGCGTTACGGTAATGCCACCTGCAAGCTTAAAGTCGACAACCGCTAACCCAAAGTCTTGTAGCTCGGCTATTAGATACTCTGAAAGCTGATTGCCTAACACGGTGCTGTCGCTCAACGACTGATTAAGCCTCACAAAACTCGCCACACCCACCATATCTTGCTGCGTAAGACGGGTTGCATTGTCCATTAACTCCATCGCAAGTTGCGAGGCGTAATCATTTAAGCGCTTGTGCGTTTGTGAAGGGGAATAGCCATGGTGTAGTGGGTCTTTATAGCCGGGTTCGACTTCCACGTGCTGTTGATATTGTCTATCGCGAGAATCTGGTGAGTACTCCAGCCCTGAACGGCTTGGTACAGGTACTGGCTCGGCGTGATGAGTAATTTCACCGTCTTCACCTAGCCAAAATGAGCCAATAGACTCTGTGCTAGTGCACCCTGTCATACATACACTCAGCATTACGCCAACGGCTGCCCAACTGCTTGACACAAGCTTCTTTGTATACACCATGCTGAAACTCCTAGCCGCGACTTAGCTTAACGCCATCGCGCATACCGTTTTGCTGGCTACCGTCACTTGGAATAAGTGCATCTACTACGTAGAACGGCACTAACATTTGCGCAGTTGCCACAACTGCGCGCGACTCCATGCCCAAAATACGAGCGTTAACTAACACGCCACCTTGGTGCTTTGTCATCGTTCCCGTTAACACGTATTCAATAGGAAGGCTGCTGCTCAATTCCAGATAGTCTCGGCTTAATACAAAATCGCCATCGTCAGTAATGCGAATATATTCAGTGGCTTTGAAGTCGATAACCGGCACGCGGAATTTATGCAGTTCGTGAACAAAAGATTCCGCCATCTGACGACCAAGCAAATCTGTTTTCTGCAAGTCAGTATCTAGCAGTGCGAAATGGGTTACACCAATAGGTGTCTTGTTATTCACATATTCCATATTGGCAATTAAGTCTTGCGCCATGTTCTTCACATAGTCGCCAATATGCTTGGTTAGAGGTCGACCTTTATACGCGCCCTGTACACTCGAATACAAAGGAGGTTGACCGATAGCGCCGTACGCGTCCATACCCTGAGACTGGGTATCAGTGGTATTTTCAACTGGCTTTGAGGGAGCGCGGTCGGCGGCAGTAATATCAATCACGTTCATGGCCGGGCGCTGAGGCGCTTGTTCGGCTACCTCTTCTTCCCCCATCATCATAGAGCACCCGCTGACGCTTAGCAGTGAAGCACAAAGCGAAAGCGCCGCGTATTGATTTCGTCTTTTCATGGGGTTACCTCGTACCTTCAGTTCTGTATAACTTGCCGTTTCTGGTGGTTACTTGTTCTTCGCGCCAAAACAGTTCGGCAGGGAAAAAGCGTGTTGCTGCAGCGACAATGTTTTTATTTCTAGCGTTGATAATTCGAGCGTTAACCACCGCGCCAGACTCTTGATACACCATAGTGCCGGTTATATAAAAATCGACGCGCTCAATGTTGGAAAGCTGGTCGATATCGCGGGTTAATACTCTGTCGCTTTCGTTACTAACAATTATATCGTTCGAAAGCTTAAATTCTTGAGTAGAAAAGCCTCTTTTCGTGGCCTCAGTAATCATTCCCTGTTCAAGTTGATGGCCCAACAACATTAGCGGATGTTGGTGATCGGCACTGTATTTCATAGTATCGGCAGGTACAAAGCCAACTACCGCATAGCGAGACTGACGTGCTGGACCCACATCAGCAAAAAGTTCGTTTGCCAACATATAGGTATGGTATTCCACATTCCCCAATGCCGATACGTCGCTGGCATCGGTTTGCGCAAATTGACTCTTAGGTTCGTCAGATGAAGAGCAACCAGAGAGTAAGCCCAAGAGAAGCGCGGTATATGCCAAGGCTTTCGCGACTAAGCGACCATTTTCTGTCAGCAAAGCGTGAGAGACAGGTTTTGTCATACTTTTCATTACACATGTCCAGTGAAAAACGTCAAATTTCTATCGGAAAGAAGCAAAAACTCATCGAAAAACAGTGATCAGCTACTACGCAAACCGACATTTTCAGTGTCTTTAGACAGGCTTTTGCAAAATTCACACCAAAGAGAGACTACAAGTAGCATTGAGAACGCTACTTTTAAGCGTGTTAGATAAGGCGGCTAATTTCAGGGAGATATAGTTTTTCAGTGCTGAAGGAATTTAATATCCATCGCCATCCAATTCATGAAAAGCGGAGGCGACTTGCCGCCTTAGGACAGAAAGCTGCCGATAATTAAATAGGCAATGATCACAATGCCAAGTGATTAAAAAACTTGAGAACTCCCGGGACTCTCATGCCGCGTTAATGACCAATTAGCTAAATAAACCTGCACATGCCTAAACCTAAACTTTCACCGTCACGAGGTTCAAAACCGAATTTAAGATAAAAACTTTCCTTACCATGCGCAGCCAACAAGCCAATGGTTGCGCCAGGTGCGCAGCAAGACTCCAAATGTGCAATCAACGTGTTCATTATTTTCGATCCCAAGCCTTTATTCTGATGTCCTGGATGAATAATGACGTCTTGAATATAAAAATACATTGCGCCATCGCCAATCACCCGACCACAGCCTACAAGGTTGCTGTCGAGGTAAATTGTTGCCCAAAACAACGAGGCATCAATACTTTTTTGAACAACCGATAAACACGGGTTACTCCATCCAATCAATTTTCTCAGACTGGCAAAGTCTTCAGCTGACGGAGGACTTTCTTTAACGGTGTAATTCGTATGCATCATTCGTCATTCCGCCCCTCGTTTTCGCAAAAGCTACCTAATTCGGTAATGTGAAGTAGTTCGCCCGACGGGCCCCATAGATAGAAAACACTTCCCCAATGTTGTTGCTCAATTGATGAAATTTTCGTTTTATGTAACGAGCGTGAGCACAAATCAAAAGCGTCCTGAATGTCTGCTACACATATTTGTAGCATAAAGTTATTCGCCAATTCAGGATTATAAAAGCGCTGAAGAAAGAAGAGACAATCACCATTCTCAAACAGTGTTAGGTCTTCATTTACGTATGAAGCATTAAATCCAATCTCAGAATAAAATGCTTTAGAAATATCGTAGTTTTTGCTTGGAATAAAAGTCTTAATATCTATGACGTCCATATCTTGAGATCCCTCGCATTTCGCTGCTTTAAATTTAAGTCGTGGCTAAATGGCAATAACAGCAAGCATGTCTTCGCCATCTTCATCTAACCCCACCTCTTCGAAACCAAAGCTTGAATAGAAGGCTTTGGCGACAGGATTTTTGGGGTTATAGCATATCTCTATCTGTTTGAGCTCAGAAGTTTGCTTTATAAGCGTGATAGCTTGAGATAAAGCAACTCTGCCAATTCCATTATTCTGATGGCTCTCATCAATCATAAAGCGCCAAATGGACACTTTGGTTGGCGTTTCCTGAACCCACATCAAGAACCCTACGGGCTGGTCGTTGCAATAAATGGCTTTGCAGGTATGGTTCTCGTTGTAGAAAGACTCTACCAACGACCACATATTGCACGCTACAAACGCTTGTTGATCATCAGCCACATCCAAGTCACAAACCTGCTCATAGTTAGATTTGTTTATTTCTTCCAGTGAAATTTTCATCCTATCTTCTTATAAATGCACGCTGCTTTCTTGCCATTATAAGCTGAAGTTCACTCAAGTCATCATTAGTCGTTTATAGCCATATTGATAGTAAAGGCCTAATTAACAAAGCCGAAAGGTACAGCCCAACGCCAAATACGACGTGATTAATAATACTGTGTAACCGAGCGGTATTAGGGTTAGGCGTTTTCGATGCGGCAATACCAGCGCCCATACCTGGCTGCAATATAAAGAACGGTGCAACGACCGTAGCGATACCGAGCGCCACTGCTGGACCTAGCGTCGGTTCGAACAACCAAGACTCTCCGCATATGAAAATAAGCAGTGCTGCATAGGCAATTCCAATTAGGTAATGGGCTGTCCACCCAATAGTACTTTCCCCGTGAACAGCATGGGCACTTGAAATAGAAGTATGACGTAACTGCCCTTTTCTCATGTGCCCTATCCAGCGCCCCACCATGCCCCAATTGGTAGGGGAAATACCAAACAATTGCTTTCTCAACAAGGCCCATAAATCCATCACTAAAGTAGCTCCAATACCTATCAGCAAGATAAAAACAATACTTTCCATATTCACTCTCAATAACTAGTTTCAATTAACATGAGATGCTAGCCTACAACTTCAAGTTAACTTTAAGTCAAGCATTCCTTTGGGAAAAAGTATGGAAATATCTCAGGTCGCCAAAAAGTCAGGAGTGTCGGCATCAACACTGCGCTTTTATGAAGAAAAAGGCCTTATCAAATCTATTGGTCGACAAGGTATACGTCGCGTATTTAGCTCAAACGTACTAGAGCGCCTTGAATTAATCGCACTAGGCCGCGCAGCAGGTTTTTCGCTGGAAGAAATTTCTGGGATATTAGGAACCAATGCAAAGCCTGATATAGATCGCGATCTACTACTTAAAAAAGCGAACGAATTAGATGAAACAATCAAAAAATTAGAAGCAATGCGTGATGGTCTGCACCATGCAGCTGCTTGCACAGCACCGAGTCATTTGGAATGTCCGAGGTTTCGTCGATTGATGAACCTTGCAGCCGCAGGGGTGATTGAAGGCGTTGCCGCGAATAAAGCAGTAAAATAAAAATCCGTATCAATGGAAACCACTCAGCGCTTTGCGGGTACTAAAATCACCATCGCAGAGCTACCTCAAAATGGCAAAAATATGGCTATCGTAAAACCGTCCATTTTTAAAAATGGCGCGTTGCAATATCGCTTCTTGCTTAAACCCTGCATCTAACAGCAGCTTTTGCGAAGCAAGATTGGATGAAAATACGCAGGCAAAAATGCGCTCTATACTTGTGTTTGAGAAGGTAAGGGCGATAATTTGGCGCAGCGCGTCACGCATAATCCCTTTTCGCCAATGTGATGAACAAAGCCAGTACCCGACCTCTCCGGCTCTTTCATATTCAAAGTTTCCTGGGTTAACACCAATACACCCTACTAACTCGCCGTCGTACTCTACAGCTCTTATAAAACCCTCTTTGCTCCCCTCTTGAATCCACCATGTGGCATCTTCTTTTGTATAAGGGCTGGGAATTTTTGTCGACAGAAATTGCGTGACCGACGGTTGATTCGAAATATCTACCAGTCTACCTACATCGCTCATTTTAAAATCTCTGAGTGTTATCACGCGCTTTACTTCCCACCCGCTAAATCAATAAACGACCCTGTAACATATGAAGACTGAGGTGATAGAAGCCAGGCTATCGCCTGTGCGACTTCATCTGCTGTACCGCCCCGCTGCATAGGAATTTGTGAGCTTATCCGTTCTACTCTGCCAGGTTCACCACCATCGGCATGAATGTCTGTTTTAATAAAACCAGGCCGGACGCTGTTTACACGAATGTTCTTCGCAGCAAGTTCTAATGAAAGCCCTTTAGTAAATGAATCCATTGCCCCTTTCGACGTCGCATAGTCGACGTATTCAAAAGGAGCACCAGTACGAGAGGCAATGGACGAAACATTAACGATTGCGCCCCCTGCAACGTTTTGTTTTACAAAAGCCTTCGAACACAAGAATGCGCTAAGCACATTGGTATTAAGTACTTTAGTGAAGCGCTCTGCGGTGACGTTAATTAACTCAGTTTTGGTGAATAAAACACCCACATTGTTAACCAGGTGCGTTATTTCACCCCATCGGACGTTCACAGTCTCAAACATGTTCAGCACTTGCGTTTCATCTGAAACATCGGCTTTATGAGCAAATGCAACGCCACCGTTGTCAGCTATCGACGCACACACGCTATCAGCTGCGTTTTTATCCGAAAGATAATTTACGCAAACTTTATAATCGCTACTTCCCAACAATTTAGCAGTCGCGGCACCAATACCACGACTAGCACCTGTGACAATAACTACCTTGCCCACAATTTGATTCCCTTAACTGGCCATTGAACGTGGCGCTAATTTTATAAGACTAACTTACCAGCTAGTTCTGGCTTCAGAAAGTCTTATTCACCATTGACACATAAACAGAAAACTTCACAATGGTTCTACTTTATATTCACTCGCGATCATTAATGCTGTACCTTTCTGAATTTCAAATAAAGCTTTCTAATCAATACATTACTCCTGCATTTTCGCTAGCGCTCTGTACTGAAAGTGCGCCGTCGCACTTCCTTATCGCAGGTAGAAACAGTAGCGGAAAGTCACTCTTAATTTCCGCGCTTGCCGGTAATGGGAAGGTAGCAAGCGGTAGTCGTGAATGTACTTCGGTTGTTGCAGAGGTATCGGTTTTTAAACAGCAAGCGATAATTGAAGAAGAAAAACAAAAAGACAGTGCAGATATTTTAGACGTAATAGCTGAGCCAACACAGGTTCGCGAACTATTCGCACAGACTAATGAGGATTATCAAAACCACCCTTATTACGACGAACTCGCCTCTGCGCTTAGAATTGAGCATTTGCTAGATAATGGGTTTCTTTCACTTTCAACAGGTGAAACCCGCAAGATTATTATCATGTTGGCATGGTTAAGTAATGCCTCTATTATTTTGCTTGATGAACCCTTCGAAGGTTTAGATGCTGAAGCGATAAGCGCATTTAGTCGCTTTCTTGTCTCTCAGCAGCAAGCTTCTTTAGTACTTACCGCCAACAAACTCGCAGATATTCCAAAGAATATGCAAGCCCAGTTGATTGTCATGGATGACTTGGCTATTACGTGGAAATCTGAAGATAAACTTAACTATGACGGTTTGCGCTCAGAACTAAGCACCTGGTTTGCACTAGAGTCTGATGATATCGATGTTCCCTCAGCCCTTAACGCTAAAGACAAACACGGCGATGACCCCAATCGCAATAACCGAAACCTCAATGATCAAAACAGTGAGTTAGATTCACTTCCTCATACCTTAATTCAGCTTAAAGATGGATTCGTGCGCTTCGATGAGCGAACCGTATTTGAAAAGCTTAACTTTACGCTTAACAAAAATGAGCATTGGCAGATCACTGGTCCAAATGGGTCAGGCAAAACCTGTTTGCTTCAAATGTTTACCGGTGATAATTCCCATTGTTATACCAACGATTTAACAATGTTTGGCATAAAACGTGGCACAGGCGAAAGCATATGGGACATTAAAAAGCACATTGGAATTATGTCGAATGCGCTCCACATGCAGTACAAAGTGAATGCAAGTGTTGAGCACGTTATCATTTCAGGCTTTCACGACAGTATTGGTCTGTACACTCGCCCCACGCTAGCGGAACGCATGGTGGCAGAGCAGTGGCTTGAAGTACTGGGTTTGAAACAGAAAAAGAACTCGCCGTTTCAGTCGCTGTCTTTTGGTGACCAGCGATTAGTACTTATTGCACGTTCTATGGTTAAGCACCCCGCCGTGCTTATTTTGGATGAACCTTGCAATGGTTTAGATGACTTCAACCGACAGAAAGCGCTTAAGCTTATTGATATATTGGCTAGGGCTGGCACAAGTACACTGCTGTATGTGAATCACCATGCAGAAGAACGCATTCCTAGCATTCACAATACGTTAAATATAAAAGACTATAATGTTTAAGGGTATATGTTGAAAACCTTGGCTTTTCAAGTTTTCGCTAAAAAGGTGTGGCACTTGCCTGTAAGACAATTAGCCTTAAAGCTGGAAGCTTAAAAGCTAATATTTAAAAATATTAGCGAGGCTAGGTACCGAGAAAGAAAAAAGCGCTATCACAAGGGAAAACTCATGGAAAAAGTGATAGCGCCGAAGTAACCGAGGGTGAGGTACAATAAGAACTTAAAAACTACATGGGATCCAGGGTAAGCAACACGCGATGAGTACCAGGTATGACTTTGCAGGACCGATGCACGGCGGCAAATTCTTCATGGCCCTGCCACGACTTACCTTTAAGTAAACCCACATCAAACGCGTTCATTTGCCTAACGCTGCTCTCTCGATAGTGCTGGCCCAACCTATTCTTAGTAAGCCCTTGTGTATTCGCGTCGTTAAGACCAATCATTTGGCGTGTAACCACACTTTCTTTCGGCAGCCACTCTGTACCTTCGCCTAAATAAGTATTCACCAACCGAACAGGAATATTGTCCACATGAAAGCTTGGGCACATTGCTGATGAAAGGGGCACTAACCTTACGCCCACACTGTCACAGTCAAATAGCGTGGTGAGCATGTCAGACAGCAAATAAATATCGTCAATGGCAGCCTGCTTTCCGGCACTATTTCTTCCATCAGGTAAAAGCTTTGCGATTTCCTCTTTCAGTGATATTAAAGAGAAAACACCGCGAATCCCCATTCCTAATGATTTAAAAATGTCGTCATAATATTGCGAGATGAGTGGCGTTTCGGGCCTTGTCCATATGGCAACGCTAATACCTTTATCAAAGATATCGCCCAACACCATAGCATCGGCGCTTGAACGCCAAGATTCGCTGTGTTCAAAGGAAGTAATGTGGTCTTGTAGCGCCTGCATATTAGTGCTCCCACGCAGGAAATGGGTCAGGCATTTCAGCCCAAACATGATGACCTTGAATAAGCTGTTCGTCTGTTAACAAGCAACTATCTAACCGCTCGATAATGTCGTTTTTATTAAGCCCTTGCCCAATGAACACCAGCTCTTGACGCATGTCACCGAAGGGCTCCATCCATTGTTCTTCAATCGCTTTAAGGTATTCAGGGTCTTCTGGCCACTGCTCTTTGGGTACGGCTTTCCAAAATAGTCCAGCGGCCCCGTATCTCGCCATACCGCCAGCTTGGCTCCAGCTGCCCGCTAATTGAGGGCGTGTTGCCAGCCAGAAGAAGCCTTTTGAACGAATTAATTTACCTGCAATGTCTTTACTATGAATAAAATCATAAAACTTTTGCGGATCAAACGGACGTCGCGCTTCGTACGAAAAGCTGCTTATACCAAACTCTTCAGTCTCTGGTACGTGCTCGCCACGCATTTCTTTCAGCCAACCGGGCGACTGCTGAGCACGCTCGAAGCTAAATCGCCCTGTGTTCAGCACTTTGTCGAGGGGCACTTTTCCATGCTCGATCGGAACTTGAATAGCCTCGGTGTTGAGGGTTTGCAGAATACTTTTAAGGCGCGCCAACTCTTGTTCAGAGACTAAGTCGGTTTTGCTTATTAGCAATATATCAGCAAATTCCACTTGTTCGACCAACAAGTCTGCCACACTTCGCTCGTCTTCCTCCCCCAAGCTCTCACCCACTTCGTTGAGAAACTTAGCTTCGTCATAGTCTTTAAGAAAATTCAATGCATCGACAACGGTAACCATCGAATCGAGGCGTGATATTTCCGACAAGCTTTTACCGTCTTCATCGGCAAACGTGAAGGTCTCAGCTACAGGTAAAGGCTCCGAAATACCTGTAGACTCTATTACCAGATAATCGTATTTACCTTCATGCGCTAAACGCTCTATCTCTTCAAGCAAATCTTCTCGCAACGTGCAGCAAATACAGCCATTGCTCATTTCAACTAGCTTTTCTTCGGCTCGATTAAAGCTAATTTCATTTTTCACCGTAGCAGCATCGATAGTGATTTCACTCATATCGTTAACAATAACGGCTACTCTTAATCCATCACGATTATTCAGAATATGATTTAGAACCGTGGTCTTACCAGCGCCTAGGAAGCCCGAGAGTACGGTAACGGGAAGCTGAGTTTGAATTGACATAACGACTCGCTAAGTTTCATTTTAAATCTCGAATTTAATAAATGTTATAACATAACAATTAAAATGAAAATAACGATATGATTAATTTATTGCAAAACGCTTGCGGTATTCCACCGGACTAAGCCCATACTCTTTACGGAATATCTTCCTAAACGCATTGACGTTTTGATAGCCCACGTTGAATGCAATATCAGCAATGCTGCGCGTTGATACTTCAATTTGCTGACAAGCATGATGAAGTCTCAGCTTCTGCAGATAATCGATGACTGACATACCTAACGCTTGCGCAAATCTTCGCTGTAAGGTTCGCTGACTAACGAAAGTGTGGCTAGCTAAATCGCTAAGAGAAATTGGCTGACTGTAATGGTTTGCCAAGTAATTTTGCGCTTTAACAACGAGAGCATCGCCATGATCTTTTTTAGGTGAAAACTGGTGATAAAAGCCTTGCTCCCTGTAACCTGTATCCACCACCATCTCTTTAGAAAGATTCAAGGCAATGGTGGGTGAACTTAAGGTCGATATGATTTCAAACACAAGATCAATCCACGCCATTCTCCCGCCAGCTGTTATTACGCCCTCCCCGTTTACCACGATAGCCTTAGCATCTAGTTTTGCTGTGGGAAAGGCTGCCATGAAGTGATCGGCAATTCGCCAGTGTGTAGTACACACTTTGTTATCTAAAAAGCCCCCTTTGCCTAGAATAAATGCACCTACGCAAGCAGATGCGAGCAATGCACCTTGGGACTGCATGACTTCCATATAGTTAATGAGTGATGTGAAGTCATGCTCAAAAAATGTTTCACTAATGCTTGGCGGCAAGATGACGACATCAACTAGTGCATTTGAATTCAACTGTTCCGCTTTGTAAATACTCGCGCTAAATGCCACATCAGCGTTGATTTGCTCACACATCGTATTTGCTAACTCTAACATCTCAACGATGCCGTAAAGCGCAGATTGGCTTGCGGTTGGATAGTTTATTACTGCTATTTTTATTTCTTTCATCGTTTCATTGTCGTTCTGTGAACGCTGTCGCATTTGGCGCGCTTTTTGTCATTATCGTCACTCTCTATTACACGTGAAAATCTGCAAAATAGTCAATATCGAGTAAGCACAACTTAAACCGTGCTAGAGACTATTTCTTGGAAAAAGAGGGTAAGACCGTGGTTAAACAAGCACTTATTGTTATAGATATTCAAAACGATTACTTTCCTGAAGGGAAGTATCCTTTACACAAACCAGAGCTTGCGATGCAAGAAACACTTAAAGCGATGGCTATTGCAAAGGAAAAGAGCATTCCGATTATTCACATACAGCACCTTGTGCCTGTTGAGGCCGGAGAAGGGTTGTTTTTCTATGAAGGATCTCATGGCGCTGAAATTCATAAAGAGGTGATAGCCGCTGCCCCGGATGCACCAATCATCACAAAGCAACACGCCGATTGTTTTGAGAACACCAATTTAGAAGAAACCTTACAGTCATTGGGCGTGGATGAAATTCTTCTTGCAGGTATGATGACGCACAACTGCGTAACTCACACAGCATTATCACCAGCTGCTGCCAAGTATTCCCCCAAAGTCATTGAACCTTGCACCTGCACGCGTGACGCCATTGGTCATCTATTGGCGCTGGATTCTATGCAAGTGCGTGGTATTGACATTGTATCGATAGAAACCGCATTCGCTTAGCTCCGACTTGTTTCGCTCATCACGTTGTTCGACTACTTGATGAGCGCTAACACTTCTCGGAATTTTGGATGTTGGCATGATTTTAAAAGGCCAAAAAGTGTCATCTCAAAACTGCTGATCCGTGCGCCCTGCTCACGCATATTTTGGATGGCGAGCACAGCATTTGAAGACTCTCTTGAAGAAATGCAGTCCTGTATTACTTCCACAATGTGATTATTTTCCAATAAACCCGTTACCGTTTGATAAACGCATACGTGCGCTTCAATTCCCACAACCAGCCATCGACTTAATTCCATTTCACCAATGTACGCCAGTATTTCGGACGAGCACTGGTCAGTACCTGCTACTGCGTTAAAAGTAAATTTCTTAAAGTGAGGATCGCTTGCGACATGAGTTTCAATTTCAGGGACCGTTCTCTCCAAGCCATCAGGATTTTGCTCAAGTACAACTACGGGAATATTGAGCAATTTACAACACTGTATTAGCTTTACTGTTTTGCAGATCATTGTCTGGCTATCATTGACTTTTCGAGCCAGCGCGCCCTGAACATCTACGATCAACAACCCTACCTTTTCTTCGTCTAAATGCATCATTCACACCGCTTGTATGTTAGTTGTGGCTTCACATTCGGCTCTTTTCGCTTTGTTTTACGGCGTTAAATTGCTCTCGAAATCCTCACACAAACCGCAATACCAAGGAAATAATGACACCGGTTACGATAAGCTGAACTAAGCAAAAGCCCATAATGTCTTTGGCTTTCAGGCCAGCTATGGCAAGTACGGGTAGCGCCCAAAATGGCTGAATCAAATTGGTCCACGCATCACCCCACGCTACCGCCATGGCAACTCTATTTATTTCGGCTCCAAGTTCAGCGGCAGCGGGCAAGATTACTGGAGCTTGCACTGCCCACTGACCTCCCCCCGAAGGCACAAAAATATTAACAATGCCTGCGCTAATAAAACTCCATACTGGCAGCGACTCTGCAGATGCAAAGCTAATCAGCCATTCTGACATGGTTTGGGCCAATCCTGATTGAACCATTACCGCCATGATCCCCGCATAAAATGGGAACTGTATAACAATACCACTACCGCCCTGAACGGCTTGCTGCAGGCTGTGCAGTACATTGCGTGGTGTACCGTGAAGGACAATAGCGAGAAAGAGAAATAGCGTATTAACGATATTGAGATTAAGCCCGCCCCCTGAAACAAAGTAGTTAGTGAGATAAGCAAGCCCTGCAAAGCCTACCAGTAACCCAAGCACCTTGCTGTTTTCAAGTTTGTCGGCGGGCCGCTCGTTTGTTGCCGAAGGCAAAGCGTCGTCTTTTAGCTTGGCGCTATCGACAATAATGCTTTCAGATTCAGGCGGTAACATTAAACGATTAACAAGAGGAATAATCACGAACATGATTGCCAATAACAGCAAGTTAAACCCACTGAAAATAGTCTCTCCAGTGCCAACTACGCCAATCTGTGCTTCTGAAAAATGACCCGGCGTTGCAATAGTTAAGGGCACAGAGCCCGCTAAACCACCATGCCATACAATAAAGCCTGAGTACGCGCTTGCCACCAATAACCGATAATCAACCGACACTTTTCTTGCTAAGGCTTTAGCGAACAACGCGCCTACAACAAGACCAAAGCCCCAGTTTATCCAGCTTGCGATAAGCGACACCAACGTGACCAGCACAATGGCGCTCCCAGGGCTTTTTGCTAAGCTCGCAAGCCTTTCAAGTAAGGCTTTTACTAATGGCGTGCATGCCAACATAAACCCAGTGACTAGCACCAAGAGCATTTGCATTGAAAATGTGAGCAGCCCCCAAAATCCGTCCCCCCACTGTTGAATAGTGGTAAGTGGAGACTGATTTTGAATGACCACTGCAAACGCAAACGTAATTAGGGTGAGTAATAAAACGAAAATGTAGGGGTCAGGAAGATATCGTTCGACGAGTTTGACGAAGGGTTTTGATGCTCGGTTTAGCATTAACGCTCTCACAATATGTTAAAAACTTGTTGCATATTAACGCGTTTATTTCCCCGTTGGCGAGGGTCTAATTAACTTTGTTGAGCCAGTGCTGTAATGTTGAAGTTACTTTATTGTGCTCTATGGGTTTGGTGAGGAAATCATCCATACCGGCTTTCATACACATATCTTTGTCGCCCTGCATAGCATTCGCCGTCATCGCTATGATGGGTACACGTTTGTAAACTTCGCCGGCTGCACCATAGCGAATAAGCTTGGTTGCTTCGAACCCGTCCATTTCCGGCATTTGGCAATCCATGACAATTGCGCTGTAATGCGCCTTTAGCTTGCTGCTTTTTAACAGTTCTAACGCTTCTACACCGTTGTTGGCAACGTCAACCACATACCCTTCGCTTTCTAGAACATTGGTGGCCACTATTTGATTAATGGCATTGTCTTCTACTAACAAGATTCGATAAGCATTATCATCAGAGGTGGACTTTGCGTTTTCTTCAGGTGATTGAACGTGCTGAGTGTTGCCTTCGATAATATGAACCGGATCATCCTCCCGTTTTTTAAAGCGTGGTTTAGCTTCATAGTCAGATGTATTTACTGATTCCTCTACAATTCGAATTAAATCTGAAGAGGTCAGTGGCTTAGGAAGACTCTCATCAACGTCTACTCCGCCATAGACAACAGAGCTCTCCATGTCGCTTAGCTGTGTCATTAATACCAAACGCGTATGTTTTGTTCTGGGGTTATTTAAAAGTATCTGGCCGAAGTGTTGTGAAAACTCCTCCTCTTCTGCTTTCTCCAGAAATACAACATCAATGGGTATTGCCGGTATCTCTTGCTCGCTGCCTTTCAAATATAAGCTAATCGCTTCCTCAATCGAAGATGCGGTCAGCGTAAGCAGTCCCCAAAGTTTCAGCTGGCTTTGCATGGCACGTCTTGTTGAAGCATTGTCGTCAATAATCAGGCAACACATGTCTTGTTTAGCAAGTTGAGGGCGCACAGCGTTGCGTTGCTCGGCGTAGCGAATTTCGCATGTCACATCAAAACGGCTGCCTTTGCCAAGCTCGGTGGTAACACTTATGTCTCCTCCTAACAATTGGCATAGCTTTTTGGTAATGCTCAACCCAAGCCCTGTTCCGCCATAGCGTCTAGTTGTAGAAGCGTCGACCTGTGTAAACGCATCGAACAAGTGAGGTAGTTTTGACGCGGGAATACCAATGCCCGTATCTGCCACCGCAATGTGCATAAGCGCAGTATTCTGATTGTTAGTAGGAAGCAATTCTGCCGTGACAGAGAGCTCTCCCTGCTCGGTAAATTTAACGGCGTTACTTAAAAGGTTTGTGAGGATTTGTTGAATTCGGCTGGGATCTGAGTTTATTTTCGACTCACTGACCTTTGACAAATCTACAACAACATCCAGCCCTTTTTCTTGCGCTAAATGCGCGACCGATTGAGCAATGCTCTCAATCAATTCCCTTACATCAAATTCGACGGACTCAATCTCGAGCTTATCCGCTTCTATTTTAGAGAAATCCAAAATATCATTAATCAGGGCCAGTAGAGAATTAGCGCTTGAGCTTGCGATGTTGACGCGCTGTGATTGCTCAGTAGTTAGGTTGCTTTTCTTAAGCAGACCCAGCATCCCTATCACGCCGTTCATTGGCGTTCTAATTTCATGGCTCATATTTGCAAGGAATTCAGACTTCAACTTTGTTGCTTCTTCGGCTTGTTCCAGCGCTTTTTTCAAATCGTTGGCCTGAGCTTTCAACGAGGCTGTTTTTTCTGAAACTTGTTGCTCTAACGCCTGAACAAAGCGCTTCTGCTTGGTAATTTCTGTTTGCTGTAAGTGGGTTCTTAAGTAAATGATCAACAGAACAATGCCGAGTAAAAACGCAATGTAAATGCTGTATGCCCACCATGTTTTCCAAGGAGCTGCTGCTACATGCAAATTAACCGACATGACTTCGCTGCCCCATTCACCATTGGGCTTCATTGCTTTGACCAGCAATGTATAGGTGCCGCCATTTAGGTTAGTAAATGAAACGTTGTTGTGATTTCCGATATCAATCCACTGTTCATCGTACCCTTCTAATTTGTAGGAAAAATGAGAACGCTTGGGATCAGAGAAGTCTAGAAGAGCAAAGTCTAATGAGAAGAAATAGTCTTCGTAGGAAAGATTAATATCCGTAACGTAGGATAGTGGCTTATCAAGGCTTACTGCTTCGCCCATTTTGTTGAAGCCAGTTAGCACAATTTTAGAATCGACCAACTCAGACTGTCCTGGCACATACTCAAAGTATTCAATACCTCGCTGGCTACTGGTAAAGAACGTGTTGTTAGTGGCTCTAAGTAAACTGTTTGAATAGAAATTCTGACTTACAGCCCCGGCAGTGCTAGTGTAATTAATGGCACTTTCAGTAGCCGGATTAAAAAGAAAGATCCCTTTATTCGTGGTAAGCCAGAGCTGGCCCTCGTCGCCGTCTGCAATCGCTCTTACTAAGGTAGCGGGCAACCCTTTCTGCTCCCCAAACCACTCGAAGGATTTCGATTCGGGCTTATAAAGGTTCAACCCCCGTTGGGTTGCAATCCAAATTTGGCCGTTTTTGGTCTCATGAATATCTTCGACAATGCTGCCCAACAGACCTGCATTGTGATCTTTATTGTATTCAATCTGAGTGAAAGTATTGTCCTGAATGGACCATAAATTTACGCCGCTTCCAGTGCCAATCCACATATTTCCTTGAGAGTCATTAACAATGGCGTGAATCTCTGGGTGAGCTAAGCCGTCAGTCGTTGAAAGATGCTCAAAGGCGCCAGATTGCACGTTGTATATATAAACACCATGCTTGTAGGTACCTATCCATACATTGCCTTCGTTATCTAGCGCTAACGCTCTGAATTCTCTGAACTGGCGATATTTGCTGTTTTCTCTGGGATATTCTAAGCGACTTACATTTCCATTCTTTCTGTTAACATGTGCAATAAAGTTGTCTTGTGCCACCCAAATATTGCCGTGTTTATCGGGGACAATAATAGGTCGTTCTATAACTCCCCTATTTGAATATTCACTGTCTTCTTTAAATACCGAGTCAAATTCCTTTTGGAGTATTTGCTCTTTCACTTTCCATGTATAAATTTCAGCATTTGCTGTAGCAATCAATACATCGCCACTATTTTTGAAGGTATCTAGCTCAATGCCACTGGGTGAAACCAATGAGTCACTATTGATCTGCTTGATTTTACGGCGAGGAGATAGTTTAAATATGCCGTGAACTTCACTGGTTACCCATTTTGTTTTAGTGTGGTCTTCATATATTATGCGAAGTCCGTTGTCATAGCCGAAGTCCATCTTCTCTACGTAATTTCCCTCACCTGTATGTCTATAAAGACCCGTGGTGGTCACAAACCAAATGCACCCTTCGTGATCTTCAATCATTGAGTTCACTTGGCCTAATGCTTTGCCGTCTCGCGTAGTTTGTGCAAGGAACACGCCTGAACTTGGAAAGAAAAGAAAAGGGCCTTCCTGAGTCGCCACATAGAATTGGCTTGACGACGTACGCAGCAAGCTACGTATTTCATTGGCTCCTGTTGCAGTACGATTATCAGGGTCGGGAAAGAAGTGTTTGGCGGTGAGAGTTCTTTTGTCTAGCAAGTTCAAGCCAAAACTGGTGGCTACCCACAGGCTGTTGTCATTATTATCCATAATGTCCCAAATGCGATTATGAGACAGACTGTGGTCCTCATTGCTTTTCTTCTGAACCCTTTCGAATTCCCCATTTCCTAGAAAACGATTTAAACCTTGATCATACGAACCTAGCCAAATTTGGCCTGTTTTGTCGTGGAAGAGTGATTGGATTCGGTTTGAAGATATGGAGCGAGGGTCGTCTGGATCATTCAAGTAACGAGAATAGCGACCTGTTGTTGGGTCGTACTTGTTAACTCCACCTCCCCACGTTCCAATCCATATATTGCCCTCTGCATCCAACATCAAATTGCCAGCGTCGTTGTGTGATAGCCCTTGGCTAGGATCGCTGTCAGACTCAAACAACGTGACTCTACGACCGTCGTAACGCATTACACCGTTTTCGGCAGTACCAAACCACAAAAAGCCTTGGCGATCTTGGATAATGGAATAAATCTCTGATGAGACGAAGCCATCTTCGGCAGTTAAAAGCTCAACCGAATACTCATTCATCAGCTTGTCTGCATTAGATGGATAAACACAGGGAACATAAAACAGGCAGAGAAGAGCTATTGCAAACAAGCGCACTGGTGCAAGTACAGGATTTGTTATGCTCGCAAAGAAGGCATTCTTCAAAGTGGAATCAAGACATTAAATTAAACTTTCTTAACCATAAAGCATCTATTGAACGCAATCTATTCTACAAAAGACGCATTTGTCACATAAAAAAGGGCCGAAAATGATATCGGCCCTTTATCTCTTGGTTAATTATTTACCAATTACAGTGAATTCATGCTTTGCACGCTAACAGGCCCGAGCTGAGCCGCTTCAACTTCTGCTTTAATCTTCTCGGCATCTCCGATGATTATCCAGGTTAATTTCTCTGGGTGCAGCACTTCTTTCGCCGCGTTACTCAAATCGTCTAAAGACAAGCTGTTGTATTTCTCGACCAAGGACTCTGGGTAGTTATATTGTCTGTTAAATCTTTCACTCGACAGTAAGCTATACAATACCGCGTTAGCCGTCTCAAATTGACCTGGCAAAGAGCGAACTTCGTCTAACCGCGCCCTTTCAAGTTCATTCGCCATTGGCGGTTTTTCACCTAAGTAAGCGTTAAGCTCTTTCTTAAGCTCAAGCAGTGATGGACCTGTTTTATCGGTTTGCACCGGCGCATAAACCATAAACGGGCGCTGTCCCCTAGCATCTTGCAGGAAGGTGTACGCGCCATAAGACCAGCTTTTATCTTCACGCAGGTTCATATTAACGCGAGCAGTAAAAGCACCACCTAAGGTTAAATTCATGGCATTAATTGCAATATTATTGTCAGCCCCTGTTGGTGGCGCTAAATGTGCAGCCAGAATAAGCGACTGTTGTGCACCAGGGCGGTCGATAATAATCGCTTGGCCTTGCTCAGGCATTGACGCTTCAGCAATTTGCTTCGCACCTTTGCTACCTTCTACCTTCCATTTGCCAAACTCTTTCTCAAGCATGGGTTTAATGGCACCTAACGTGGTGTCACCAACAACAAAAATTGTCGCATTGTCTGGGCGTAGCCACGTATTTTTAAAGTTAACAAGGTCATCTCGCGTAATCGCTTGTACGTCTTGTTCTGTTCCGGTACCGGTAAACGGAATACCGTACGCATGGCCTTCACCATAAATAAGAGGCGGAAGTAACGTAAGTGCAATACTTACAGGGCGCGTTTTTTGCTGTGCAATATTACTTAATATAAGCGCTCGTTGACGTTCAATCTCTTCCTCTTTGAACGTTGGTGATTTCAAGATATCCCCCATCAGCGCCAAAGAAGGCTCCATGTTCTCTGTTAACATTGACATGGTAACTGTGGTGGTATCTAGGTTTGAGCCGGCGTTTAAATCAGTACCCAACTGCTCAAGCTCTGCCGCAAGCTCCAGCGCGTCATATTTTCCCGCGCCTTCGTCAAGCATCTGTGTGGTGAAGCTCGCAAGTCCTAACTTGCCACCCGCATCAGCAGCGTAACCTGCGTCGAATTGCACCGCAACATTCACCAATGGAACCGTAGAGCGTTTTGCAAATACTACCTTTACACCGTTAGAAAGCGTAGTTTCTGTCACCTCAGGAAAGCTCAGTTGAGTCTCTGCATCGATTGAAGGCAAGCCAGAGCTGCGGTCAACGCCTTCGGTAGATGCTGTGTGCTCAATAAACGGAACAACCGTGATTTGATGCCACCCTTCTTTTAGCCATTTATTCGCAGCCGCTTTAACCCCTTTAGGAGTAGCCTGTCCTAACTCACTCAATTCAGTTTTGAAGTAGTTAGGGTCGCCAGCAATGAACTCACCACTAGCAAGCGTATCGGCTTTACCGCCAAAGCCCCCAACCTCTTCAAGCCCGCGAATAATTGAAGCACGTCGCTTAGTCGACACCAATTTAACTTCGTCTTTGCTTGGACCTTTACGCAAAAACTCGCCAATGACTTTATCTATTTCTTTTTCCACTGTCGCAACGTCAACGCCATCTTTTACGTCAACCGTCACACCAAAAATAGACGCCATTTGTAGCTCGTAGTTAAACACCGAGGCATTGGTAGCAATTTGTTGGTCGTACACCAGTTCTTTGTAAAGGCGTGAGTTTTTACCATCGCCCATGACACTCGCGGCAATGAACAAATCGGTTGCGGTTGAAGAGGTATTTTCAGGTGAAACCCAAAGGCGGTAAATGCGCGATTGTGGCACCTTGTCTTGAATCACTTCTCGGGTATTTGCATTGCGCTTGGGTACCCATGCTTCCCATTTAGACAGTGCTGGGCCCGGCTCAATATCAGCGAAGTACTTGTTAACCAGAGGTTTGGCTTCTTCTGCGTTAATATCGCCGCTTAGCACCAGTATTGCGTTATTCGGTCCGTAATATTGGTTAAACCAGCCTTTAACGTCGTCTAACGATGCGGAGTTAAGATCTTCCATCGAGCCAATCACCGTATGATGGTAAGGATGCCCTATGGGAAATAAGCCTTCAAAAATATGCGTGAATACGCTTCCGTAAGGCTGGTCTTCGCCCTGACGTTTTTCATTTTGTACAACGCCACGCTGTTCGTCTAATTTCTCTTGTGTCACCGCACCTAACAAGTGCCCCATGCGATCAGATTCCATCCAGAGAATACGATCTAGTGCAGGTGTCGGAACGGTTTGGAAATAGTTAGTACGGTCAAAGTTTGTGGTACCGTTTAATCCTGTTGCCCCAGCTTCTTGTAACGGCCCAAACCATTCATCGTCATAGTTCTCCGTGCCGTTAAACATTAAGTGTTCAAATAGGTGCGCAAACCCTGATTTGCCGTTTGGTTCGTCTTTTGAACCCACCTTATACCAAACCGCAACGGCAACCACTGGGGCCTTGCGGTCTTCATGAACAATTACCGTTAACCCATTATCGGTAGTGAACTTTTCGTAGTCGATATTGATATCGTTTTTAGCAAACGCTGAGCCAACCAGCGTACTACTTACTGCCAGCACACCTACACTTACTTTTAAGCGCTTGGTGAGATGCTTAAGTACAGTCATTTCGTCATCCTTAATCTTATTATCTGTGCTGAACACCAAAATGTGCCAGGCACCACAAAACGGCTTTACGCCGATACTAAACATAAATCAATTTGGTAGTTTATAAAGAGTTACGATGCAGAAAACTGTAACGGATTGTAAAAGAGAGGATAAACGACGAACGAAGAAAAATTGATAGGGGAAAAGTAAGGAAGAAAGTCGCAATTATATTGCGACTAGCCGTGCCCAAAGCGCTTTAACTTGTTTAGCGTCTTCACTTTCTAATTCGTTGTTGGCGAATGCGCTATTAAGGCTTTCGAGCATTTTATCATTAAGCATCGCAACCGTAGCATCTTCTTGCATTTCTAACTGGCGAGCCTCTACTGCAAAGTGACCTTGCAAGTAGCTGGCTATAAACAATTCGTCATCACTACCGTGATTTACCACGTCATCAAGCGATGCCTCAATATCTGCGATGGCGTTAACGACACTTTCTGGTGCTGCAGCAGGTGGTAACACGTCTTACTCCTTCCTGTTTTTCAATATCAAATCTTAGTTCGAGATAAACTCATTTTTTATGGCTATACATGTGCTGTGTTGTATCAAACTGCGTCTTTAAACAGCTTGGCAAAGTACTTTATCTTTATACCCAGTGATAACCGTGAACGCGCCTGCGAGTTCAGCGTCTAGCGTTGCATCGCTTGAGTCTAAGCGAAGCGGCTTACCGTTTAATGCCTGTAGTTTTTGTTTAGTGGCAACAACGAGCATATTCTGCTTGCCAATTTGACGGATAAAAGCAGGGCTAAGCTGCTGATTTCCGCGACCTAATATGTGGCCCTGACCACCGATCACCGTCAAAATGACTTTAGTGGGCTTGTCATGAGTCAGCGCAATCAGTTCGCTCGCAGTAACGTCACTTGCGATTAGCTCACCTTGTTTAACCACATCCACACCTAACAAGGTATTTTCTAGGCCAAGAAAGTCCATGACCGCACCTACGGTGGAGCCGGATCCCATGACAAAATAGGTGTCAGGCTCATCGTCAATAATTTCACCAACATAAGCGGCAATGTCGTCAAGCACTAAGGCCTCGTCCTCTTTCCCGCCCATTTTTACTGCTTGAACATAAGTGAGCTCTGCGGGTACGCGCATTTCACCATAGTGTTTGGCAATAACTTTGCCCTCGCGAAACGCGTTTTCGTCAATATCACGTACTTCGGCGTCCATTTCACTCACAAGCTCGCCTGCGATCATCTGACTTACTACCTGCCCTGCCGCTGACGGCGACACGCAGTAAACGCCAGAGTGAATTTTGCAACCTGCAGGCACACCTAGCACGGGCACCTGTGTGCCAACTACGCTACAGATATTACGGGCTGTGCCGTCGCCACCGGCAAAAAGCAGTAAGTCGACGTTGGCGTCCACCATTGCTTTAGCTGCACGCTCTGAATCTTCGCCCTCGGTTTGCACGGCATCAGCCGTGTAGATTACCTCATAAGGAATACCTAGAGATTCACAGATTGTTTCACCCATATCGCCCGATGCTGTCACGACGGTAAATTGCCCAGATAAGGCTTCTAGAATGCTGAGCGCTTTCGCCATTTTTTCGTTGGCTTTTTTCTCTGCTCCCATAGCCAGTGCTTTTTCGCGAATTTCTGCACCGTCGCTGCCTTTAAGCGCGAGTGCTCCGCCTATGCCGGCAAAGGGATTTACCACAACACCCAATTTGAATTTGGGTTTGTTATCAAACGTTGATTGGCTAAGATCAGTATGATTCATTCGGCATCTACTCCTATCCCGCCACCCAATTTGCTTTTAGCGTATTTTTTGACGTGTCTGTTACCGTGCTATTTATTACGCTGCTACATGAACCTGACGACTTACCTTTACCAAACGTAGATGACAGCGCATTAATAAATTGTTCAGCCCGAGGCGGAAAGCCCTCAGATTTATAGCGCTCAAGCTGAGCGGCTACGTTTCGCGTAAAACCTTCTCTGTCGGGCTCAGCGCCGTTTAAGTTATCCGTGCTTACCTGAAACTTTCTTCCTGTTGCTTCTGTAAACGCCCACTCGATGGCCTGGGGCTTAATTTCTACTTTTTCGAAGTCAGCTTGCTGTGATGCATCGCGGCCATCTGGGCAATACCAGTAACCGTAATCTTCTAATAGTCGACGCTTTTCACCCGCAATACACCAGTGCGAAATTTCATGCAAAGCGCTTGAAAAAAATCCATGAGCAAACACGACTTGATGATAAGGTGTTGCGCTGTCTGCTGGGATGTAAATGGGTTCGTCATCACCTAAAACCAAGCGCGTATTAAAATCTTCAAATGTCGAATTAAACAACGCGATTAACACAGGTACATCAACGTCTGCTTCTGAGTGATCCGACCCCGTAGTCGTTTCTCGGTGCATGCCCGGATATTCACTTTTTAGGCTTTCAACGTTTGAGCCTTTAGTATCGGTATTTTTAGTTTCAGTCTTGGCAAACAATGCGTGATGACTTGCGATGTTCATGGCGGCTAATAAATTCTACACAAAAGAGCTATTTCAATGGCGGTGGAGTATACCAGTAAAACTTTGTCTTCTCACTTGAAAGGCTCGCTTGCTTAGGTCAATCTAGGTTTACAACAACGAATTAGCCACACTATCTCAACAGGGAGTTTGTCATTTGGCGCAAGAGATAATTAAACATATTCATCGGGTCAATGCCCTTCGTGACTTAGCCAATCAGTTGGGTGTAATGCCTATCATTCATCAATTGCAACACTGGCAATGCGAACGCTTACTGGTCACTCACGACGATTTAGCACAGCAAAAACGTTACCAAAAAGCCATGGCTTTTTTTGTAGATGAATTGTACGGGCCAAAAGATTTTAGCCAACGGGACGCCGATTTAGTGCGAGTTATTCCGAAGCTCGCAAAAGTATTGCCTGACAAAGCTATGAACGCTATGGACGACGCATTGTCGTTAAATGCACTATCGTTCGATTTGGATATGGCGATGGCTCAGTACTTACAAAGCCAATTTCCCGGAGAACCTATCAACCGAGATAACTACGCTTTGGCGTATCGTAATGTGGGCAGAATTGAGGATAGAAAGCATCAAATCGACATAATTTCCCATTTGGGCGATCAACTCGCAGACGTTATAAAAATTCGTGGTATAGGTATGTTAATTTCACTGTCCCGTCGTCCGGCTAAATTAGCAGGATTACTCGCATTGCATGAATTTTTGGAACGAGGGTTTGATGCGTTTAAAGCGATAGGTGACGTGCAGAGCTTTATTGACCCCGTATTGGTGAGAGAAAAAGCGATAATGCAATTATTGTTAAGCGATGATTTAACGTTACCTGAAGATAATCCCCTGCCTGTGGTATGAGGCACAATGCCTGAACGTGAAGAAGCAGAGTAGATTAAAGCAAAAATATGAGTAAGGAAAAGATTTGAGCACCCCAACGCTTAATTGGATGTTAGACGCCCCCTATGTGCAGCAGTGGCATATTGATGATACGCACATCGACCACTATCAGCACGTTAATAATGTGGCGTACCTGTCGCAGTTAGAAAGCCTAGCATGGGCCCATTCAAACGCGCTTGGCTTGCAGTTTGCCGATTATCAATCGCTTAACCGTGGCATGGTCATTAAGCGCCACGAGCTAAACTACCACCTGCCAACACATCTTGGAGATACGTTAGAATGCGCTACATGGATAGTGCATTGCGACAGCAAACTTACTTTGAAACGCCAGTTTCAATTTATCTGCCCAAAGCGAAACAAAACCGTATTTGATGCTATGACCACATTCGTATGTGTTAGCCTTGATACTGGCGCCCCAAAGCGAATGCCTAAACAATTCGTGGACATCTATGGCAAAGCGTGTGTGGCGCAATGAAAACGTGGCTAGCGATAGTGCTTTCGCTCTTCCTTATTGTGTCGTTAGGCATAAACGTTTACCTATGGCTTAGTTTAAAGCAGCACAATGATAAAGCTTATGCACTAGAGGCCAGTTATGAACACCGTTTAGATA
This sequence comes from Alteromonas sp. R7, assembly GCF_055755235.1. Classification (NCBI taxonomy): domain Bacteria; kingdom Pseudomonadati; phylum Pseudomonadota; class Gammaproteobacteria; order Alteromonadales; family Alteromonadaceae; genus Alteromonas; species Alteromonas sp. R7. The sequence goes on along the minus strand of NZ_JBVTQX010000003.1, from coordinate 104,976 downwards.
GTGACAAGCAGCTAGAAACCCAAGCACAGTTGGTGGATGAAACTCAGGTAAACGAAAAAGCTGAGCCCTTCAACAATGAACGCTCTCCCGCCAACTTTTCACCTATGACAGGCACTAAAACGGCACCCAACGCACTTGACGATCTACGCACCTCTTCACCACTCGTTAATCAAGAGCAATTAGAGTCACTGACTACCCTACTCAATAACGAGCAATACGCGTTGCTCGCCACTGAATTAACAAACCTTTTAAAATATGACCCGCTCAACGAATCTCTGTTGTTGCTAGAGGGTGAACTGATTGAGTTAACCAAGCCTCTTTCAACGGCCATAGTGCACTACTACGACTTGGCAGAACTGCCTCTTTCAACTGAAACTCTCTCATTTATTGACGCAAAAATTGCCACTTTGTATCAACAGGCGCAGACGCAGTTAATTCAAGACGAACAATGGGAATTGGTTGCCAGATTAAATGAGCCACTGTATCAACGCATACCTGACGCTAGGCACTACACCCTTAATTTGGCTGAAGCGTACGCTTATCAGCAAAAGCTTACGTTAATGGAAGACGTGCTTGCTGCCCTTCCATCAAACGACAGAGACGCGAATATCATTCGCAATAAAGCCTATGAAATGCGCGATATTGCCAACGCAGACGCTACGCCGAACAAGAGTGAAATAGAGCCAACAGGCGCTGAAGCCGCACGTTATCAAACCCGTGTAGCCTTAGAGCGCATTGGCGATCAATATCGCCTTGATGTAAAGGCGCTTAACCAAAAAGCCACCATGATTTTAGATACGGGTGCCAGTACCACCGCAATAACATCGCGACTCTTTGCGCGTTTAGGCCGTATGCGAAACCTCACGTTCATTGGTAACTTCAACATTAGAACCGCGTCAGGAACCATTGAAGCCCCTCTGGTACAAATACCCCGATTTTACTTTGCTGGCTACGAGTTCAACGATGTTTCTGCCATCGTGCTGCCCGAAGTCGCTCTACCCGATGCCGACGGATTGTTGGGAATGAACGTTCTAGGTCAGTTTGACTTTGCAATAATGCCCCAGTCTAGTGAGTTGATTTTGACAGAGCGTGATTAATGCAGTCTGCACAAGGGCGAGAGCTTTGCGCCTCTCGCCTTTTAGCCTTAATAGCGTGATGTATTAATTTTGCAATTTAACTAAAGGAAATGTCTCAAACACCACCTCTTCATGCCCCGTTTTCATAAAATTGCGGATGTTGGCGTGATCGCTACCGTTGGGATTATCGAGTACGTCTTCTCGATAAAAACGCCCAAATAAGGCTAGGGTTTGCGCTTGGTTTAGGTTTAAATGCTGACCGAGTGCGAGCAGTTTGCAAGAGCCATTGTTCTGATTGGCTTCGTTTTTCACGTCACCATTAGTGAAAGCAGTGGGCGTGAAAACAAACGCGCTATCAACGAGCGTGATAACGTCGTTAAATTCGATAGTATCTGGGGAATTAGTGACTGCTTGAACTAAGTCTTGGGTGCTGCTGTATGCCATGTTTATCTCAAAAAAAGAAAACGATAATAACAGGTCTATGTCATTACAAAAGTCCACAACAGGTTCAGTTTTAATATATACAAAAAAAGCGCCTCTCCATGAGGCGCTTATAATGCTAACAAGGTTGGGTTTACTAGCTCGTTAAACCGCAGCGCACACGCGCGTACCTTGGTCGATGGCCCGTTTTGCGTCTAGCTCTAACGCTTCATCAGCACCACCAATTAAGTGATAAGGCATGTTTAAGCCTTCAACGATATCACGCATCGGCTCTTGGCCTGCACAGATGATAATGTTGTCTACCGGCAATACTTGGCTGTTACCATCAACCGTAATATGTAGCCCTTCGTCATCAATTTTATCGTAGCTTACACCTGGGATCATGGTCACGCCTTTGGCTAGTAGACCCACTCGGTGTGCCCACCCCGTTGTTTTGCCTAGACCCGCGCCAACTTTGGTTGTCTTGCGCTGCAACAGGAAAATCTCTCTTGGCGATGGCTCAGGCTGCGGCTTAACGCCTTCGATGCCCGCGCGAGCAGAGAAGGTCATATCAATACCCCACTCTTTCATAAATGCAGGAATATCTTGGCTTGGCGTTTCTTTGCCATGAGACAAGTACTCAGCGGTATCAAAACCAATTCCACCAGCGCCGATAATGGCCACTTTATTGCCAACGAGTTTCTTTTCCTTCAATACTTCGATATAGGTCAGCACTTTTTCGTGCTCAATGCCTTCAATCGCTGGCGTACGCGGCTTGATCCCCGTCGCAATCATCACTTCATCAAAAGCTTCGTCGTTTAGCGCAGCCGCATCAACATAAGTATTCAATTTAAGGGTAATGTTTTTATGAAGCTCGATTTGGCGTTTGAAATAACGCAGCGTTTCGTAAAACTCCTCTTTGCCTGGAATTTGTTTGGCGATATTAAATTGACCACCAATTTCACTAGATGCATCATAAATCACCACGTCGTGACCGCGCTTGGCAGAAGTCACTGCCGCTGCTAATCCCGCTGGGCCTGCGCCTACCACTGCAACACGCTTTTTGGTTTCTGCTGGTTTTACGTTAATTTCAAGCTCGTGACAGGCACGAGGGTTTACCAAACAGCTAGTCATTTTGCCGTTGAAAACATGGTCAAGGCAGGCTTGGTTGCAGCCAATACAGGTATTAATTTCGTCGGCCTTATTTTGCTGGGCTTTGCGCACAAAATCAGGGTCTGCCAAGAATGGACGTGCCATAGACACCATATCAGCATCGCCGCGAGACAGCACTTCTTCAGCCACTTCAGGCGTGTTGATACGGTTCGATGTGATCACTGGAATTGAAAGCGCCTCTCTGAATTTTGCGGTAACCCACGTAAATGCCGCTCGCGGTACTTTAGTGGCAATGGTTGGAATACGCGCTTCGTGCCAACCAATGCCGGTGTTAATAATAGTTGCACCGGCTTTTTCAATTTCTTTGCCAAGCTGCACGACTTCATCATAAGTAGAGCCACCTTCCACCAGATCTAGCATCGATAAGCGATAAATAATGATGAAGTTCTTACCTACCGCCTCGCGCACGCGGCGTACCACTTCAATAGGCAGACGGATACGGTTCTCGTATTCGCCCCCCCACTGATCGTCACGGTGGTTTGTGCGCTTTGCAATAAACTGATTAAGGAAATAGCCTTCAGACCCCATGATCTCAACACCATCATAACCCGCGCGCTGGGCTTGAGTTGCGGCTGTAATGAAATCTTTAACTTGCTTCTCAATCTCGTCAGCTTCAAGTGCCTTGGGCTTAAACGGATTAATAGGCGCTTGTACCGCAGAAGGTGCAACAAGCTTAGGGCTATACGCATAGCGCCCCGTGTGCAGAATTTGCATACAGATTTTACCGCCAGCAATGTGCACCGCGTCAGTCACTTCTTTGTGATTTTTCACTGCTTCGTCTGTATCTAAACGAAACGTTGACGGATGGGTAGCACCCTCTTCGTTTGGTCCTATACCACCTGTAACGATAAGCCCTACGCCACCTCTGGCACGTTCACCATAAAATGCCGCCATACGTTTATGGCCGTCGGGTAATTCCTCTAAGCCTGTATGCATAGAGCCCATTAGCACGCGGTTTTTAAGGGTGGTGAAACCTAAATCTAACGGACGAAATAAATGAGGGTAAACGGGATGATCGGTAACGGTCTGATTCATGATACATTCCTGAAAGTCGTTTTGGCTTGGTAAAAGCCGTTAAAAAGCCTGTTTAAATATTCTTATCTAATGCGCTCTTTCTCTGAAGGCGCTATGTAATTCAACGAATTACATAAACTTACGAATTCATTTTCTTAATGGCTGGGTGCAATGGCGGATATTCTGGCAGCGTTTTGGTTTTCTGTGCTTCCATGGCTTTAAACACATCTTCCATTTGGAACATGCCCGCTTGCCATGTGGCCATATAGGTCAAGCTCTCTGCCACCGTGTGTTCTGCCGCGTAGTTAATCATAGTCTTAGTGCCTGAAACTGCTAACGGCGAATTCATTGCAATCTGCTGCGCTATTTTCATCACTGCGTCTAGCAATGATTCTTGGTCGTCAAATACCTGATTTACAAAGCCAAGCTGCTGCGCTTCTGCTGCACCAAAATTGCGACCTGTATAAGCCAGTTCTTTAACTATGCCAATGGGAATGAGTTTTGGAAGTCGCTGAAGCGTGCCGACATCGGCTGTCATGCCTAATTGGGTTTCTTTAATAGTAAAAAAAGCATCTTGTGTGCAATAGCGCATGTCACATGCACTAAGCAAATCTACTGCACCACCAATTGCCCCGCCCTGCACGGCACCAATAACCGGCATACGTGCCTGCTCTATGGCGGTAAAGCTATCTTGAAGCAACATCACCATACGGCGCATACGCTCTGCTCTGCGCGACGGGTCGCCCTTAAAGTCTTCTTTCATATTCAGGAACACCGATAAGTCCATACCGGCAGAGAAATGCTTACCCGTTGATGAAATAACAATGACACGGGCGTTGCCTTCATCGTCTATTTCACGAATAGCCGCTGGCAATTCGGTCCAGAACTCTGGGATCATGCTGTTCATTGCGTCGGGGCGGTTTAGTACTACGTGGGCAATATGACCCTCTTGTTTTACTTCTAATGTAGAGTACTTCATGGTTTGCGCTGTCTCCTTGGGCTGTTCCTGTTAACAAATTTGTAAACTAGACAGCGTCAAGATAAAAGGCTATGTTGACAGTGTCAAGATAAAACGTTATCTATTCGTCTCAATTTGAAAATGGAAACATCGGGTTTATGGCTAATGCAGTACAAAGCTACCATCACGGCGACTTGCGCAGCGCACTGATAGAGGCGGCAACGGCGCGTCTGTCTGAATACGGCGTTGATAGTTTATCTCTCAGAAAGCTGGCAGAAGATGCCGGAGTGTCACGTACTGCGCCCTATCACCATTTCAAAGACAAGAGTGCGCTTTTAAGCGCCATTGCAGCCAAAGGCTTTAGCGATTGGCATACCGCAGCTAAACGAATCTTCGAACAAGAAGACAAAACACCGCAGGCACGTTTCCGCGAATTTGTGCACGAATACATTGGCTACGCTGCCGACAACCCAGAGATGTACGAATTGATGTTTGGTCGCACAATTTGGCAAAACCAAGCGGCGACCAACGATCTGAAAGAGGTTGCATTTCCCTGCTTTCAGTTTCAGGTGACGATGACGCGCTATTGGCAAGATAAAGGGCTTCTCCCGAATAATCAGGATGCGCTGAGACTCGCACAGGTTACTTGGGGCACGTTGCACGGGATTGCACGATTGCTCATTGATGGTATCTACGCTGACAGCAGTCATATCGAGGAAATGTGTGATTGTGCAGCAGATTTGTTTATGCAAAAGCAAATGGATGCTTATAACGGATGAATTGCCAGAGCGAGACGAAGACTCGCTCGTAGCACTTTTTTTAGTTACGCCGATTCCGCTTTAGCCATAGATATTGGCTGGCCTTCGTGCGTCGCTTTAATAAACTCAGCAGCACGTTCAGCAATCATGACGGTGGGCGCATTGGTATTGCCGCCAATTAGGCTGGGCATCACAGAAGCATCTACCACTCTAAGACCTGCTATACCTCTTACCCGCAATTGGGTATCAACCACTGCCATCTCATCGTCATTACTGCCCATTTTACATGTACCAATTGGGTGATAGATGGTTTCAGCACGCTCACGTAAAAACTCTAAAATTTCTTCATCTGTTTGTGCTTCTACCCCAGGATATAGTTCACTGCCTTGGAACTTGTCGAAGTCTGGTGCAGATAGCAGCTTGCGGGCAATGCGCACACCTTCAATCATGATTTGCTGATCTTCCTCTGCAGTCAAATAATTGGGGTCAATAAGGGCTTGATCAGCAGGATGGTTGCTTTGAAGCGAAATAGTGCCGCGGCTTTTGGGGTATAGACAGCATACGTGAAGGCCATAACCGTAACCAAAAGCTAACTGTCTTCCATGGTCGTTTAAAATTGCCGGTAGAAAGTGAAACTGAATGTCTGGGCCTTGTGTCGCTAAGCTTGAGCTAACAAAGCCACCTGCTTCGGCTATGTTGGACGAGAAAATACCTTTGCGCCTAAACGCATAGTCTGCGGTGGCTTTTACGTAGGAAGGTAATGCCCCTAATGCCACGGCATAGCCCTCTCTCGCTTTACAAGTATATTGTACAATTGCATCAAGATGGTCTTGTAAGTTTTGGCCCACACCAGGCAAATCTTGCTGAACAAAAATCCCCTTTTCTTCTAGCTCTGCTCTGGGTCCTATACCTGAAAGCATCAGAAGTTGTGGTGAATTAATCGCGCCGCCACACAGGATAACTTCGCTTTTAGCAAAATAGCGATTTACTACGCCTTTTTCACGTACCTGAACGCCAATTGCACGCCCCTCTTTTAACAGCACTTTTTCGGCTGCGACTCTAGTAAGTACAGTTAAATTGTTGCGATGCTTGGCCTGCGTTAAATACCCCTTCGCCGTTGAACAGCGTTGCCCGTTGGCCTGTGTAACATGGTAATACCCTAACCCTTCCCTGTCGTCTCGGTTAAAGTCGTCGAGCTGTTGATAGCCTGCAATCGACGCTGAGTTGACAAATGCGTCTGACAGCACGCTGGTATGCCTAAGCTTGCTAACATTGAGTGGGCCGCCTGTGCCGTGGTATTCATCAGCACCTTCTTCAAAGTTCTCAGAGCGTTTGAAATAAGGCAGTACATCATCAAACGACCAACCTTCAGCCCCTTCTTCGTTAGCCCAGCGGTCGTAGTCTTCTTTTTGCCCGCGAATATAACACATCGCATTAACCGAACTGCTGCCGCCCAAGGTTTTACCGCGGGGCCAGAACAGTTCTCTGTCATACATCTCTTTTTGGGGTGCTGTGTGATAACCCCAGCCAATCCCCTCAAATCTACTGAGTAAAGACAACCCAAACGGGATATGAATAAGCGGATTAGTGTCCTTTGAGCCAGCCTCTAATAGCAAAATATCTAACGCGGGGTTTTCTGATAAACGGGTGGCAAGCACCGCGCCTGCGGAACCGCCGCCTACAATAATGTAATCGTATTTGCTCAGTACTTCGCTCATTTCGCCAACTCCTTGAGGGCAAGACTATTAAATGTTAAAAAAACGTTGTGGTACGACCAGATTACCAAACAACACTTCGCCAAGAAAAGACTTAAATTGTAAGATTTAAAAAATCTAATAATCCTGATAACTTAAGTGCTATATCGAAGTAGCCCCTACTCTGAAAAAACTAACAACAAGCCACCGCCTAGTAGATTTAGGCTAAGAATGAACGTTGACCAAAAACCTATCGTTTAAAGACAAATGTAAAGTCTACCTTGCACAATGGCTTGTGAAATGGGGCAAGCTGACGCACGACGACTTCACGAAATCAGAGCTTCATGACCTCGTAAAAGGCAGCTTTCCTTACTCATTCACTTTCGATATCCCCATGGGAACTGGCACGGTTACCGTGCTTGAAGGAAACATCACGCTAGATAGTGAAAGCAACCGTATTGGTCTGCAGTGCCTCGCTGCGCTTAATATTGTGGTTGCCACCACGACTATTTATCGCGCTCATGTTGTATTTACCGTGTCAGCTTCACCCTATTACGACAAAAATATGAGTACACTCTATTTGACAGGCGTCGCCACTGACAGCGTCACCTTAGTTAACGATGATTACGCGTTGATTAAAGACACGCAATTTCTGATGTCGCGACTCTTCCCCAAAAGCGTTAATTCTTTGCTTGGTGGCTCTTTAAAATCAGCGTTATCACTGTTTAGCGCCGGCACATCCGATATGGCTGCAGACTATCTAAAGGTCTATTTATCTGGCTCGAAACAAGCAGTGTTGGACTACCACATCCCTCTCATTAACAACGCCATTAAAAAGCAAATTAAGCAGGAAGACTTAAGCCATACCATGCGTAACGACCATTGGCGCGAGGTTCTGTTCTCAAAAGCTGGCCAAAACGTGCGTGTAGAAGACGACGTACTGCGCTTTTACCTCGTTGAATGACAACGCATACTGTTTGGAACAATGCACGCTAGTGATCTGACACAATAGAAACAGGGACGGTATCCACCTGTTCACCAATATCGTCGATGTTTAACCTGGGATCGTCCACACTTGCTTCAAGCATATCGAACGCCTCTTTGACGTAGCGCGCTAACGGCTGTAGCGATTCAATATTTTTATTGCAGCACACTAATCCCACATTTGCCGTGCCTGCATATGTCATAAGCGTAATATTTACCCCGCCACCAGGTGTCATGGTAGAAATGGGGTAACAAGCCAGAAGCTCTGCATCTTTTAAATACCGCGTATCTTTTGGCCCAGGTACATTGGAAATTAAGATGTTGGCAATGGGTTTGACTACGCTAGATAGCCTTAACCACTCAAAGACCAGTGCAAGCGATTGAATCACAATGGTATAGCCGCTAAATGCTGCGGGCCGCGCGTGCTGCGCTGCATGTTTTACAATGCGATGATTCACTACAATTTGGCGCAAACGTAAATAAGGATCAGTTTCGCCGTGAGCAAGCTGCACCGGCACAATAGCTATCTTATTGCCCGTGGTTTTCTCTCCGGGTTTACGCAAATTAATTGGCATATTGGTGAACAAGGCTTTTTTAAATACTTGCCCGTGGTCTTGCAGCAGTTTATGTACGCCAATATCGAAGGCACATAGCAACACCTCGTTTGCCGTAGAGCGCGTTCGCCTTGCCAGGGCTTTCACACGCTTAAAGTCTAAGTCCATGGTAGCCACAGCCCTTCCCGCTTTCACTTGTCCAGTCAGCACTGTTTTCGTACCAGTGAAAGGAATAGGCATATAGTGTGGGTTCACTCGCAGCACTTTCATGAATATACGAATAAAGATAATTAGCAAATCGAGCGCGGTTTTAAGCGCGTAACCCACTCCCACTAAGCGCTTATAAAAGCTCACAGGCTCTCTGCGCTTATGGCGCAGTCGTTTTACTGCCCATACTGGTGTGAACTTAGTCTCGTGAGAGTTTGATACATATCCCGCTTGGAACCAGCGCACTAATGTTGCCCCATCGCCATACATATGATGAACCCGCGCATAAATAGCAAACGTCTCGCTGTTGTCATCAAAGATGAAATGGTATTGCCAAAGGGGCTTGTCGGGATCTAACCGCGAAGCATGTAATCTTGCTACAAACGCATCGAGTGCTTCGCGGTTTGTAACATCAGCCACACGATGAATTTGAACATGATAATCCATGTTGAGCTTTTTTACCGGCGCAAACCCCACTGGGTACCCCAATACCGTTTTTACCGCACAGTTGAAGGGAGAAGTAGCACGGGCAAAGCTTCTTATTTCTTGGAATAATTGAAGGACATATTCGTTACTTTTTGCCCCTTTAGGTATGGCAAGTAGCTGCAAGCAAGCTACGTGTTTTGGATTCTCGTCTGACTCGGTTATCCAAAATGACTTATCTAAGAAACTGAGCGTTTTTGCCATTACTATTCCTTTACGCGAAGTCGAGGGGTGACGGGGTTGAGGCATCTCTCATAAAGTCATGAGAGTCGAGCATCTGTTCTAACTGCTGTTTTTGTTCATCGGACAGTGCCAACCTTGGCAATACGCTTACCATCATTAGCGACAAGGCATGATAGCGCTGCATCGTACTATCCATATGGCTGTTTAATTCATCAAATTGACAAGACTGTGTGATGATTAAGGACATTAAATCCACCATAAGTGCCCTGTCTGCCTTTGAGGCAATAAGAATGTCTCGTTTCGATAGTGACTCAAAAAGAAACGCTAATTGCTTATTTAAGCTAGACAATATGTGCTGTCTAGGACGCACGATACTAGGATATTTTTCTGCTAAGTCAGCCGGGCTACGGTAGAAAAAGCGAAACACATGAATACTGTCTATAAGCAAGTAGAGGTAATACATAATTTCTTCAGGATGAAGTGTATCAAGCTTTTCTCGGCTTAGTATCTTCTGCATCTGCTGTTCATGCATTTTCATCAACGCGTTAACCAGGCTGTCCTTGCCTTTAAAGTGGTAGTAGAGATTCCCCGGACTAATATCCAGCTCAATGGCGATATCAACACTGGTAACGGTGTTTTCGCCGTGCTCATTAAATAAGGTTAGCGCGGTGAGTAGTATTTTCTGCGCGGTTTTCATAATTTAGTTCAATCCTTTGCCAACCCAGTGCGTTAATTTTTTTATTCGTGAAACACGCTACATAAACACCAGATAGAGTTGAGCAATACCAGCTACCATACCTAGAATAGCGCCGGTTACGATGAGCTTCCACTCATCCTGTTGATAAGCTGGGCGCAAAACGCCTTCAAATTCTTCAACACTTAACGCCTGCATGCGCTCACTTAAATCGTGCCCAATCTGCATAGCATTATTAGCGTAATCAAACGCATAAAGCAGATACTTATCAGAATTATCAAATATCTGACGCACCGCTAGTGCCTTCATTTTATGGTAATTTTCTGACCCCACACCCAACGCAAAATACGGTTGCGCTATAGCAACATAGCGTTCAATAGCGTCGTTGACATGAAGCTCAATGAGTTCTAAAAGCTGGGCTGAGCCTGAACCATGCAAGATTACATGGGTGATGTTTTTAGGCGTTATAAGCTTTTCTTCAATAATGTTTGAATAGACTTCGGACACTTCTTTTTGGCGCTTTAAAAACATACCTTGAATAGTAATAGGCCCCAGTTTTCTTGGGCGTTTGGGTTCGAATATGATTTTGATAGCAATCCAATTAGTGGCATAACCCACAAGCAGCCCACCTAACGGCAAAATCCACCATGCTTGGTAGAAATACCAAAGTAGCATGGTGGGCAAACCAAACAAAAAGCCAAAATAGAAGCCGGAACGCACAATAAACGGAAACTCTTTGCTGCCTGCCGTTAAGAAAATTTCATTAACGAGCTCGGGCGCATTCACCAGCTGCTCTACCACCAGCTCTTTAATATCTAAAATTTCTGAGACATTGTGTTGAAAGTCGTCCACCATTTTATGAACCACATTAGGAATGTCGTTTTCGATGCGTTGATAGACTAAATTTTTGCCCTGTACAGGCAACGCAGCCCAAAGTTGAGGCGCAGATTCTGCCATTACATCGTTAACGACTTTGCGAATAACTTGACTTAAACGCCGCTCAATTGCTTTAGTGAGCTCGTCTGCGTCTAAACGCTGTGCTAACTCTTCAACACTAAGCAGTTTGCCTAGCACTAGCTCAACCTCAATCTCGGCCATTTGGCGGCGCTTCGCAGGAATGAGTCCCTGCCACCCTAAGAAAGGCTTAATACCAACAAACTCAATGGGGTAAAACATCATTTTTACCGCCAGATAGTTAGTTAGCCATCCAACAATAGCGCTAATTAGAGGAATTGATAGCAGACTTAGCGTTTCAAAGTTCCATTCCATACTACGAACATGTGGTCCAATTTATTATTTTCTCTCTCAGGCTACTGAGTGCTTATGAAATGGTCAATGTAAAAAGTGAAATTACTGCTAATTGTTGATTGAAAACAGCTAAATGAAAGTCTAAGAGTTAGAACGTTTGACCTTGTGTGATTCACCTAAAGTGCATCAGTTTTCTCAACAACAAACGATTAGGTAGTGAATTCTAAATTTACACCATACACTCAAAATAGTGTATGAACCGCTGTTCTCATGCCCTTGCTTTGAGTCTTCGTTATATGGACATTTAAAGACCTGTAATTTTTGAGAACTGCGTTCTAAGTGAAAACTATCGTTTTGCTGGTGTTTTTCGGGTCAGTGTACTTTTTCAAATGAGTAGAAGGCACAGCCCTCATCAATCAAAAATAGGTACTCGTCATGGCAGTATTCGACTTGCGGTTAAAAAAGCTTGAACATGAAATCGAGCATGCAGGCAATTATGATGAATATGAGGCCGCGTGCTTAGCGCACGATGCATTGTCTGGTGCTGAGGAATGGAAAGCCGAAGACGCTAGCGATGACTACGACTACAAACTAATTCGCAAACGAGTTCAGCGCCTACAGCTTGCCAGAGGCAAAGGCGATTTACATGCGCTTATGTCGATTCTGCACGAGGGGCTACACGGCAATTTAGGCAATATTGCCAACCCCGTATTACTTACCCAGTGTAAAATAGGCACTAAATATCTTATTGAACAGTTTATTGACGAAGTGATATTGGCGCTAGAGCAAATTTATCACGCCGATGAGCACGATGTAGACTTTTACGAGAAACTGTCATTTTTTGAAGAGACTGCACACGCCTTCGGGCGCAGCTGCCTTATGCTTTCAGGTGGCGCAGGCTTAGGCTTTTTCCATGCTGGCGTGGTTAAGTCATTAAACGAAAAGAATTTGTTACCTACCGTAGTGTCTGGCTCTAGCGCTGGTTCTATCATCGCAGCCATGTTGGGTACACGAACTCACGACCAATTATTAGAAGCACTCAGCGCCGACTTTATTTACGAGACTTTTAAACACTGGCGAAGCTTTGCCGGTCTTGGAAAGAAAGGGCTATTTGATAGTTCCGTGCTCGAAAATGCGCTGATTGAACTTTTCGACCTTACCACTTTTGAGGAAGCCTTTAAGAAAACAGGTCGACACATTACTGTGACGGTATCCCCTGCCGACCTCCATCAACATTCGCGCTTGTTAAATGCTAAAACCTCACCGAATGCAATTATTACTCAAGCGGTACGTGCATCCTGTGCAGTTCCCATCATTTTTAGCCCTGTACAGTTAAGAGCGAAAACGCCTTCGGGCGATATTGTGCCTTATATTCCCAACCGTCGTTTTGCCGATGGCTCATTAATGGCCGACCTTCCCTTCGAGCGCTTAGCGAGGCTATATGGCGTAAATCACAGTATCGTGAGCCAAACAAACCCGTTGGCAGTGCCATTCATTTCCGCAAACCGCATTGACCCCAACTCGCTGTGGGACATGTCTGCGCGCCATCTTGGCCAACTAGCGAAAACTAACAGTATTTTCGCCATTGATATCATTGAAAGGTTAACCGGTAATAAAAGTGCCAAATTGGCTATTCATAAAGTTCGTTCTATCATTGATCAGCAATACGTAGGTAACATCAATATTTTACCCAAGCGCCAAATTAGAAATTTATCGCAGGTTTTGTCTAATCCAACGCGCGAAAGCATCAATCAGTTGATCGTCAGTGGCGAACGGGCATCATGGCCGCAACTTCATGTTATTAAAAGAAATACCAAAATTAGCGAAAATTTACGGTATCATTTAGGCCAATTGAAAAAACGTGAGGCAGTAGAGCTTGGGCACGAAGTAAGATAGCGTGTGCGTCGCTTGACCTGTCTTGAATTGCCAATAGCAAAGTAATGGCAATTCGCAGCATCTTTTGAAAGGAAAACGGTGAGCGCACAAAGCCAAAACCCCGACAGCATTTACACGCAGCAAGTAAAACAACTAATCAATATGATTTATCCTCAAGAAACGGGCTACGGTTCGGTGTTCGAGGATGCGAGTCACTATTTTTCGCTTACCCCCTCTCTTGAGCAGCACATTGAAGACTTGAAAGCTCAGCTTAAGAAAATTGAGGGAAATAAAAACAAAGAGGTGCTTGCAGAGCAACTGACCAAGCAAATAACAAACAGCACTGAAAAGCTTGAAGAAGAGCGTCTGGCAAGGATAGAGCGGCTTGACGCTGTAAGCACCAAAATTATTGAGCTTTGTGAGGGCGATAACTGGCAAGAAACACAACAGCTCAGCGCTAAGTTGCTTGGTACACTTATGCTGCTCACACGAGGACCAGAGGGCAACTTTGCGCGTGTGCACATGCGCTTCAAACCGCTCTACAAAGCGGTGCTTACACTGCGCTTAGTCGATAGACTGTTAGAGCACGACACGATTGCTCACAAATATCTCTCGAAGTATCGCGAAGCTGCATCCCGGTTTCGTGGGAACCGCTATTGGCGCGATAAATGGAAAACTGAGCTTGGGCGACCGCTAATAACCGCAGCGTTACTTCAAGATATTGGCCTGCAAAGCCCTGCCGCACTCACCATCTTGAAAGGGGAAAATGGCGATCTAGACGAATTTCGTTTGCTGGAAGAGTCGCAGCGAAAGGATCTTCTGAAGCTAAACTATCACTTCACTTTAAAGTACTTGTCTGAGGGGTTAGGCCTACCTAAGTATGTAGGAAACAACAAAGAAGAAAGGGATCGCTTTGTTCAAACTCACAAAGAAGCCAATGAATTTTTGCAGCAGCTGGTAAAAGATGCATTTGTGTCGAAAACGGGGCTGGGAGAGATTGTAAAGATCCCTCAAATTTATGTTTCGATTGTGCTTTCAACTAAGTCTGACTACTCACGTATGAGCTTGCCTAAAGGCTACATGCTCATTGAACAATTAGCGAAGAAAGGCGGCTTAAATAAGCAGTTAGCGCAGGACTTTGTTGAGCTTGTGGGGTATTTCCCACAAGGGTTCGGCATTACCTACATACCGATGAATGAGAAAGGTCATGAAAAGGACCAGTACGAATGTGCAATAGTGATTGGCCTCAACCCTGCAAATCCAGCTGAGCCTTTATGTAAAGTGGTAACAAGAAATCAGAAGTACATTACCAGCGGTACGCAAGAAATCATTCCCAAAGGAAGAAACCTTTATTTCCCAGCTAACCGCAAGAAACTCATGCGCGTAGGGAAGGACAGATTAAGTGAAATTATGAGTCAATTGTCGAGCAACTTCACTCCGGACGCACTTGACGATTTAGTACCGAGTTTCTGGGAACCCTATGACTTCTTTGGTTTTAAAAAGCATCAGAATTTGTGGGCGAAAAATAAATAGTGGGCTTAGTTACGTGAAGTTTGTGATGGAAAAATTGAAGTTTCACTTCAATAAAAGCTCATAGTACAACTTCTACAAAACACCTCTCAAGAAAATGTAAAACTAAACTCAGCTACAGCTATCACTATGTCTATCTAAAGCGTTTCTGGACGAAGCTGCGCCAATTAACCACATATGTAGTTAATTGGCGCTCATGCCGAAAGCGAGGTTTATCTTTAGGAAGTGCTTTTATTCGTCGTTCTTGGTTGTATCAGTCGCGCTCTTAGTCGACGTTGCTTCTGCACTAGCCGCTTTCTTTTGTGCCGCACTCTTAGTAGTTGTCGATTTGGCCGCAGTACGCTTATTAGTTGTTCCCGCAGAAGCTTTTTTAGTCGTACTTGATGATGCAGGTGCCGATTTGGTTGTATTGGCTTTGCGAGCACGAGAAGTTGAAGAAGCGGTCGAAGACGACTTTGTCGATGTACTCCTCGTTGCTTGCGTAGACTTTGATGAGGTATTCTTGGGCGCTGCAGTCTTGCTAGCAGCGCTTTTAGCCTCGGCTTTTTTAGCAGCCTCTTTTGCTGCTAAAAGGGCTACCTGCTCTACAAGCAAGTCAACTTTTGCGCTTAATAGTTCAAGCTGCTGCTCTTTTTGCTGGCGCTTCTGGCCGCCTGAGAATGCAGAAAAAAGCGGCGTTGACGCCACTAATTTCTGAGCAGCATCAACCAAGGCAAAGGGATTAAGTGTTCGTCTTAACTCGCTTTCAACCTCAAGCCCTTTCGCCTGCATCGAATTTATGGTTTCTTGCGTGTCATCAATTTTCTGACTAACAACGCCTGCAGCGTGGTCTAATTTCGCCGATAACAAATCTGAGCCAGCGTAAAGCCAACCAAATAGAGGTGACGATTTAAGAGGTGAAGTAGCAGTACCGTTAAGTACTGATGAATCTTGATCGACTGTCGACACAGATTCTGTAGATGGAATTTTTTTGTTGCTCATAACGCCTCCAATACGGAGATTTACTAAGCATGACAGCATAAAACGGTTTCTACAGTCATTGAACTTTGTAAAAATGCTTCGCTGTCACTCAATTGCAGCTTTTAAAACGCGCTTTCAGCACTGAAAAGCTTATGAAAACTGCATGGAGGGCACCACAAAATGGTGCCCGGAAGGAAAACCGTTTTACTTGCTGGCAGCTAGCTTTGCAACCGCTTCAGTCAAGGCATCGATTTTTGCTGAAAGCTCTTCGATGCGCTGATCAGCTGGCTCTGAATCAAGGCCAAGCTTCTTGCGCACGTCTGCAACGCGATTTTCAACATCGTTAGTCGTAGATTTGAACTTACTTTTTGCGTCTTCTTCTAGCGTTTCGCCCTTTGTCACTAGCTCGTCAAACATTTTGTTCGCTTCTTCGCTTAGCTTCTCGTAGCGCCCCTGCGCTTCTTCAACGCTCTTACCATAAGCGCCTAGGCCTGCTAACCAAATTTTACGTGCCATTTCTTCGGCTTCGTTGATTTTACCTTTAATTGTGTCAGTAGTAGTCATGTTCAGCTCCTATGAATGCTAAATGAGAGTGTATTTCAACACCATGGCTTTACTTTACGATTAACAATTAGAATCCGCATACTAAAAACACAAAAAACATAAAAATGCCCGAAAAAGCGCTAACTTGTTCGGGCGAAATACCAGAGGAGACTGGTTTTAAAAAGGTGAGTGTAGAGTTAGAGAGGAACACCTGCGAGATGCAACACAAACACATATTCAAGCGCGGTAGACTCGAATCGTTTGAAACGTCCTGAAGCTCCACCGTGACCCGCTTCCATGTCGGTTTTGAAAAGCAATAAGTTTTCGTCTGTTTTGTATTCTCTTAGCTTCGCCACCCACTTCATTGGCTCAAAGTACTGCACTTGTGAGTCGTGTAGTCCGGTTGTGACCAACATATGTGGATAGTCTTTCGCTTCAATCTGATCGTAAGGCGAGTAGGAAAGCATATAGTCAAACTCAGCTTTGTTGGCTGGGTTACCCCACTCGGTATATTCACCGGTAGTCAGCGGAATAGACGCATCGCTCATTGTAGTCACTACATCAACAAATGGAACGTGCGCGCTCACACCTTGATAGAGTTCAGGTGCCATATTTACGATTGCGCCCATTAATAAGCCACCCGCGCTGCCGCCCATAGCAAAGACGCGGTCTTTGTCTGCGTACTGCTTTGCCACAAGTCCTTTTGAAACGTCAATAAAGTCAGTAAAGGTATTTATTTTCTGATGCATTTTGCCGTCTTCATACCACTCGCGCCCCAACATTTGACCTCCGCGAATGTGTGCGATCGCGACAACAAAACCTCTGTCTATCAAAGATAACCAGCTGCTTCTAAACGTTGGGTCTACAGTCGAACCGTATGAGCCATAGGCGTATTGATATAATGGATTGGTGCCGTCTTTCTTAAACTTATCTTTGCGATAAACTATCGAAACGGGAACCGACGTACCGTCTCTCGCTTCAATCATCACGCGCTCAGAGGCATAGAGAGAGGAGTCAAAAGTGTCAGATACACGGGTTTGTTTCATCACCTCGCTTTCAAGGGTATCTAAGTTGATATCAATGATAGAACCAGGCGTGGTCAACGAGCTGTAATAAATTCTAAGCTTATTGGTATCCATTTCAGGGTTTGCATTAAAATACGCACCGTAAATTGGATCTTGAGTTGGAATAACTTTCTCTTCGTTTGTCGTCAGATTGTGAACGACTAAGCGCAGCATCCCGTTTTCTTTTTCTTTAACCACTAAGTGGTTGTTCATTACTTCAATACTTTGAAGGAAAACGTCTGGACGATGTGCAATCACTTCTTGCCATTTCGACACATCGTTAGTGGCGTCTAATGGTGCTTTCATCACTCTAAAATTCTTCGCACCAATATTAGTCAACACAAAATAACCGTCACTCGCTTTTGCTACACTGTATTCTTGTCCGTCTTCAATGGGCAAGAATACTTTTGTTTGAGACGTTGGGTTATTCGCATCAATCAAAGTCACACCTGTTTTTTCGGTGTTGTCATGGTGAATGTATATGACACTATCGTCTTTACTTTTACTGATATAGGTATAAAAGGTAGGGTCGCTTTCTTCATAAACTAAAACATCTTCGCTTTGAGACGTGCCCAATTTATGGCGATAGACTTGGTATCCTAAAAGAGTCTGCGGGTCTTTCTTCACGTAAAAGAGGTGGGTATTATCGTTCGCCCAAACTACACTTCCAGACGTACCTTCTAAAATGTCATCAAGCTTTTCTTCACTCTCTAGGCTTTTGACATACACAGTGTAGATGCGTCGGCTAAGCGTATCTTCAGAATACGCAAGCAACTTGTTGTTGCTGCTCACCGCGTAACTGCCAATACTGAAATAATCATGCCCTTCAGACATTCGGTTTGCATCAAGCAATACTTGCGGTTCAGCGTCAAGTGAAGGTTTTCTTAAATAAATAGGATACTCGTTTTCACCTGAGTAGCTGGTGTAGTACCAGTAACCATTGTCGAGAACGGGAACGGTTGAGTCGTCCTTCTCAATCCGAGACACGAGCTCCTCATAAAGCGCTTCTCGGTTTTTCTTAAGAGGAGCCAAAACAGTCTCAACATAGCTGTTTTCTTGTTCTAAATGGGACAATATCTCTTCGTCGGTGCGGGAGTCATCACGCATCCAATAGTAATTGTCATTACGGGTGACACCATGCGCGGTCATTTCATGCGGCACTTTTTTCGCCACAGGCGCACTTACTTGAGTATTTAGCATAACGGATGGCGCTGCACTTTCAGCTACTTGTTGAGGATTTTCAGTTTTGTTTTCGACGCCACAGCCTGCTACCAAGCCACCTGCGGCAAGTGCTATCCATAGATATTTCATTATTATTCCTGTTGTGCACTTTTATTGGCGCTTTGTTTACCGCCAAGCGATTGAAGACAATCGACTTTTGATCATTGAAGATTTAAGAAAGCAGCTAAACTAAGCGAAGTTTATAAGTAAAGTGAGTATATATAATTACGATTTAGGGTCTAGCGTTACTTAACGCGAATGAGACTAAGTAAGGGTTAAAATGTTACAAGATATGTGAAACTGTGTTTCATCGCTGTAAATTCACCAACGAGCGTTAGTAGAAAGCGATAAAAAAACGCCGCATATTCAGAAATAATGCGGCGCTTTTGTTGTTTATTGTAAAAGCCGTCGTATGGAAACCAACAGCCTTTGGCATCCTAGTGTTTAGTCGACCAAATCCTTAGGCATGTCATCACGAATAGCAAGCCACACCTTTCCACTTTCTATACCGTACTTTCTAACTACTACAGGGACACGGTCGTATTCGCCTTTCTCAGCAACATCAAGCAAGTCTGCGTAATACTTGTTTGCCACGTCGCGTGCTTGTTGGTGCGAGAAGAAATAGCCACCAATACGCGAGTACAAACCACGGAAACCGTTCATCATCAAAACAAATACGTTATTGTTAGACGCTAACGCCAAGTCATGTGACATTTGATAGTCGAACTGGGCAAAAGCTAAACCTTCTTGCTCCACATTTTTATAACGGGCAATAATTGCAGCAGACTCTTGAGGGTTGTTTCGAATTGCGCCTCGAATGAAAACCGCACTTAAATTAGTGCGCGCTGCTAATAAATTATCAACCAGTTCAGGGATCCCTTCTTGGTCTAAACGAGCGAGAGTTTCTAAAATGTTTAACCCACACGTTTCCCAGAAATTGTTAACCTTGGTCGGCTTGCCGTGTTGAATTGTTAACCAACCATCACGAGCTAGACGCTGAAGTACTTCACGCAGTGTAGTACGCGTTACACCAATTAACTCAGAAAGCTCTCTTTCTGCAGGCAAAATGGTGCCAGGTGGAAATCTTCCACTCCAAATAGATTCAACAATATATTCTTCGGCGAATCCAGCTGGACTCTGTGCCTTATAAATCATAACTAATCGCCTGCACGTTATTGTTATTTTGCAACTGATTGTACCAGATGCTGTTTTATTATCACAATGAATTATGCCTCGTCCACTAAAGGTTTTAACAACTTGTTAAAATTAAAGTGTTATTTCAAACACCATTAAACACTGCTTGTACATTTTATGTTCGAAATATTACGTATTTTCAAATTCAATGATAACTATCATAAAAAAAGTGATAAATATTCAGTGACTTTCACATGGTGGGGTCTGTGAATTGCTTTCTCAAGACGTTAATATCATGTACGCTTAATTTCCGACTATAATGACAGCAGCAAAACCGCGGTAAGGCGAAATAAATCGCATAGCGCCAGCAGTTTATGTATGCAATAACCGGAACTACACAGTATAAAGATGCGCAAAAATGCGTGCTTTGTTGTAAAAGGAACAGGAACTCATGCAAACCTCAATGATCGCGGCGATCTATAAGAATTTCCTGGGACATGCGCCCGACTGGTATAAAAAAACCATTATTGCCTTTCTCATTGTTAATCCCTTCATCTTTATGGTGGACCCATATGTAGCGGGCTGGACGCTTGTAATCCAATTCATCTTTACCCTAGCGATGGCATTGAAATGTTACCCGCTTCAACCAGGAGGCCTGCTGCTCATCGAAGCGATGTTTATAGGCATGACATCGCCTGGCCATATGATGCATGAGATTGAAGTTAACTTAGAAGTGTTATTGCTACTGGTATTCATGGTAGCGGGCATTTACTTCATGAAAGACCTGCTTATGTACTTGTTCACCAAATTGGTGATTAAGGTTCGCAACAAGCTAATTTTATCCCTATCGTTTATTTTTGCATCTGCATTTCTATCGGCGTTTCTCGACGCATTAACGGTTGTTGCAGTAATAATCAGTGTAGGTCTGGGCTTTTACTCTATCTATCACAAAGTAGCGTCGGGCAAGGAGTTTCATTCTGATCACGACCACACAAGCGACGACGAACTGGGAAGCCACGACTTAGAAGACTTCAGAGCTTTCCTACGCAACCTTATGATGCACTCAGCGGTAGGTACTGCCCTTGGTGGTGTTATGACCATGGTAGGCGAACCACAGAACCTGATTATTGCAGACAAGGCTGGCTGGGACTTCGTTGAATTTTTCATCCGTATGGCACCGGTTACTATCCCAGTATTTGTATTTGGCTTGTTAACTACCGTCGTGTTAGAAAAAACCGGAATGTTTTCTTACGGTGCAAAATTACCTGCAGCGGTAAGACAGATTTTGGTCGACTATAACGACCATATGGACAAGGGCCGCAGTAAGCGTGAAACCGCTAAACTGATAGTACAAGCGCTAATTGGTGTTTGGTTAATTATTGGCCTTGCTACGCATATGGCGTCAGTGGGTCTTATCGGTCTGTCAGTAATTGTACTTGCTACTTCAATGAGCGGTGTTATCGAAGAACACGCACTTGGAAAAGCGTTCGAGGAAGCACTGCCATTTACCGCATTACTTTGCGTATTCTTCGGTGTAGTAGCCGTTATCATTGACCAAGGCCTTTTCCAGCCGGTAATCCATTGGGTACTGTCGTTTGAAGGCGAAACTCAAATGGTTATGTTCTATCTTGCTAACGGTGTGCTTTCGATGGTGAGTGACAACGTGTTTGTGGGCTCTGTTTATATCACTGAAGTCACAGCGGCTCTACAGGCCGGTCAAATCACACGTGACCAGTACGATATGCTTGCTGTAGCAATCAATACGGGAACCAACTTACCCAGTGTGGCAACACCAAACGGTCAAGCTGCTTTCCTATTCTTGCTGACCTCAGCCATCGCGCCACTGCTTCGTTTGTCGTACGGCCGTATGGTTATGATGGCATTGCCATATACCATCGTGCTGACCATCGTTGGTTTGTTAGCAACTTACATTGGACTTGCTGATGCTACTCAGGTGCTTTACGACATGCACCTCATTGAACACCACACCGCTGCTGAAGCGGGTGCACAAGCGGTAGGTCACTAGTCTATGCGCGGAATCATTCACAGCATTAGCCAATGGGCAGAGCACAAGTCTTCATGGCTTGTGCTTTTCGCCACGTCATTGGCATTAGAAATTGCTGCGCTTTACTTTCAGTATGGCATGGGTTTAAAGCCGTGCATTATGTGCATTTATCAACGAACCGCCATGTACGGTATTGTGTTGTCAGCACTTATTGTCGTTATTAAAAACAATGGCTTTACACGCATGCTTGGTTTCGCTGGTTGGGCTGTATCTGCAGGATGGGGCTTCTTAATTGCCAAAGAACACGTTGGCATTCTCAATGCTGCGAACCCATTTTTTGCCAGCTGCGAAATTGTGCCAAACTTCCCTTCGTGGTTACAACTTCACGAGTGGCTACCCGCTGTATTTGCTGCTGAAGGTGACTGTTTAGAAGATTCGTGGCAGTTTTTGTCTATGGGAATGGCTGAGTGGATGCAAATTATTTTTGCTGCCTACTTTGCTGTGTTCGCTATTGTGTTTGCATGTCGATTATTGGATAAGAAACCCTTTTGATCGACTTATCCATTCTACCGTCTCGCCTACCTCCGATACATACGGAACAAGGCCCCATTTCCATTCAGCGCATTGCAGAGAAACACTGCTATGCGCTTTGTGAGGCTGGACAACAGTCTATCCATCACGTAAAACCTTGGTTTGGTTCAGCGGTTTGCCCTGTTACGCCTGCACTGTCCAAGCAGTGCATCACCAACATGGAAAAGGCACGAGATACAGGATATGGACTTACCTACTTACTAATCCACGAAGAAAAATGCTTAGGTATGGGCATTATCAACCACATTCACCACACGCACCTTACCGCTAATCTTGGCTACTGGCTAAAACCAGACGCGTGCGGAAAAGGTTTAGCTACCGCGATTTGTGAAGCCTTGAAGAAGCTTGCGTTCTCTCAAATGAATTTGCATCGATTAGAATGCTTTATAGAGCCTAACAACAAGGCAAGCATACGTGTGGCAGAGCGAATTGGTGGTACAAAAGAAGGGCTTTGTCGCAAACGCGTATTCGGGCGCGATGCGTTGCTTTATGCGATTGTTAATGGCGATTAACGCGCGTTCTGCGCGTTAATCTAAGTCTTCTAAAGGCCAAATGGCTATATAGTCTTCAAAATTATTTAAATCCACGTCGGTTTCAAAAACAGTCTTATTGCGTACCGACATTCCCTTTGCGTGCATCACGTGTTTCTTCCCCTTGTTTAACAATGGGTGCCACGATGGTATGCCCCTTCCCTCATAAAGGCGACGATACGTGCAGCTATTAGGCATAAAAAAGATATCCTTCAGATTCTCTTTTGTCAGCTTCACGCAATCAGGCACCAGCTCTGTACGCCTTTCATATTGGGTACATTCACATTTTTTTGTGTTCAAATACGTACACACAATATTGGTATAGTGAATCTTCTCATTATCGTTAATGTGGTCGGTCACTTCGTATTCTTCTACCGCGTCATCATCGATAAATTTTTGCAAACAACATTTACCACATCCATCACAAAGTGATTCCCATTCCTTTTGGGTCATCTCCTCTAAAGATTTGGTTTCCCAAAACGCTGCCGTCATTCTGCTATTACCTCAGTTTCCACGGTTAAATGATTGTCTAGCGTTGCAATAATCGTATCTTGTGAGCAGAGCTTACCTACCCCTTTGGGCGTGCCTGTAAGAATCACGTCGCCGCTGTCTAACGTAAATATAGATGACATATGGGCGATAAGTGGTATGATTTTGTGCAGCATCAGTTCGGTATGTCCCTGCTGTCTAATCACCCCATTTATGGTTAAGGTAAAACGCAGGTCTTCCAAGTTTTCTATTTCACTTAACGGCACAAAGCCAGACAGCGGTGCACTGTTGTCAAAAGACTTCGCTCTTTCCCAAGGCTGGCCTTGCTTCTTAAGCTCGGCTTGAACCTCGCGAAGGGTTAAATCGAGACCAAGTCCAATACCCCATATCGCGGCTTTTACGTCATCTACACTCGCATTCTTCAATGATGATTTTAGCAGCACAGCGACTTCAAGCTCGTTGTGACACTCGCCTTTGTCGGTAGGAATGGCAATAGGCTTCTGCATATAACATAAGGCAGCCTTTGGCTTCATAAACAGCAAGGGTGCTTCAGATACGGTAGAATTCATTTCTTGAATGTGGTCGAGGTAATTTCTACCTATACACACTACTTTACTAACGGGTAGTGATATTTCATTGCCTTGAGAATCGATGTGACGATAAGCCATTAGTAACCTCGTTTTATCCGCTCTGATAAATACCCAACCGAAACGCCAAAGTAAGACGAGCGGTTCCACTTCATCAGTGTGTGAAAATTGTTATACACCAAGTAAATTCGGCCTTGCTCACCATCTGGCATAATAAGCGATGCACTGATTTCTGCATTGGGGAGTTCATTTCCGTTGTAGCGCTTGACGCCATTCTGCTGCCAAAAGGCCAACGGCTTCATGTTAGATTTCGCTAACCCTGAAAAAGGTACTGGTTTGGTTAGTATTACTTGGCGTCCCCACGTACCTTCACTATCCCAACCTTCAGATGATAGATAGTTGGCGATTGACGCAAATACGTCTGCCTTGGTCCCCCAAATATCCTTTCTGCCGTCGCCGTCGTAGTCCACTGCGTAATTTAGAAAGGATATGGGCATAAACTGTGTTTGTCCCATCGCACCGGCCCAAGAGCCTTTAAGCGCCTCTACAGAGATATGCCCTTCATCTAGAATCTGAAGTGCCGCAAAAAAATTGTCTTTAAACAGCTTTTCTCTTCGCCCTTCATACGCCAAAGATGCCAGTGCAGACAGCACATTAAAGTTGCCCTGAATTTTACCAAAGTTAGACTCGTTACCCCACAGCGCAACAATAAAGCGTGCCTGAACCCCGTATTTTTGAGCAATTTCGTCAAGCAGTACTTTGTGTTCATTGTACTGCTCAACCGCCTGCTTTACTTTCCAGTCGGGTACTCGCGTTGCTAGATAATCATCTAACGTAATTTTTTTCTCTGGCTGGCTTTTGTCAGACTTGACGACCGTGGGCCTGAAAGTAATGTCAGCAAACGCCAAATCTAACTTAGTCTTATCTATGCCCTTTTCGGCCGCTTCTTTTTTCAGTTGAGCAACGTAGCTTTTGAAGGCCGTCTCACTAAGCCCACTGTCATTACTTGGCTGATTTTCGGTATGAACTGTCAGTGAAAAGCTTAAGGTTATACTCGATAAAACTAGGGCAATATTGCGCGGTTGAGGAAATAAACTACGATTTTTGCGCTTAGCTATAAAGGTAATTCGGCTAACTAAGCGGTTTAGAGTCTTTAATAACATGGATATTTAAAACTTCTTATCGGGTGTTTTTGACAGCCCAAGAGATTCACGGTGTTGCTCTAGCAAATTATCTTCTTTTGGCGGCATTTGAAGGTAAAAACCTTTTTCATTAAGCTCGTCGATAAGCTTTTGCTTGTCAACCAGGCCAAGTTTCTCGCGCTTTTCTAGGGCGATGATAGTCACTAGCTCTGGGCGACCAAACTTCGCCATAAGCGGCTCTGGCACGTCTTCAAAATGGTCTTTCTTTGGCACGTACAAATACATGCCGTCTTTCTTTCGCGTTTTATAAACTGCGCATAACATAGAATTTTTACTCTTTCTTAATTCGTTTGTTTAGTTCTTTTGGGGTCACTATGCAGATTTAATTGGCCAGAGAGCATACACCTCTCGCCAATACTGCTCACCCATATTGCTTTTAAGGCACTATTGGGCTGGAGCGTCGCCAAGTAAGCGGGTTACGTGAGAGCGAAACAATGGCTCTCTCCACGTTGACAGTACATCGGGCATTAGTCCCTGCACGCGGGTCTCATCAACCGAAAACCAGTACCATTTTAACAGTTGATTCAGCTGTTTTTTAGAGGCAATAACGTCACTATTTACAGCATTGTCTTTCGCTATCTGGTCGCTGATAACTTTAAGCTCGGCCAGCGTTTTTTTGTACTTGGCGATATCAATTAACCGCAGCACAACCGGAAGTCTGAGCTTTTCTGGCGTTTGCGCGTACTTTGCTCTTGCCTCTTCAATTAGCGTGATGATGGTGTCGCCGTAGCGGCGTACCGACTGATGATTCACGCCGTTAATACGCGAAAGGCCAGATTTACTATCGATAAGACGCTGCGCCGCTTCAAACAAATGCCCTTCTTTGAACACAAAGTTTAGGGCCAGATCTTTTTTTCGTGCGGTATTCAAACGCCATGCCGCTAGAGCCTGTAATACAGTGAGCTGTTCGCTGTTCAATCGCCAGTTATTCTTAATGCTTAAGTACGCAAAATCTTCAGGCATTTGAGCACGCTTCTTATCAACTAGCAAAGCGATCTCTTGATAAATCCAGTGCACTTTCCCCGCCTCTTGTACTTTACTGGCTAACTGTTGGTAGCAAGGCAGTAAATACAGCACATCATTCGCTGCGTAGCTCAGCTGCGCTTCACGTAGTGGTCTGGCTAACCAATCGGTTCGCGACTCCCCTTTGTCCAAACTGATATCACACAGCAACTCTACAAGCTTTGCATAGCCAAGTGACGGACCCATGTCCAAAATACTTCCCGCAAGCTGCGTGTCGAACACAGGCGTTGGTTCGGTATCAAAGGCGGTAAGGAAAGCCTCAATATCTTCAGAACACGAGTGCAGCACTTTCACGACTTCGGTATTCTCCATGAGATCGATAAACGGCTGCATATTGTCTATGGCGAGCGGGTCAATGAGTACCAGCTGATGGCCATCGTAAAGCTGTATTAGGCCTAGATGCGGAGTAAGGGTTTTCGTTCTTACGAATTCGGTGTCTAAGGCTACCGCCTCTTGACGCTGTGCGGCAGTGCACACTTTTTCGAGTTGTTCAGATGTTGTAATTAATTGATATTGCATATTTTTGCACAGTAATAAAAAAGCCGGCTTACGCCGGCTTTCACAAAACTATTTCAACGAAATTAGTCTCGAAGCTCCCGACGCAGTATTTTACCTACATTGGTTTTTGGTAAGTCGTCTTTGAAAACAACTTGCTTAGGCACTTTGTAACCCGTTAAGTGATTACGGCAATGCGCGATAACGTCTTTTTCAGTAAGTGAGTCGCTGTTTCGAACTACAAACAATTTCACCACTTCACCACTGACTTCATGAGGAACCCCAACCGCAGCTGCTTCAACAATGTTTTCATGCATTGCAGCCACTTCTTCAATTTCGTTAGGAAACACGTTAAAGCCTGAAACTAGGATCATATCCTTTTTACGGTCAACAATATAGAAGTAACCTTCATCATCTACCGTTGCGATGTCACCTGTGGCTAACCAACCGTCTTTTAGAATTTCTTCTGTTGCCTCTGGTCGGTTCAAATATCCTTTCATTACCTGAGGGCCTTTCACCCACATTTCACCAGGCTCACCTTTTTCAACAGGATTACCGTCGTCATCAAGAAGCTTAATGTCTGTAGAAGGAACAGGCATACCGATTGCGCCTTTATAAGCTTCAATCTGTGGTGGGTTAACCGCTACCACAGGCGAACACTCTGTTAGCCCATAGCCTTCAAGAAGCACAGTACCGGTTACCTTTTCCCACTTTTCTGCTACAGGGCGCTGAACAGCCATACCGCCGCCTAAACCAAACTTAAACTTGCTGAAATCAAGTTCGCTGAATCCAGGCGTATTTAACAGGCCATTAAACAAGGTATTTACACCAGGTAAAATGGTGAACGGATATTTGCTAAGTTCGTTTACAAAAGCCGGCATGTCACGTGGGTTGGTAATAAGCAAGTTACGGCACCCGTATTTAACGAACATCAAGCAGTTCGCCAGTAGCGCAAATATATGGTAAAGCGGAAGCGCGGTAACAACAAAGTCTTCGCCTTCTTCAATCACTGTTTCTAAGATACCTGACACTTGCTCTAAATTCGCCACCATATTGCGATGAGTAAGCATGGCACCTTTAGAAACTCCAGTCGTGCCACCTGTGTATTGAAGAAACGCTAAATCGCCGCTATCAATATCTGGGCGTTTATATTCAAGAGATTGCCCTTTTTTAACCGCCGACATAAACGATGTCGTTTCAGGTAGATTAAACGAAGGCACCATCTTTTTAACGTACTTCACTACTGCGTTCACAATCCAGCGCTTAGGTGCCGGAAGCATATCGCCTAAAGCAGTCAAAAAGACTTCTTGCAGGTTAGTATCTGTAATGACTTCTTCTAAAGTACACGCGAAGTTTTCAACGATAACGATGGCTTTCGCATTAGCATCATTTAGTTGGTGCTTTAACTCACGAGCTGTATAGAGAGGGTTTACGTTAACCACAACCATCCCTGCGCGCAGAATACCAAACATGGCAACAGGATATTGAAGAAGGTTGGGCATCATAATTGCCACAGCATCACCGCGTTTTAGTCCGCTTGCCTGCAAATAAGCAGCAAATTGAGCTGATAAGGTATCTAACTCTTCAAACGTGATTGAATGCCCCATATTTATGAAGGCTTCTTTATTTTTGAACTTCTTTACCGACTGCTCGAAAATGTCTACTACAGATGCGTAACGATCGGCATCAATTTCTGCGGAAACGCGAGGGTCGTAATGCTTAAGCCAGGTTTTTTCCACCAAAACCTCCTCTACTTTATTCTTATACTATTTTATAAGCGCATGGGGAGCTGCACTTATATAACTGGTCTGATAACTTGCGAATAGTATAGGATGTGTAAAAAAAAATAAACGGCACAATTTACAATTGCTCAACAAAATGACGAATTAATACCCCTACATCGTCAGTATTTTCCATGTGAATATGGTGACCGCCTACTAATTGTTCGTATTGCGCATTTAAAAACCACCCCTTGCGATTGGGGAAAACAGTCTCAAGGTTTTTAAAACTGTTAGATGCACCAATAAAAAGAATTGGGCATACAATAGCACGCATTAGCGATTCTGCCTGCTTTTCTGTGAGTCTTAGTGTAGATTTTGTACGAAGCTTCGGGTCGCTCGACCAGAAGCAATGTCCCCCCGCATCTTGGGTTAAATTTCTCGATAAAATAGAACGCGCGTGTTCGGCAGGAATATCGGATACCTTGCACCTGGCTTTAACTGCGTCGTCTAAATCAACGATTCGCAGTTTATTTCGCGACTTCGCGTGACGACTCACTATTGCGTCACGCATTTGTGCTGCGGTTGTTTCTTCAGTTTCGGTAAGCGGCCCACAAGCATCAATACTTATTACAGCAGTGACTTTTTCCGGAAAAAGTGCGGCGAAAAGGCTCGCTAGTATTCCGCCGAGAGAGTGTCCTAATAAAATGACTTCTTCCCACTCTTGAGATTCTATTAGCGCATAAAGGTCTTGCAGGTAATCAACTTGATTGTAATGTGCGCCTAGTGCACGGTGACCAGAACGACCATGACCAGCTAAATCTAGCGCAATAAAGCGGTGAGTTTGAAGGTATGGCGCTAACAGCCGTAAGCTCTCTGCGTTATCCAAGTAGCCGTGTAAACCAAGTACGACTTTGCCGGCACCTTGATTATCTAACGCAGCTAAATGTAATGCCCCAATGTTAAATTCTGTTTCAATCATCTTTCATCCTTTGCGGCAATAAATCGCCGCGCGCTTTCCATGACCGTCCTAAAAATAAAAAAAGGCGGCAATATTATGCCGCCTCCATGATGAGATTTTTACTTCGCTTTATCCTGCCTTACGGGCTGTATCGTTGCCTTTGTCTTGCTTCGTGTAGACTTAGATTTAGAAGGAAGCGTGGCCTTGCTCGGCGCATTTTCGTAACGAATTACGCGCGTTCGATTAAAATGCGGATACATCCAAGGGCCATTGAAGCCATAAAAAGGTGAATACCAACCTGTGTGGTAATTGAAGAAGTAAGTATTTACATCATAAACCTCTTGCTTCCTCCACATGTGGTAGTCATCGGCAATGATCGTCGGATAAATGTAGGGCTGCTCACCCACCATGCCCGCAGTTGGAGCGGTAACTGTACCTAGAAACGTTGCCGCACGCCCTTCTTCAAAAACAATTGGGTCGACGAAGCCATCAATTTGTACTTTGAATCGACCCGACGTCTCTCCATTTGTTGAAGGCTTGCCATAATGATTTAGCGGAAAATGAGCGAGTTCAATGAACGTTTTGTTGGGCTTATTTTCAACACCAACAATCATTCCTCCCCATCTGGCCTTTTGGCCTTGCGCGTTCGCCCCCGACGTGACCGCTTTCGAATAGCTAACTAGCTGCGTTCCTTCAGGCACTTCTATGCTATCTGGGACTATTGTGCAGCCCGCAAATAAAAAGACTGTAAGTAAAACTAAATACCGAGACATCGACGAGCTCCTATAAATCCTAGAAAATGCTGCGTTTGAATAAAAGTCAGTCTACAAGCACTGGGTTGTTTAAAAAATACAGTGAAATTTCGATTACAACCCGCCTCTACTTTCATGTATCTCTTTATGAGAAAAAGAAAAACCGAATACCAACAACCAAACATTAGCATTTATACGAATGGACAACCACTGCCGTTCAAACACTATGTCGCTTAAATGAGATAGATCATCCCAACCAACAATTTGTAGAGTATATACGGTAGGCTTTTGTTCAAAATACACAGCGGGTTTTAACAATTTGTTAAATTTATCTACGGTGTGAATTATGGTGCTTGGAATTGAACTACGCGTAGATGTCCACGCCGAACATAGATTGAATAGACTCGCGTTGCTGCTGCTTTTCAAAGCTTGTGTATGACGCTATGGCATTTTGAGAATACGTGTTGCCATCTTCACGAATAAATTGTTGGTACGCTTTGGCGTTATCCGTTCCCTGTTCGTCGGGCGCAACAACAATCGCCCTAGCAGACGATTCGCTTTGCCCTTTACTTTGCTGTTCAGGGTCTTTGTTAATTTTAGCGACACGGCCTTGCGAAGGTTCGGAAGACGGTACGGCGAAATTATTATTGATAATCATACAAAGTTAACTGAGGCAAGAATCATACCATTGGGAAGCGAGCTTTAACCTTAAGACTCGCCCCTCTTTTCCCCGTTGCTCGATTTATCTTATTGTTAATAATGGGCGCCCAATATTCGGCGGCGTGTCGTTACTCTCTGCCTGGTAATTTTTTCCACGTTACTTTATCGCGCAGATATACAGGTTCTACATTCACAGCGTCAGATACTTCGCCTTTACTATGTGCATCTATTGCAAGTTTAAGCATGTATTGCGCGTTTGGAAGCGTGATGTCAGACGCTACCTCACCACATACTTCAGACTTCCAGTTATCAAGCTCCTCGTAGGCAGACCAGCCGGTGCCAGCTGCAATTACAGCCGCGCCGTTTTCTTCTCTAAGTACTTTTAGCTGTTCAATAGCCAATTCGGGCGGACAAACTTGCTCTTCAGTGCAAAGTACAAGCCCATTTTGCGACTGAGAGTAAACCGCGAAGTACACTTCACCCATACGCGCATCAGACGCGACGGCAATCAATGCATCTTTATGCTGAGTTTTAGACGCTACTTCAAACGCCATAGCTTCGAGCGTACTCACGCCCGCTACTTTTAAGCCTGTCCCTAACGCTAAACCTTGAATCATTCCCGTCGCTATGCGAACACCGGTAAAGCTGCCTGGGCCTCGACCAAAAGCCAGTAAATCTAGGTCGCCCAGCGAAACCTTTGCTTCTTTTAACACCTCATCGACCATGGGAAGAAGTCGCTGACTATGCTGCTGAGGGCATATCTCGAAACGCGTTATGACGGTGTCTTTGAATTGAAGCGCAACCGAACAAGCTTCGGTTGCGGTATCTATAGCTAAAATGTTCATGTTTATCTCTTATTTCATATAAGCTGAAAAGGGGCTAATGGCGTAATACACGCTTACCGCTTTTTCAGTGCTTTAACTTAGGCTTCATCAATGCCGGCTAAAAATTTTTCCACTTCGTCCAAGCTTCTTGTTCTTTTCATATCTGGCAAGCTTCCGACGAAGGTTTTGGCGTAAGGCTTCGTCACTAATCGATTGTCACATATAACCAGCACGCCTTTATCTGAAGGATCTCGGATGAGTCTTCCCGCGCCCTGCTTTAACGTAATAACAGCTTGGGGAATTTGAATAACACCAAACGGGTTTGCTCCACGTTTTTTTACATCTTCCATACGGGCTTGAAGCAGCGGGTCATCAGGTGACGCAAAGGGCAGCTTATCAATCATCACGCAAACCAAGTCGTTGCCGCGCACGTCTACTCCTTCCCAAAACGCGCCTGTGCCCATTAATACCGCTTTTTCATCTGCAAGGTACGCATCCAGCAATGCTTGCTTGGTGGTAGTCCCTTGCACCAGTAGCGGATTATCTATCTCATCTTCTAGCTTCTGCGCAATTTCTCGAAGCATAGCGTGACTAGTAAACAACAAGAAACATCTCCCGCGACTTGCTTTGATTAGCCGTTTGGCTGTTTCTAGCAAAGTTTCGCGCATAGCGTAGCTGTTTGGTTCTGGTAAATAGCGGGGCACGCACAGCATGGCCTGTTCGGGATAATTAAACGGGCTATCTAATCCTAACGTTTCTGCGTCTTCTAAGCCCATGCGGCGCTGAAAGTGATCAAAACCGCCGTTTACCATTAAGGTTGCCGAGGTAAAAATCCACCCGCGCGGCGGCGATGATACGAATCGTCTGAATTTAGCAGCAATTGATAAGGGCGTTAAATGCATAATGAGATGGCGCTGAGTAGTTTCATACCACAAACTTACATTTTCTTGCTTATTGTCGCTTAACGCATCTAACTGCTCTCTTGCAGCCACAACACGTTCGTACATGTTGTCTAAATCTTTATCGCGGCCAATATGGAGTTTACACACTTCATGCAGTACACCTAGCGCTTCGGCCAGCTTGCCCACCTGCATGCGCACGTCGTCACGGTCTAACGCCTCAGCCCAGTTGCCGCGTTCAGCCGTATCCGGGAACAATAGCCGTAAATCAGAGGCAATCATCCTGCATTTGTCAGCCGCTTTATCTAGCTGCCCAGCATCTTTTAGCACTGTTCTGAACAACAGCGTGATATCTTTCGCAATATCGTGAATTTGTCTTGTCGAAAGTGACTCGCCAAAGTAATCGCTGGCAATATCGGGAATTTGATGAGCCTCATCAAAAATAATCGCATCAGCTTCTGGAATAAGTTCGCCAAACCCTGTGTCTTTCAATGCCATATCAGCAAAGAAAAGGTGGTGGTTTACCACAATAATATCAGCATCCAGCGCCTTTCTGCGCGCTTTTACCAAGTAGCAATCTTCATAATCTGGGCAATCGCGGCCCAAGCAGTTATCCACTGTAGAGGTAACCAGCGGTAAAACACGGGCATCTTCGGGAAGGGTTTTAAGCTCCCCCATATCACCTGTTTTCGTAGTACTAGACCAACGTTTCACTTCTGAAAGCTGACCCAATACCTCTTTTTCAACGAGCGTAGAGTTGCCGCTGTGCTGCGCTACACGGTGTAGACAAAGATAGTTTGAACGGCCTTTTAACAGCGCAGTTTTTCGCTTGCTGCCTAAGGCCTTTTTTACCAGCGGTAAGTCGCGGTGAAATAGCTGCTCTTGTAAGTTTTTAGTCCCTGTAGAAACAATGGCTTTTCCGTCGCTCAACAATGCCGGAGCGAGATAAGCGAAAGTCTTTCCCGTTCCCGTACCTGCCTCTACTATTAAACTACCTGTGGTATCAATAGCGCGCTTAACCGCCTTTGCCATTTCAGTTTGAGCTTCGCGAGGTACAAACCCCTTGATAGCACCTGCAAGGAGGCCATCTGAAGAGAATACGTTATTTATTATGGGCATGGTTTAAGCGCTGTCATTACTTTTCTACTTTAGGCCGCGCATTATGCCAAAAAGCCTATGGAATGCCCATTAAAGGTTTGCATTTTAGCGTCAGCATTTGCTACCTGACGCCTTTTAGAGTCAAAGCAATTGTTAAATTTTTGATGAAAAGAATTTGTCTTCTAGAACAAAAAAATTAGCTTTTTAATCTTAACACTTAGGCGCAATATCCAGCTCGTAAATGTTTATACTCAACTATTAAACGAGGTAATTATGAAAGGTTTACGCTTTATAGGTTTAGGCTTAGTAGGTTTAAGCGCAATGGCGTTCTCTGTAATTGCAGCTGCATCAGACGAAGCACCTGCAGAGCTGGTAGCGGAATTAACTCAGTTCTGTAAAGAAATCGCTGAAGAAGAAGGCACAAAAGGCAAGTCGGAAGACGTATTTGTATTAGAGTGCGTAAATGATGAGCTAGAAGCTGAAGGTTACCAGAAACTGAAATCTTTAAACTGATCTATTAAGGTGAGTTACTGATTCACTTTAACTGAATGAATGATAAAGCCACGCCAGAAATGGCGGGGCTTTTTTGTGCTCTGCATTTGAAGTGCCTTTTCGAGTTCCCTAGCATTGTATATAGCAATGCATGCAACGGTGGCTTTAGTTGAAAGCATCAGCGTTCAAAAAATGCATCAACCAAATCGGCGAGCGACTCCTCTAGCTCTTCTTCGAAAGCATCGATATCAATACCAAAGCTATCCATATATTTAGCCGCATTGTCACGGGAAAGAACGGCATTTTTTATCTGAAATTCAAGCTCGGGCAGTGTCTTGTCGTAGCGGGGCTTAATGGTCCATCGCAAACAATGACCATGGTTGTCTTTTAGCCTTTTTTTGGCAAATACACAAAACTCCTCAACGTAGTCAGCACCTTGCGGCCCAAGACATCCCGGTTCTATGCGGTACATTACCAGCAGCTTTTTATATAGCGGAAGTCGCGTTTCCATCACATCTTCAATTAGCTTAAAGAGTTGATTATCGGAAAGTTTGGAGGATTTTGCCAGCCAAGTAAGAGGAGAATGCGAGAAATTTCACACTCCCCCGTATCATTACTCTGCAAGCTCAGGATCTTTTATGAACAAGATGTCCATGATGATTGCAGGATCCCACTCGCGCATTTCTGCTTCGCATTTCAGTCGAATTTCGTCTAACTCACTTATCGTTGCAATCGAGAATGCGTCATCCACGATAATGTGGACTAACAGATAGACATCCCTACCCCGCTTACTAATTCGCACTTCCACATGTTCGTATGGGACGTCAGCCAACGTTTTTTTGAATTTTTTCTCGATTACCGCCGAGATAGCTTCAGGCGGCGCTTTGTTAATTACTTCATTAAGGCTTTCACGCAAAATCTTAAAAGGCACCGGCAACATTGCCGAACCAAGAATAATCAATAAAACAGGATCAACGTACGGCGACAGTGTTCTATATTCCGTCAACTCTAACGCGTAGGCCAAAATAAAAGCGAACAAGATAGATGCACTTAGCACGCCGTCTATCATCCAAGTGTGAGAATCCACTTTTACTAAGTCGGACAGTAAATGCTTACCTTTTGCTCGCATGTACAGAGAGATACTAAAACAGCCAACCGTTGCCACAACACCGTAGACCATACCAATACCATACTCAGCTGCGTGCCCACCTGCTAATAAACTCTGAACAGAGCTCGCGACGGCATACACACACGTGGCAATGATAATAAGCGACTTAAACATGTTTAGCGTAGGTTCAATTGCCGTGTAACCAAAATGAAACCGGTCATCGTCAGGACGTTGAACCAAATTGGCCACTTTAAGCGTTAGCATTGACATAACAAAAGCGATTAACGAGTACGCGGCATCAAATAAAATAGCGCCTGATCTCGTTAAAATGGCAAAACCAAGCGCAATAATGACAAATGCGCCGGCAATATAAAAAGAAAGCGTTAATAGACGCTTTTCTTCAAGGTGATGGAAGCCAATGTCCATGAAAATCACTTCGAAATTAAGGTGCGCGGATTCTACTCCGATATTTTAAAAAAAATAGTGCTTTAAATAAAATATTGCTATTTTTTTAAGCAATTCAGTGATACATAGCGCCTATATTATTTCGACTCAACGCACTGCGTTTTTAGCACCTGTTTTAAACTATGAAAATCGTTACCCATCCTTCTATAAAAAGTTACTTTGATGCTGATGAAAGCCGGCAGGAAGTCGAGCAGGCATTCTCTCGAGGGCTTGCTTATGCGGGCCATTCCCTAATGGTGCCAGGGAAGTTTAGCTATCAAGTACTGCCTCACTTTAACGACCGTTATGTGTTATTTAATCAGGGTGAGAACTATGAACTTATATCCAATGTTTGCTTACATCGACAAGCTCAACTTCTTGAAGGGCAAGGCCGGGCACGCAGCATAGTTTGTAAACTCCACTGCTGGGGCTATGACAATACAGGTCAGCTTAAAGGTGCGCCCCACTTTAAGGATGCCCCTAGTGGTCAGTTGAAAAAGGAATCACTGTCAGTGTGGAACGGTCTTCTATTTCGAGGGCGATCTCCTAATATGGACTTATCTGCCCTTGGGCTTGAGGACTATCTCGACTTTACCGATTTCTTTTACGCCGGTTCTGAAACCACGGAATATCAATTTAACTGGAAGACATTCATCGAAATCTATCTAGAGAACTATCACGTGTACTCCATGCACCCTGGGCTTCGCCAGTTTGTTAAACCCGATGATTTAGAATGGTCGTTTGGCGATGATTTTTCAGTTCAAAAAGTTGGGCTAGGCGACCAGCTTACCAAGCGCACAACACCGCGTTACAGAGAGTTCCAAGACGCATTATTGGCACGATTTGGGCAAACACTTCCTCGCTTTGGCGCAATATGGTGCTTTTTGTACCCTAATATTATGATTGAGTGGTACCCAGATATTATTGTCGTCAGCACGATTTATCCCAAGGGTGCAGGCGCATGTGTAAACCACGTTGAATTTTATTATCCCGAAGCACTTTATAAAGATATGCCAGACTACTTTGCAGCGGAAAAAGCGGCCTATATGGAAACAGCGGTAGAAGATGAAGAAGCCTGCCTATTGTTAGAGAAAGGTCGACGTGCACTTTATTTATCAGGCGAAGAAGAACACGGTCCCATAGAACCGTTTTTAGAAGCAGGCGTGGCGCATTTTTACGATTGGCTTGCTAAACAGTAGCAGTCTTGGTGCTTTAAATAGTGTTATTTCACAAAAAAGGAGTTTTGATGAACAATTACAAAGGGTCTTGTTTGTGCGGTTCGGTAACTTTTAAAATTGAGGGTGATTTTGACAGTTTTTATCTGTGCCACTGCAAACATTGTCAAAAGGATACAGGTTCGGCCTTCGCAGCCAACCTGTTTTCAAGTTCGGCTATATTAACTTGGGCATCGGGTGTTGACGCTGTAGTCAACTTCACGCTCGAGAACACGCGTCATAGCAAAAGTTTCTGTAAAATTTGTGGTTCAGCCCTTCCGTGTACTCAACTCGGTGACATTCTAGCCGTACCCGCTGGGTGTCTGGATACGAAACTACTAATTAAACCTACTGCACATATCTTCGGCGTAAGCAAAGCTGCGTGGGAAGTAAGCTTAGAAACCATCACAAAATTCGAACGTTTACCGTAACAAACATTGAGTACTCATTCGAAACCTAATGGCTTTATACTAAACAAAATTCGCTGCTTGAATAACGGCAGCTCGATTGTTGCTCGCATTCACAACATTCTCCGCTTAACGTGTTCCGTTTTTGTCAAAAATAGCGAGTAACTTTTTCAGAAAATTCTATAGTTCTCACAATTCCGCCTGTTGTCACCCAACCATTCAAAAAACATAAACCAATGATCTAAAAACATTTTATTGAAATGGCATATGCTGTGAATAACTCCATGTGAATACTCTCCTCCGTTTTTAAGCAGTATGGAGGCCGAAAAACCAAGGAGTTAGATATGAAAAAATTAACAATTGCTACACTAATCAGCGCCGCACTTTCTACTGCCGCGTTTGCTGGCAATGGTATCGAAAAAATAGACACCACATTTGCCGATTTGGATAACGATGACAACGGCTATATTTCACGAGAAGAAGCTGACGACGATGAGATTTATGCGCACTTTTCCAAAATTGATACCAATTCAGACATGCAGCTTTCAATTAAAGAGTTCAATGCTCATGTAACGAAGCACCCTCAACATTTCGATGACGACGTGCTTGCAACGGTACAATCGATGAAAGAGAGTATGGGTACAGAAGGTACAATGGAAACGGAAGTAAAAGTTGATACTGATGTCGATGAAGTGGTTGCCGCGACGAAAGACAAAAGGCTGACTCACGAACTAAGAGCTAAGACTGAGTTGAAGGCTAACGGAAACTTAGAAAAGACAAACGTTGACAAAGTCGCTGAAGATACTGTTGTTCACGATAATACGGTTATCGCAGATGAAGCGGTCATTGCGCGCAGTAAATTTGAGATGATGGACGCTAACAGCGACGGTAAGCTTACTAAAGCTGAAGCCTCGCGAAGTGGTGTAACACGTGATTTTGATAATATTGACGCAAATGACGATGAATTAATTACGCGTACGGAATTTAAGCGTTATCAGAGTAAGTCTGAAAGTAACTCAAGTGATAGTTCTGAAGAGTAATGACTAAGTTGTACTAGCTCAGATTAGATCTGAGCTAGATTCTTTAGCATCTAACTTTCGGGTGTTGACTTAATCACTTCCTCGATTTCACTGTTACCACTCAAGCGTGCGAGATCAATAAGATAACCTTTTTCTAGCTTATCCAAAGTGTGTCCTTCAAGTCGCGCTTTTACCTCTTCAACATCACCATTGGCAATAGAAGTTTTAAGCGCTGCATGATTATTTAACGATCGGTCTTCTGTTTTTTCAGCTGAATCATTCGCAGTCATAGTTCATCCTTAATTTTCACTTAGTAAAAAAAACATTAGTGCTTTTTACCTTTTGTAGTTAAAGATGACACTAAACGATCACACCGTCATGCCACCCATATCTCGAACTGCCAAGGCGTGAGTTTACACACTGAATCAGCTCCGAAGGTTTTCTTTTCGTCGCGCTCCCAGTGCGCATACTCACCTTCAAACAATGGTTCTTCAAACGTTACATCAAGCTGCTCATTTGAAAAATTAATCGCAACGAACACTTTTTCATTTTCATTACAACGTACAAAACTAAAAACCTTATCCATCTTAGAGTTTGGCACCTGTATCATTCTTGCCCCGTACTCTCCGTTCCCTAGCACGGTTTTGGACTTTTTAAGAGCAATTAGCTTACGGTACAAGTTGCCTATTTCATGTTCTTGCCAGTGTATAGGATCGTGCTCAAAGAACGCTAAACGCTTGGTTTCCCCAGCTTCTTGCCCGTTGTGAATGAGCGGCATACCTTCACCTACCACAGACAACGCAATGCAGGCTTCAAGCGCATCACCAAATTGTTCGCGCTGAGTGCCATCCCAGGCATTTTTATCGTGATTGCTAACAAAGGTCATTCTGTAAGCGGAGTGAGGCCAGCTGCGTTCGTTCCACGAATAATACTTGCGCAACCTATCCAGCGAACATTGTCCGTGTGCGAGTTCGTGTAGCGTCTCGTTCCAACTCCATGCGTATGTCATATTGAACGCATTTTCGTGAAGATCTCGATTCTCCCATTCAGCCAACATGAAGACTGGTCTGATTGCGCTTAGCGTTTGCACTGCTTGCTGCCAAAAATCGTTGGGGACATACCCCGCTACATCACAGCGAAACCCATCAATGTCGAACTTTTCAACCCAATAACACAACGCGTTAATCATGTATTTGCGAAGGCCAACGTGTTCATAATCAAACTCTATGATATCGCTCCAATCCCACCACGGAGATGGACGAAAATCTCCTTTGTAGTCTTTGGCGTACCACTCGGGGTGCTGTTCAACCAAAGGATTATCCCACGCACTGTGATTTGGCACCCAGTCTATGATGACTTTTAGCGAAAGCTTGTGCGCTTC
Source organism: Alteromonas sp. R7 (assembly GCF_055755235.1). Lineage (NCBI taxonomy): Bacteria > Pseudomonadati > Pseudomonadota > Gammaproteobacteria > Alteromonadales > Alteromonadaceae > Alteromonas > Alteromonas sp. R7. Next base: position 65,304 of record NZ_JBVTQX010000003.1, on the reverse strand, counting down.
ATCCACCAGCGCTTTGAAATCCTCTTCGCTACCAAATTCAGGGTTAATGGCCAGATAGTCTTTTACTGCATAGGGGCTACCAAGCTCCCCTTTCCTGTTTTTTTCCCCAATAGGATGTACAGGCATTAGCCAAACAATATCAGCGCCAAGTGATTTAATGTGGGATAACCCCTTTCTCACTCCTTCAAAATTACCTTGCTCTGAAAACTGTCGAGTGTTGACCTGATAAATAACTGCGTGAGATGACCATTCTGGCTGAAGCACGTTATATCGTTTCTTTGGGACAGGATTGATATCCATATTATCTTTCCTTATCGAGATTAGCGTTTAGAAAAAGAATGTGGTTCTGCGTCGCGTTACTTTTAGGCTTTAAACTGAGGTGAGCTAAGCTGTTAACTGCCGCAAGCTCGTGGCTTAAAGAATAGGTAAACTTGTAACACCTAAAATTAGTACCCAAATACCGAAAAAAAGTTTTAGACGCTGAACCGAAAATGCTAAAACAACAAACTTTGCAATCGTTCCACCGACTATTGCACCTGCCCCAGCAAACAAAACAACCTGCCATACCACAGACTCGCTTATAAAAGCGTGATATGGCAATGCAGACCACACAGTAAAAGCCGACAAGATAACCGCGCTGGCAATAGACAAAGTTACATTAAACCCTCGAATTATGAGGTAAACAGCGACTAACTCTCCTACTCCTACCGAAAGCCACGCGGTGATAATGCCGCCTAAAAAACCAATGAAAGGTAAAAGCAAAAGATCTTTCGTATGTAAGTCTTTTTTGAAATGGGTACGCTTCATTAGCGGAATAGAAGCAAATATTGCGATTGCTAATAGAATAGAAAAACTACCAAAAGCGATGTGAAGGTTATTGGCCCCACCCCACAAATGCTCTAGAAGCCTTGTACTTTGAGAAGAATACTGAGCGAATCCTATGCCGCATATTGACGAGGGAACCGTTAACATCAGTACACTGGGTAATGCCTTCCAATACTGATCATACTTGTGTTGGTGTTTATAATACGCGGCCCAAGTTAGTGCCCCCGCGGTCATACCACAGCATTGGATGGCGAAACTCGTTGCCACAACGCTTTGCGCAGAAAATGACAGGTAGTTAAAAAACGGAACGAAAACCACGCCACCGCCAGCTCCAGTGGCATTCGCAAATATAGCACCAATAACGCCAAGAACGCTGAAAAGCCCGAACTCTTTAACAAGCTCAATAGGGGCTGGTTGCGCTAGCAAACTGCCGATCCATAAAAATAAAAGTACTATCAACGCTGTTTTACCAGCGTTTTGCTTGATGAGAGAAATCACATACGTCCTTAAGGCAGAAAATACGGCAAGTTACACGGCATGACTTTTTTAAGTACGCAGCCAACTAGCACCTGTACAATTTTCAAACTATTGTTATTCAACTACGTATAAGGTTTTACTTACACAGATATCATATACAGCATTTTAAAAAACATGGTTGAAGTATCTACATTTGAGCATCAGGTGCAACTGCATCTTTCGCCAAACCGCTCAGCAACATGGCAACAGACAAAGCACCTTATTGCAGCTTTTGCCCTTTTTATCAGCTCGATAGCTATTGCTTGGTCACTGGCCGGTGCGTGGGTCATATTACCTTTTGCAGGATTGGAGGTCGGGTTACTAACGCTGATTATGTATTTAGTTTCTAAAGCGACATACCGCTGGGAGACGCTCTTAATTTCATCAAACAGCATTCAAGTCACTAGCTCAACCGGTATAAGCATAGAATTCTTCCGCCCTGATACGTCCTTGTACTATAAAAAAGACTTGAGCTTAAAATGTGCGCCACAGCTTGTGCTACAAGCCCCTCTGCAGCAATTTGAAGTGGGATCATTTTTAAATTTAGAGGACAAAGAGCGTGTCCATAAATGTATGCAAAAGGCAGGGGTCGCAGTATGTTCGAATAAGTGGTGGTAATTCGTGTTGCTTTGAAATGCAACCAATGCGTAAGGCTCCTTATCGTGCATGACACAAAATTAATGATCATTGTGGCTATTTTCGACTAATTAGATATAAGACGCAGCGATAACGAGTTGCGACCTAATGAGGGTTACACTATGAACTTATACATCGAGTCACTAGAAGGCGGCAATTACCTCGCATCAACCGGTATGGGCGCCTCACGCACCTTGGTTCGCGACAACAAGTCACAACCTAAAACGTTTCACTGTTTGAACGAGATTAGGGAGCATTTTGACTCTCAAGCCTTTGAGAAAGTTTGGCTCCGTCAAAGCACACCGTATGAAGAAATGGTTGGTCAAACCGATCATCCCGGTGCGTTAGAGCTTGAAATTGAGTGGTAGCGACTTGCAGGTGTACTAGCAAGTAAGACCAATAGTTTTCAATGTTCAATGCACCACTTAGCACGTTTTTTGCGTACAACTAATGTGACGTAAATTAAAACGGTATTTTATTGAATTAGAAACAGTAAGAATGGTCTTCTTCTGTAGTTAATAAAATACCTACATGCTAAGGAGAATTGCATGAAAATAAGTAAGTTAGCTATAAAATCTGTGTTTGTGGCTGCCGTGTTAGCCTTGACGGCGTGCGCTTCGATGGGCGACGGAACTGTTGCTGAAAAGCGACAAGCTATTTTAGATATGCAAGATAACGCGCTTGCCCGTCTTTATTCTGAAAAGCCCGATACGCGCTCTCAGGTTAAAGACGCTGCCGGCTACGCCGTATTTACCAATGCTAACATCAACGTATTCTTTGTGGCGGCGGGCACAGGCTACGGTGTTGTAAACAATAATGTAACCGGCGCAAAAACCTATATGAATATGGCCGAAGGTGGCGTAGGCCTTGGCTTAGGCGCAAAAGATTACCGAATTGTTATGGTTTTCCACACACAAAAAGCGATGAATCACTTTATTGAAAATGGATGGACCGTAGGTGGTAACGCGGATGTAGCAGCGAAAGCTGGTAACAAAGGTGCATCTGCAGAAGGCGAAGGCTACTTGGGTAACGTCACAGTGTATACTATGACTGAAAGCGGCCTTACATTACAGGCCACTGTTAAAGGCACGAAATTTTGGGTAGATAAAGAACTAAACTAATTCTGCCCTAACTACTCCTAAACATATTAGCGATTAGCGCTCCAACACACGAAGGCCTCTTGAATGCAAGAGGCCTTTTTATTTTTTCTGCACAACTGCCCGCTACCGCTCTAAATCTTTAGGCTGTCTGAATCACAGTAATAAGCAGTGTCGTGTTCCCCATAGCATCTCTTACCACCGCCGTGTATACGAAAGTCTAAATTTAGGGGGAAACCCTCATAACTGAATTGAACACTCGTGACTACGCTTTACTTGTAAAAGGCTCGCTTAGCAGCACGCTAAGCCATAAACGAGGGTTTCATCATGCAACCACAAAACAACAAAGTGATAAGAGCAGTAGTAAGAACGATATTAACGAGCGCATTGTTCGCTTCGGCGACGGTAGGCTTTTCAACTAACGCGGCAATAATAGGCAGCAGTTATGGGAATGCAGTCCATGTCGATCTTTCCATTACAAGTAATATAGGAGGTATGGTCTCTGCAATCGCTAACTCAACTATCAACTTAGCTCATACCAGCGGTAGTGCTCCTGAAAATTATTCTCAGATTGACACTATCATTGGCGCAAGCGCAGATGCTTCGGGTACGTTGGGCAGCCCCATCGACGTTACAGAGTTTGATGGCGCGCTATCCACCGCCATTATTGAAGGCGAATCTCAATCGTCTTTAACGAGTTTTGTTCCGGCAAGCTTTTTTACGTCAGGCCGCGGAACCATAAACGACCTTAATCTTGACTTATTTTCAGACTTACTTGGAATAAGTGGCTTTTTAACGCTAAGTGCTGATGTACTTTCCACAGTCTCGCAAATTGACGGAAACGCCACGACCGGCTCAAACGTGAATCTATCTACAGCAGGTTCATCAGACATCGTGGATGTGGAAGTGAATCTTTGGGGAAATACCGTAACGGCTACTGCACTTGAAAATCAGTCTCTCTTTGCAGGTTTGAATATCGCTGACTTTGGCTTGGGAATATTTGTTAATGAAGTCGAAAAGTCGTGTTCCAACACCTCTTGCACAGAATCACGCAACGCGGTTAGAGTATCTTTCGATGATTTCTCACTAAATGCATTTTACGATGCGCTATTCCCTGCTGGCGGGCCGTTAACCGGGCCTGTGTTTAACTTGACCAACAACCCTATTGTCAACGGCGAGATCATTTTAGCTAGCTCGTTTGCTACAACCTCTTCTTCAACTGAGGTAAGTGCACCCTCTACGTTTGCAATTTTTATTTTCGCAGTAGGCTTATTGAGTGCAAGAAGATTTAATAAACACAAAATGCTACAGAAATAACGTTTGAAAATCTCAAGGCAGAAGGAGCAAGTCTACGGTTTCTCTCTTTCTTGCCTTGAGAATCATATCGCTCACATTTTACTGAGCACGGTTTTCCTCAATCTGCATCCACTGTGCTCTTGTACAATTCTCGAGAAGCTCAAATGCTTCAACAACCACATCTTCTCCTTGTATAAATGGATGTGCCTGATTATCTTTCCTATCCGTTAACGCCTTAAGCTTATCTCTTGTTCCGTCTCTTCCAGGGTGATTTGACAAAAATACATCAATATTTTGTTCTTTCACCAACGCTTTCATTGTATTGGCCGAGTTTGTATAAGACTTTATTCTTGCGACATCCGGACCATAATTGAGCCCTGTGCCGCCCCATAATACAGCGCGATGCCGCTCATCTCCATCGATCACAGGGAGAACGATAGTAAGCGTACCCGGTGTGTGTCCTGGCGTTACATAAAACGCTAACTCAGTGCCATTCACGTTGAGTACATCCCCATCTTCAATCAGTAAATCTTTTTCAGGTTTTGCTCCCCAGCGATAGCTTGCAAACGCGTCGTTTTCTAACACGTGCCACTCAATTTCACTCATCACAATACGTGGACTATAAACTGATTTAATCAGCCCAAAACCACCGTAATGATCGCCGTGTCCATGAGATATGATTAGATGGGAAATCGGCTTATCTCCCAACCCGAGTGCCGAAAGTCCGTTAAGGATATAATGTTGAGCTTGTTGGTTATTATTTAGCGCGTCTACTAAAACTATACTTTCGCCCGTATCAATTGCCCAACTTGCTACGTTGCCAGCGCCGACATAATAAAGGTTATCGAAGACCTGTTGAGGTGGAATGTGACGACGGACTTTAGCATTTCCTTTTACTTCGCTAACACCATTACTGCGCTTGGATCTCTCGCGCCGATTTTCGCTAATAACGAACATATTCCGCGGCTCTTGACTAATATCGCAAAGACTCGCCAATCCAGGAAAATGCTTAGCACTTTTCAATCCTTTATCCGCGTAATATTGCGCAGTGTATACATCGGCTGAGTAAGTATTATTGGACATCCAAACCGCCAGAAGCATTATTGCAAGCTGCCATACAGACTTTTTTATATTAACCATAACGCTTTCCATTCTAGGTATATAAAACCACGTTGTTTTACGATGTTGATTTTTTCACTGTTTGGGACAACTGTATTCAGTTTGCATTAAACCATAAACAATATTTTGCATAAGCACTTTTAATTGGGCATATTTTAAACACAACTGACGAAGGGATTTCTTATGATAATCGTGGTGTTTAATCAAAAAGGCGGCGTAGGCAAATCGACCATTAGCACCAATTTAGCTGCGCAAAGCGCTAAGCTGGGTCATAAGACCTTATTGGTAGACTTAGACGCTCAGGGAAATAGTACTCACTACGTGGGATTTAACGCCAGAGAACAAAGCCTTACCGTGGCCGATATGTTCAAACAAGTAGTTGGCATTTTCAGAACAGCCATGAAGCCTAACGCGTTCGTGCATGCAACGCCTTATGAAAACCTCTTCGTTATGCCTTCTTCTCCTGCGTTGGCAGAAGTCGAGCGAGAGCTCGAGTCACGATACAAAATTTTTAAACTTAAAGACGCGTTAAAGGAGTTAAAAGACGAATTCGACAACATTTTTATCGACACGCCTCCTAATTTTAATTTTTATTCTAAAGCGGCACTTATTGCTGCTGATGGCTTTTGCGTCCCCTTTGATTGCGACGACTTCTCGGCACAGGCGATTGAGCGTTTACTTGAAAATGCAATGGAACTAAAAGAAGACCACAACCCTGAACTGCGTTTGTTGGGTATTGTTGTTAATCAATTCAATAGCCAAGCAAAGCTTCCAAGAGAGTTAATTGAGACACTTAAGCAGCAAGATTTGCCAGTGTTAGAAAGTTATATAAGTGCCACGGTAAAAGTGAAAGAGTCTCACTCTAAGCGAATGCCGCTGCCTTTCTACTTACCTAAGCACAAAGTGACGAATCAAATTGCGGCTTTATTTGAAGAACTCAATGCGAGCAAAACCTAACGCTAACAAGTTTCGCTAAACATCAATATCAATATGCTTAAGCCCACCCTCGCTGTTACCTCGCTCTTTATCTTTCGAGTTTTCAGCTGATTTTTCGATAATCTCAGTTCGCTTCACGTCTTGAAACTGATCGCGCTCTTCTTCACTGAAATGCTCGGACTTTTTGGTCTTTTGCACTTTCTTCACGCGGTCGTCCGTCTCAATCGGCACTTTTGTGTTGCGAGGCAAAATGGGAAACAGTAGATCGTTGCTCATACGCCCTCCAGAAGTTTGCATTTGTCTCTATAACTTATCGGCAACGAGTTGCCTAAAATTACGGTTCAAAACTAATTCATAACGAATTGTTTTATTATATACACATTAAATTAGAGTTAATGTGCCAAAAGAGTTCACTTTAGCCTTGCAAATCCTAATTCAAAACGCTAATGTTTCAGCCGTTCGAAATTAGGAATTAAAATTTTCAAAATGATTAACTGCGCGACGAAACATCACCATCACCACAAAGCATAACCTTTCAGGTTCGTGCTGGAAGGTCTATGTATCCTTCCAGTGGCGCAGATAAAACAAATTCTCGACCCTCGGAAGGAAACTTCCGGGGGTTTTTCGTTTTAGGCGCAATCAAAAGTTAAAACACAACGTGTAAGGAACGTTTCAATGAGTAACAGCAAAAGACTTCGAATTGCCGTACAGAAATCAGGTCGATTGAGCGATGACAGCATTGCCCTACTGAAAGCTATAGGCATTAAACTCAATATTCGTGATCGCCTGCTGATTGCGCATTCTACGAACCAGCCTATTGATTTGCTTCGCGTGCGTGACGACGATATTCCAGGTCTTGTTATGGATGGTGTAGTAGACCTAGGTTTTATTGGCGAAAATGAGCTAGAAGAGAAAATGCTAGAGCGTAAAGCTGCGGGCAAGCCATTCGAATATGAAGTATTGCGTCGTCTAGACTACGGCGGCTGCCGCCTGTCTATTGCGGTACCTAATGAGATGGATTATCAAGGAATCCAGTCGCTAGAAGGCAAAAAAGTAGCAACAACTTACCCCTACCTACTTGAGCGCTACTTCAAAGAACAGGGCATAAATGCAAAGGCTGTAATGCTACAAGGTTCTGTGGAAGTGGCTCCACGAGCAGGTGTAGCTGACGCTATCTGTGACCTTGTATCTACCGGTGCAACCCTTGAAGCTAACGGTCTTGTTGAAAAAGACGTTATTTTCCGCAGTAAAGCGGTACTTATTAAGCGCGCTGATGGCGAGCTTAGCGACGAGAAAGAAACACTGGTTAACCGACTAATGCCACGTGTTGATGGCGTATTATTAGCAAAAGAAAGCAAGTACATCATGCTACACGCACCAAAAGCGTATTTAGAGCAAGTGAAAAGCCTACTTCCAGGTGCTGAAAATCCTACGGTTCTACCACTTGCTGGAAATGAAGAACAAGTTGCTATCCACGTTGTTTCTACAGAGACCTTGTTCTGGGAAACCATGGAGAAACTTAAAGCCCTTGGTTGTAGCTCTATTCTTGTAATGCCAATCGAAAAAATGATGGGCTAAAAGGCAGGCAATTATGATTACTTGGTCATCTCTTTCGGTAAATGAGAAAAAACAGGCGCTAGCCCGCCCGGCTATGGCCAATAGCCAACAGTTAAAGCAGACCGTGGGCGACATTATCGCCCGCGTTGAAAAAGAAGGCGATGAGGCAGTACTTGATTACACACGTAAATTTGACTGCCCAGACTTAACTAGCCTTGTACTTTCACAAGAAAACATTGATGCTCTTGCTGCGAAGGTAACGCCAGAGGTAGCAAGTGCTATCGATACTGCGTTCAACAACATAAAAATGTTTCACGAAGCGCAAATGCCTAGTGATATCGCGCTAACCACAACGCCTGGTGTTAAATGCGAGCTGCGCTTCACCGCCCTTGATGCAGTGGGTCTTTATATTCCAGGCGGCAGCGCTCCACTTCCATCAACCGTATTGATGCTAGGCGTACCTGCATTGGTGGCGGGCTGCGAAAATAAGCTACTTTGTACTCCACCAAACAAAGAACAGCTTATCGCGCCTGAAATTGCGTATGCGGCCAGAAAATGCGGCATCGACAAGATCTTCTTGTGTGGTGGTGCCCAAGCAATCGCCGCTATGGCCTTGGGAACAGACAGCGTTCCTCAAGTAGATAAGATTTTTGGCCCGGGTAACAGCTTTGTGACTGAAGCTAAACAGCAAGTAAGCCAACGTGCTGATGGTGCAGCTATTGATATGCCGGCCGGCCCATCAGAAGTGTTGGTACTTGCTGATGAGTTCGCAAATCCTGAGTTTGTAGCGGCCGACCTGCTTTCCCAAGCCGAGCACGGTCCAGACTCGCAGGCTATTTTGGTGTCTAACAGCGCTACACTTATTGAAGAAGCAAAAGCCGCGGTTGAACGTCAATTAGCAACCCTATCTCGCGCTGAGATTGCCCGCCCTGCTATGGAAAATGCGCGTTATATTTTGGCTGATTCCATTGAGCAAGCCATTGAAGCAAGTAACGCCTACGCTGCTGAGCACTTAATTGTACAAATAGAGAATGCCCGTGATTATTTGCCAAAAATTAAATACGCAGGCTCTATATTCCTAGGCCCGTGGTCACCAGAATCTGCAGGTGATTACGCGTCGGGCACTAACCACGTACTGCCAACCTATGGCTATGCTAAGAATTACTCTAGCCTTGGATTATTAGACTTTATGCGTCGCTACACTATTCAAGAACTAAGCGCAGACGGCATGCGTAATTTAGGCCCTGCGATTATGGCACTTGCAGCTGCCGAGGGCTTGGATGCACACGAACAGGCCGTTGCACTTCGCATGCAGGCACTTAAGCAAGGAGACGCCTAATGTCGGCACTTATCGATAACCTAATTAACGAAAATTTAGTGCCGCTAAAGCCGTATGAATCGGCTCGTCGCTTGTTTTCAGGTGGTCAAGACTGGCTTAATGCCAACGAGTCACCTTATGCCAACGAATACAGCGTAGATAGCAGCAACTTTAACCGCTATCCGTCATGTCAGCCCGAAGCGGTAGTCAGTGGTTACGCAAACTACGCCGGGCTAGACAAATCGCAGCTTATTGTTACCCGCGGCGCAGATGAAGGCATTGAACTGCTTATTCGCACCTTCTGCACGCCGGGTAAAGACAGCATTCTGATATGCCCGCCTACCTACGGTATGTATGCAATCAGTGCTGAAACCTGTGATGTGGGCATTAAGAAAGTGCCGCTTAACGACGACTTTAGCCTTAACGTGAATGCTGTATGCGCTGAAGATGACGTTAACGTGATTTTCATCTGTGCGCCCAACAATCCAACCGGTACGCCAGTTGCTCGTGAAGACATTAAAACCGTGCTCAATCACTTTGCCGATAAAGCACTGGTTGTTGTAGATGAAGCGTATATTGAGTTCGATGCCGACAATACGTGGGCAAATGAAATAAACAACTATCCAAACTTGGTGGTACTTCGTACGCTGTCTAAAGCGTTTGCTCTTGCCGGTCTTCGCTGTGGTTTTACACTTGCTCAGGCACCCGTCATCCAAGCACTACTTAAAGTGATAGCGCCCTATCCCATTCCAGAGCCAGTAGCGCAGATTGCTGCACAAGCATTGTCGGCTGAATCGCTAACGTTACTTGAGCTTCAGGTGGCTACTATTAACCGGGAAAAAGAGGCCCTAGCCGAAGCGCTGGAATCTATCGAAGGCTTTGAATTAGTGGGTGATAGACGAGCAAACTTTATCTTATTCCGCTACGCAAAAGCGCAAGCCCTAATGCAGTACTTGGTAAGCCAAGGCATGCTTATTCGCGATCAATCAAAACAGCTTAACTTACAAAACTGTTTACGCGTAAGCATAGGCACTGAAGAGCAAAACCAGCGTTTGATGCAGCTAATTAACGAATTTAAAAATAATGAGGACGCGGCATGAGTCAGCAAGCCATTTTATTTATTGACCGCGACGGTACACTCGTAGAAGAGCCGCCAGTAGATAAGCAATTAGATAGTTTAGAGAAGCTTGTTTTCGAGCCAAACGTTATTCCTGTGCTACTTAAACTAAAGGCAGCTGGGTTTAAACTCGTGATGGTAAGTAACCAAGACGGCTTGGGTACAGACAGTTTCCCGCAAGAAGACTTCGACAAGCCACACAATGCCATGATGGCCATTTTCGAAAGCCAGGGTGTAGTGTTTGACGACGTGCTTATTTGCCCGCACTTCGATGCTGATAACTGCACATGCCGCAAACCAAAGCTTGGCTTAGTAAAAGAATACCTACAGCAAGGCAAAGTGGACTTCACTCGTTCGTTTGTTATTGGTGACAGAATTACCGATGTACAGCTTGCTGAAAACATGGGTATTCGCAGCTTTCAGTACAACCGTGAAAGCTTAAACTGGAACGATATTCAGAAAAGCTTGTTAGCGTCTTCACGTATTGCAGAGGTGGTACGTACCACCTCTGAAACCGACATTCGCGTGCGTGTAGATCTTGATTCGCAGGCTAAGTCGACAATTCAAACCGGCATGGGCTTTTTTGACCACATGCTTGACCAAATTGCGACCCACGGTGGCTTCGAGCTAAATCTTACTACCAATGGCGACTTGCATATTGACGATCACCACAGTGTAGAAGACACTGCGCTTGCCCTTGGTGAAGCGCTTAAAAAGGCACTAGGCGACAAACGCGGTATTGGTCGCTTTGGTTTCGCGTTGCCAATGGATGAATGTCGTGCGGAATGTATTATGGACATATCAAACCGTCCACACCTTAAGTTTGACGCTGAATTTAGCCGCGACCAGGTAGGTGAAATGGCCACCGAAATGGTACCGCACTTCTTCTATTCGCTTGCACAAAGCATGGGGCTATCGTTACACCTTTCCACCAGCGAAGGTAATGCTCACCACCAAGTAGAAAGCCTGTTTAAAGTATTTGGCCGTGCGCTACGTCAAGCCATTACGCGCCAAGGTGATGCACTACCAAGTAGTAAAGGAGCCCTGTAATGTCAGTGGTAAACCCCAGCCAGCGACAAAAAATAGTCATAGTAAATACCGGCTGCGCGAACATTTCATCAGTACGCTTTGCCCTTGAGCGCTTAGGCGTTGAAGTGGACGTATCTGACGATGTAAACGTGATAAAAAACGCTGATAAAGTGTTTTTACCCGGCGTAGGAACAGCGGCAGCAGCGATGGCAAGCATTAAGCAAAAAGCGCTAGTGGAAACCCTGCAGTCGCTTACCCAACCTGTGCTAGGCGTATGTTTAGGCATGCAACTTATGGTTGAAACCAGCGCTGAAGGTGGTTTTCAAGGTACAGGCAACATCGACTGTTTGAACCTAATGCCAGGTCATGTGGCTCGCATGGGATCAAAAGGCGTGCGCTTACCTCATATGGGTTGGAACACAGTCTCTCATAAAGAAGAAAGTTTATTTAAGGGCATCCCACAAGATACCTACTTTTACTTTGTGCACAGTTTTGCCGTTCCTGAATACGAGCACACGCTTGCAAGCTGCACTTATGGTAATACGTTTTCAGCAGCGATAAATAAAGACAACTTTTACGGGGTGCAATTTCACCCAGAACGTTCTGGCGAGGCCGGAGCACAATTACTGACTAACTTTGTGAACCTATAATGATTATTCCAGCGATTGATCTTATTGACGGACGCGTAGTACGCCTTTATCAAGGCGACTACGAGCAGAAAACCCAATACGAACTGGACCCAGTAGACGTGGTTCACGACTATGCCGACCAAGGTGCAACCTGGCTGCACATTGTTGACCTAACAGGCGCTAAAGACACCAGTAAACGTCAGCTTTCACTAATTAAATCTATGGTGGACACCAAGCGCATGCAGTTTCAAGCAGGCGGCGGTATCCGTAGTGAAGAAGAAGTGGCGCAATTACTAGAAACGGGCGTAAGCCGCGTAGTGATTGGTTCTTTGGCGGTAAAACAGCCCGAGCTTGTGAAGTCTTGGGTAGAAAAATACGGCCCAGAGCACATTGTATTGGCCCTTGATATCAATATTAGCGACAGCGGTGAAAAGCTTATTGCTACCCACGGTTGGCAAGAGAATTCTGGCGTAGCCCTTGAAGGCTTGCTTGAAGACTTCGCTACAGTAGGCGCAAAGCATGTGCTGTGTACCGACATTAGCCGCGACGGCACGCTACAAGGTGCGAACACTGAGCTGTATCAAGAAATGGCAGCCCGTTTCCCACACGTTAGCTGGCAAGCGTCTGGCGGTATTGGCAGCATCGCTGATATCGAAGCGCTAAAACCCACAAACGTTGGCGGCGTTATTCTTGGGCGCGCACTACTTGAAGGTAAGTTTACGGTGAAGGAGGCTATTGCATGCTGGCAAAGCGCATAATTCCCTGTTTGGATGTACGCGACGGCAAAGTCGTTAAAGGCGTTCAGTTTAGAAATCATGAAATTATTGGTGATATTGTGCCTCTTGCCGAGCAATACGCAAAAGCGGGGGCCGACGAGTTGGTATTTTACGATATCACAGCAAGTTCTGATGCCCGCGTGGTAGACAAAAGCTGGGTAAGCCGTATTGCACAGGTTATTGATATCCCTTTTTGTGTTGCTGGCGGCATTAAGAGTATTGAAGACGCTGGGCGCATTTTGGAAATGGGTGCAGATAAGATTTCGATTAACTCCCCTGCCCTTAATAATCCAGACCTTATTAACCAGCTGCACGACGTTTATGGACAACAGTGCGTAGTGATTGGTATCGACAGCTTTTATAACGAAGCAACCGACCAATACGAAGTGTACAAATTCACTGGTGATGAAGCGCGAACGCAAAAAAGCCAGTGGCAAACCATCGATTGGATTAAAGAAGTTCAGTCGCGCGGTGCTGGTGAAATTGTACTGAACTGCATGAACCAAGACGGCGTGCGCAAAGGCTACGATGTGAAGCAGCTGAAAGCCGTGCGCGATGTCTGTGAAGTGCCGCTAATTGCGTCGGGTGGTGCAGGTGAAATTGCCCATTTTACGGATGTGTTTCAACAGGCTGACGTAGATGGCGCGCTTGCAGCATCAGTATTTCACAAGGGCATCATCAATATTGATGAGTTGAAAGCAGAGTTGACCAGCAATGGCGTTGCCATGCGTAAGCGTCACGGATTAACGGCGCAAGCAGAAGGAGTAAACCCGTGATCATTACTAACGAAAACAGCAATAAACTGGCTTGGGACAAAATGGACAACCTACTACCCGCCATTGTGCAAGACGCACTGTCTGGCAAGGTATTAATGCAGGGCTACATGGACCAAGACGCATTGGCGAAAACCCTTGAAACGGGCAAAGTGACATTCTTCAGCCGTTCAAAACAGCGTCTTTGGACCAAGGGTGAAACATCTGGTAACACGCTAGATTTAGTGAGCGTTGCTTGTGACTGCGATCAAGATTCACTGTTGGTACTTGTCAACCCTAACGGCCCGACATGCCACACTGGTGTTGAAAGCTGTTGGTTCGACGGCAACACACCAGCCTTTACATTTCTTGCAGACTTAGAGCGAGTGTTGGCAGCCCGCAAAGATGCCGACCCCAAAAGCAGCTATACCGCTAGCCTTTACAACAAAGGCATTAAGCGCATAGCGCAGAAGGTGGGCGAAGAAGGTGTAGAAACCGCATTGGCGGCTACTGTGCACGACAAAGAAGAGCTTAAAAACGAAGCCGCTGACTTGTTGTACCACTTAACGGTACTGCTTCAAGCTAGCGATATGTCGCTAAACGATGCACTTGATGTGTTGCGTGAGCGTCATAAATAGTAATAGCAACAGCGATCTACGCAAAAGTTAACATCAAGGCCTCTAAACGTTCACGTATTAGAGGCCTTTGAACTCCTAAATACATCTCCCAACGCTCCTCAAAAAGCTAAACATCGCTCTAAAATTGTCCACTTTTTTTACAATGAGTTCGTATTCGCAGAAAAAATCTCATACTTTCAATGTGATTACCTGAAGGCATGGATAATGCTTACACTGTGATTGTTTAATTAACAATGTTCACTAACCACATAAGGATATGTAATGAAAAAAGTACTTTCATGCTTTTTGCTTTTAGGAAGCTTCTCGTCTTTTGCAACAGTCATTGAGTACAATGATTTCTCCGACACTACGGGGCTTACGCTAAACGGCAACACGCTGGTAGTAAATAACAACCTGCAGCTAACGAATAATATTGCGTGGCAAGGCGGTTCAGTTTTTACCACAAATGCAATCTCTCTCATCAACGACTCTTCATTTGCGACAAGCTTTTCTTTCAAAATAGACAATAACAGTTTAGGCGGTGATACTGACGGCTTAGGAGCAGACGGTCTTGCTTTTGTAATACAGACACAAAATGCAAACGTGGGCGGTGCTGGTGGTGGTTTAGGATATCAAGGTATAAATAATTCAGTTGCGGTTGAGTTTGATACCTTTAATAACACCAGTTGGGATAATAATAACGGCAACCACGTTGGCATAGGTATTAACGGCAACGTTAATACCTCTAATAACGTCAATGAACCATTCCGATTCAATGAAGGCGATGTTTGGAATGTTCTGATAACTTTCGACGGAATTAGCAAGCTTTTCGATGTTTCTTGGTCCATGGAAACCGATTCAACGAAAGGAGGTAGCATTTCACGAATTTTAGATGTGGCCTCTATTTTAGGTTCAACCGATGCATTCTTGGGATTCACATCCGGAACAGGCTCCTATGCAAGTACTCATGAAATACTTTCGGCCACGTTCACAAATACATCCTCAATACCAACAAACACTCCTGTAAACGCTCCAGCAACCTTTAGCTTAATGATGAGTGCTTTAGCTTTTTTAGTTTTTCGAAGAAAAAAGCAAATTTTGAGGTCTTAACTCTCAAAGTGCAGTAATGTTTCTACTTTCAACAACTCGGTAACTAGCGTACTGATTAAGGCGTTGATTTAAATTACATTCTTATATAAAAATGCCCTTCTCGTTTTCTACACGAAGGGCATTTTTGTATCGCAGAGCTTTGCACTTTATTGAAATTAACACTGCTTAGCCTGTCTAACAATCGAACAAAAAGTGAGCCCTCGGTTAAAGAAACGCGACTAGCGCGGCGTTCCCAATATCCAATCGATCCCTTGGATAGCAACGGTGGGAAACACGCTCGCATGTGACGCACCGCCGATAACATGCAATTGTAGTGTTATGTTTTGATCTGCCTTAGCGTTGATTTTACTTGCCAATGCTTTGCTCCCCGCAACCATATCTTGACCCTCGCCAAACTCAGGCGTTTCTAAGCTTCCCACACCAATGTAAACACGCTTGGGCGATTGAGTTTCAGCCATTTCTAAGGTTAGTAAGTAATCGTCATTAAACCACACTGAAGGGCTAACAAGCACATAGTTAGAAAAGGTTTCAGGAGATTGCATGAGCACGTAGCCGCCAAATAGCCCGCCTAATGAATGCCCAATAAAAGTCCGTCGATTGACGTCTACTCGATATGTAGACTCAATAAATGTTAATACATCTCGTCTAATAAATGACAGATACTCAGCAGCAAGACCGGTTTCCAGTTTCCAACTATTGGCTATGGCAGGAGTGTAGTCCCTTACTCTACTCTCTACGCCTTTTGATTCTAGGGAATAAGACAACCCCACTATGACCGCTTCTTCCATTTGGCCTACGTTTACTGGCATTCGCATAGAGCCTACGATAATAGGAAAACTGTAAGGCGCATCTGTTGTGTATATTACGAGGTAATCCTTGGAAGGAGATGTGTTATAGCTTTTTGGCAACTGTACAAATAACGTATATTTACGTGCAGTTTCCGTATCTTCTATTGTCACCATTTTGCTTCTAGGTAACGAAACAGACGCTTCAGAAATGATAGGTTTAATGATTGATTCAGCAAAAGCACATGAAAATGCACTTCCGACAAGAATTATTGTTGTTAGAAAGCGAAGCACCGTAACCCCTTAGTGGTTTAAACGGCATGTTATAACGCAGCTAATTTCAATTAACCACTGTTTGCACACCAAGGGGCACTTTTTGACTTCTCTATTTCTCGATTTCCCTTACCACTTGGCCATAAGCCAGCAGCGCGAACAGCCCCGTTCCGCCCACAATATTTCCTAGTAATGTTGCACCAATTAGTGAGAGTGTTGCAAGAACGCTTATTTTATTTTGCAGTGCTAACAAGAAAAGTTCTGTTGAGCCGGCTATCACGTGCGTAAAATTTCCTATAGCAATTAAATAAGTAAAAATAACTATCATCAATATTTGAGAATGCTTAACCGATGGCTTCATCCATACAATAGCGGCAATGATAAACCCTGACGTAATGCCGTATGAGAAGGCGTCTGACGGTGATAGCTTGGCATAATGTTCAGAAATAGCGGTCATCCCTTCAACCAGCTCTGGTGGAACAGATTGCAGCGAAAAGCTGAAAAATGCAGCCAAAAAGGTGCCGAACATATTGGCGGTGAAAACGATGAACCACAGGCGCGCAATGCAAAAGCCCATATTGAACGAAGGTTTACTCAACAAGGGTAGAATGACCGAAAGCGTATTTTCGGTAAACAATTGAAGTCGACCAACAATCACCAGCACGAAACCAACCGTATAGCCCAGGTTTTCGATAACAAACTGATTGGGAGAATTTGCAAAGAGGTGATGCAAAATTCCTTCAGCAAGAATTGAAATCGAGATGCCAATGCCTGCCGCCACACCAGACCACCACAATGACATCATAGGACGCTGAAGTTCTTCTAACCCTTCCCTGTGGACAATGGCATACAAAGAAACAGAATTTAAGCTCTGATTATCTCGTACATCTTTTTCTTCAGTATGACTAAGGGCAACGTCTTGCCCCCTATGCCCAGACTCCTTCACTTTTTCTGTCACTCATGTCTCCTGCAACTCTTTGCTTAACTAGGACGTTTGCCTCAATTACATAGTATTTGGTCTACGACACAGCTTTTTGACAGGCATCACCAGACCACCCTATTCGGTTACGTTGATTAGGCACGTTTTTGGTCACAATAATTTTGCCTATTTCAGATATAGCTCTCGTTTAATAAAAAAGCCCGCGTGAACGCTTTTCACACGGGCTTTGGTTTATTGACGAGCCTTATAATGCTCGCAAAACGTCAAATATGAATTAAGGGTTCAGCAAGGTTGGTTTCCCTAATCCAAGCGCATCTAAACGTTCGAACTGGGTATCTTTGTCCCCTACTATCAAATAAATCATTCTATCAGGATGTACATATTTACCGTAAAGGCGCTTTATCTCACCAACGGTTAACGCTTTTACCTCAGCTTCTTGCTGTAAAACGTAATCATTGGGCAAGCCAAAGTCGCTAATTTCGCTAACCATATTCAATTTAGCGCCTAACGTTTCAAACGCCCTAGCGCCAGATTTAAGTGTAAACCCTTTCGTAACGTCTAAATCTTCATCTGAATAGTTTGTGCCAAACGCTGCTAATATATCCATGATAGCTTGCGTTGCTTCTAAGGTAACGTTCGACCTTACGGCGCTTCGTATGGTGAATTCACCCGTATATTGATCGCTAGAAAACGATGAACGAATGCCATAGGTGTAGCCTTTGTTTTCACGTAGTTCCTGCATAAGCTGTGAGGCGAAACCGCCCCCGCCTAAACGATAATTCATCACACTGACTTTATAAGCATCATCATGAGTAACATTCGGGGCGGAATGGCCGAAATAAAGCACTGACTGTTTAGCCCCAGGAACGTCATAGAAAAAGAGTTGGGCGCTTTCTGGCAGCTTGGGCTCTGGTACCTTCGCAAAAGTAACATCTTTTGGTAACCATCGCGCATTAAGTGGCGCTAGGCTTTTTACAACGTCCTGTTGTTTGATGTCTCCCACAACATGGAACTTTGCCAATGACGGTGTGAAGTATTTCTCGTAATACTTCTTAACATCTTCGAGCGTTGTGTCATCTACAGTTTGCTTATCTCCAAGAACCGTTTGAGCAAACGGATGCGCCTCTCCGTAAAGCAGTGTTTTAAACTCAACCGATGCAATGGCATTAGGGTTCGCTTTTATTTGTTCAATCTGGTTGATTGTATCGTCTTTAGCTAATTCAAACTCTTGTTCATCAAAGCGAGGAGAAAGTATCACTTCAGTGACGAGCTGCATTAAGTCACTGTAGTGCTTAGACAATACCGTTCCGCTAATAGTAATGTCAGTTTCAGAAGCACTGGCCTCCAGAGAAGCGCCTAAAAGCTCAATTTCCTGTTCCAGCTGCTCGGGTGTTTTTTCCGCCGTACCTTTAAGCAAGGTTGCGGCAAGTAAATTGGCGGTTCCTGTTTTACCTTCTGAGTCTAGAAGCATGCCACCATCTAGCTTTAACTCAAACGCGACCAATGGCACTTCGTCATTAGCAATACCCGTTATTTTGATGACAGACGACAGTGTATTTTGCCAAACCTTAGGTGGTGTAATTTCTATTGATTCACCATAAGCAGGCTCTTTCGTGCGATCAAACGATGACGGAGTACGTTCGTATTCAGCCGCAACTGACGCATCAAAGCTCTCTTCCGCCCCCGCGACAATTTTCTCCTCCACTACATTAGCTTCAGTAGAGCCGCTTAACACCAACTCTTGCTGTCCCTTAGGTACAAAGCTAGAGGCGACAAACGGTTTATCCTTGATATAGGTGCTATAAACACGCATTACATCTTGTTGTGAAACGCCCAGAATTTTCTGAACATCTTGGCTGATAAATTCAGCCCCGCCCGCAAAGATTTCGTATTGCGCCAATTGAAAACCTTTACCTAAGACGCTTGAAAGTCCTTGATAAAATTCTGTTTCTTGACCTGCTTTTATGCGCGCCAAATCCTTGGAAGAAATCCCGTCTTTCTCAAAGCGGGCGAACGCTTCGTTAACTCCATCTGCAACAGTGTTTAAGTTGACGCCATTAAATGCCATAACCTGCAGCTGTAGCTGTCCAGCGATCTCAGCATCATAGCCATAAAGATAAACATCACTGGTGAGCTTCTTCTCGTCAACAAGCACCTTGTTCAGCGGAGCATTTTTGCCTTGGCTTAAATACTGAGAAAGTACTTGAAGTGGATAATAGTCATCGTGATATTCAGGTACGGTTGGCCACACCATAGTTAAAAGTGGCGCTTGTGCAAAATTATCTATATGGAATCGTTTTTTAGTCTCATTGAGCTTCGCAGGTTGAGGCGGTAATTTATTGATTTGCTCTCCCGCAGGAATTTCATCGAAATACTTTTTAACCCACGCTTTAGTTTGATTTACGTCAATATCACCCGCGATGGTAAGCACCACATTATTAGGTACATACCATTTTTTGAAAAACTCTTTCACGTCAGCAAGCGTTGCGTTTTGCAGATCATCTAACGACCCAATCACTTGCCAACTATAAGGATGCCCTTCAGGGTAAAGGTTTTTATCAATCACATATTGATTGTGACCATAAGGACGATTATCCACACTCTGGCGCTTTTCGTTTTTCACCACCTGCTTTTCTTTGGCGAGCACAGGGTCTGTTACGGTATTGATGAAAAATCCCAACTTATCGGCTTCAGCCCAGATCATTTTTTCTAAAGCATCAATGGGTACAGTTTGGAAGTAATTGGTACTATCACGACTCGTCGAGCCATTTGCACCTGAGCCGCCAATTTTCGCACTGAGTTTATCAAGACCGCCTTTTCCCAAGTTCTCTGATTCGAGAAAAAGTAAGTGTTCAAACAAGTGCGCAAAGCCTGTTCGCCCTTCTTTTTCTCTGGCTGAACCCACATGCGCAGTGAGGGCGACTGCAGCAACGGGATCAGACCTGTCAACGTGCAGTACAACGGTAAGCCCGTTATCCAGAGTAAAACGCTCGTAGTCTACGTTGAACTGTGACGTATTTTGGGAAGCAGTACTATTATCTGCATTAGCGGTTGTTTCGCTGGTTATATCGGAAGCAGTTCGTACATTTTGTGGATCATTGGTGTTATGCGTACACCCTATCGAAACTGCACTTAGTGTTATTACAGCAATTGCAGTGTACATTCTTGTTCGTTTGAATGTTTCAAGCATTATATATGTTCTTTGCCAGTCAAAAATGTAACAAGTACCACAAGTGCACCACCAGTGCCATGACATTCCTTTTTCAGACATTTTTAGCATGCCTAAAAAGGCGGCGTTCATCTTTTACAGAGTGCAATATAAACATATGATTCATATGAGTTTTATTGCTTTTTTTCAACGCTCAATACCCTGTAGCTAGAGCAACCTTAATTAGCTACCGACATAGTTCGTTACATTTTCCACACCTCAATTTTGAACAAATTAGGTAATTTACAATCTACATCTATTACACAAGCCATGTCGTGATAAAACTTTGATCTAACGAGCAATCTACGAAAAGTGAGAACCGAAGCCGTGTTAAATCTAAAACAGAGCGTTAAGAACAACCTGCCTTTCATTTTATTTATGGTTTTGCTTTTCTCGTTTCGAAGCAGTGTTGCTGATTGGTATTATGTCCCTACAGGCTCTATGGAGCCCACCATTCAAGTAGGCGACCGCGTAGTGGTTGATAAATCAGCCTACACGCTAGAACTGCCGTTCACAGACGTTGTTGTCGCGAAAACTGGTAACATCAATCGCGGTGACATTGTAATCATTGACAGTAATGCAGCTGATACCAGACTCATTAAACGTGTGGTTGCCATTGAAGGTGATAAGGTCAAATTAGAAAACAACGTTCTTTTTATCAATGGTGAAAAAGCAACGTTAAGCGTCAAAGGTCACAATCTTTATTCCGAGCAGATTTTAGGTCAAACACGAACCATAGCGCTTAACCCATTACCTAGCCCTGCGAAAAACTTTAATTTGATCACTGTGCCCAGAGATCACGTGCTGGCAATGGGGGATAATAGGAACAATAGCGTTGATTCTCGTTATTATGGCTTCATTCCAATTGAAGAAATTCAGGGCAAAGCCAACTCGGTTGCATTTTCACTAGATCCGGACGATATGTATTTACCGCGAAAAGACAGGCTTTTCACATCACTTCAGTAGGGCTGAACAATCCCCTTACTTGCAAAAAGGCCAAGCTAGACCTTTACTTGCGTTCAATTTTTCGGCAAAAAAAATCTGGTCAGATCTGATAAAGCGGTGATATTCACGTATATAAAGAAAAATGTAGGAGCAATTGCATATACGTAAATTCTTACTAATGAATTACAAATAGCGGCCTTGTTCCTTATCAAATTCCCACTTCCTCAACACCAATTAACTAAGCCGCAACCCTCTATTTTTACGCTGTTTTTAGTTTAACTTCACGGCCGCTTCATCCCGCTTCACATTTAAAAAAGTAATACATGGTTTACACACTTTGTAACCAAGTGTCACATCTTTCGTGTTTTCCCCTATTGCAACTTAAGTATTAGGAGTGCTATTCATAATTTTGCAACATCATCGTGTTGCAAAAACACACAACAAGTAAAATGGAAATAAGGAAATAACAATGAAACAAGGTCGTAAAGTAAGTGCAATTGCAGTGGGATTAGCACTTTCAGGATTAACCTCTCTATCTCCTGCGTATGCACAGCAAGCTGACGAAGAAGCAGCCAACCTTGAACGAATTGCAGTCACCGGTTCTCGTATCAAACGTACAGATATGGAAGGCCCTTCACCTATTCAATCAATAGATGCAACAATGATTGAAGGCATGGGCTATGAAAACCTTCAACAATTACTCGAGCGTATGCCGGCCACAGGTGCGGGTACCTTCTCGACACGTAATAACAGCCAAGATTCAACAGCCAATGGCGCGGCAGCGGTATCCCTCAGAGGTATGGGACCAGATGCAACGCTTGTTCTAATAAACGGACGTCGCGTGGCAATAAGTGCCTTTGCTGAAAGTATCACTAACTCATTTGTTGATATTAACTCTATTCCTGTATCCGCCATCGAACGAATCGATATATTAAAAGATGGCGCTTCTGCGATTTACGGCTCAGACGCTGTTGCTGGTGTAGTAAACGTAGTACTGAAGAAAGACTACGAAGGTCTAGAGATTAATGCAGGTTATGGTGGTACAACAGGCCCAAGCTATGATGAGACCACCGCCAGTATTCTATGGGGCTCTCAAAGCGATAAAAGCAGTGCTACAGTTATCATCGACTATTTCAACAACAGCACGCTTGGCGCTGACGAAATGGGTCGATTCGGAACAGCTAACCAATCACCTTATGGTGGTATGGACTTCCGTTCTTCACGAGGTTACCCAGGTTACTTCTATGTGGATGGTGTTAAAACTATCGACCCTGATTGTCCAGAAGATAGCGCAACGGCGTCTGGCAGCTGTCTGTTCGATTATGGCCCATTTGGTTTAACCATACCGGCTTCTGAGCGCGTAGGCTTTATTGGTCAGTTCGACTATAAAATTGGCGACGAAACCACAGCATTTATGGAAGTTGCAATGCAGCACAATACGTCTGAAGCAGGCGGTGCAGCAACACCTCTAGATGAAGATGCTGGTTTAACCGTTCCGGGTACTCATCCTGATAACCCGTTTGGACAAGACATTGAAATTGGTCGCTACCGCCCTGTTGACGCAGGTGCCCGTCGCTGGGATATCGAATCTGACACCCTTCGTTTAGTCGCTGGCCTTCGTGGCACGTTCAATGATTACGATTGGGAAGCATCTGTACAAAAAGGCCGCAGCCGTTCAGAACAAAGTGGTGATCAGTCACAAGGTTGGGTTCGCGTTGACTGGCTTCAGGAACAAATTAACCTTGGTAACTACAACCCGTTTGGTGGCGTTACTAACCCACAAAGTGTAATTGATGATATTACTACTAGCCTTGTGCGCCGTGGTGAATCTCGAATGACCAGCGTTGACGCTCACATTACCGGTGAAGCATTCAGCTTCGGCGACGATGTTGTCATGATGGCAGCAGGTGTTGAATATCGCGAAGAGCAAGTATCTGACGTTCCTGATGTTCAGTTCCAGCGCGGATTAATCTTCGGTACAGAATCGGTTTCTGCCTCTGCTGAACGCGACCAGTATGCTGCATACTTAGAGCTATCTATACCTTTAGCTGAACAGCTTGAGCTTCAACTAGCTGGCCGCTACGACCACTACAGTGACTTTGGTAGTACAACTAACCCTAAAATAGCATTACGTTGGGCGCCAAGTGATGAAGTAACCGTGCGCGGTTCATGGGCTCAGGGCTTTAGAGCACCGTCTCTTGCACAAGTTGGCCTTGGCCCATCACAGAAAAGTGTTTTCTTCGTAGACAAATATCGCTGTGATGCAACAGGTCAAGATTGTGAATCGTTGGATTACAATATCGAGTTTGCGGGTAACCCTAACTTGGATGCAGAAGAGTCAGAATCTTGGAACGTAGGTGTTATCTACGCACCTATTCAAGAATTAGGCCTGAGCATTGATGTATGGAGTATTACGCAGGATAACAAAATTGATGAGCAGCAATTCGGTTTAGTTTACGACGCGGAATGTAATAACCAAGACAGCACAATCTGTGTTCGCTTAGATCCGCAGCCAGGCGAATCATTAGGTGTAATTCAAAAGATTTTCAACACCTACCAAAACGTATCATCTCAAGAAGCGTCTGGTGTTGATTTCAGCGCTAACTACCGTATGGAGTTGCAAGAGTTCGGTAACGTACGCTTTAACCTTGATTGGTCTTACATGAACGAGTTCGAAAAAGACGGTCTTGAGTACACTGGCGAATATGGCTATCCAGAACACCGTTGGTTATTCGGCACAACCTGGTCTAAAGGTGCGTTCGATGCCAACTTGAACATTAGCTTTGTTGGTGAGTTTGAAGACACGCCTGACATTGATTTCGACGGTGTGTTGGACTTTGAAGAAAATACCTCGAGAACAGTTGATTCTCAAATGTTGGTGGACTTGCAGTTTGGTTACAACTACAGCGATAACCTTCGCCTTGTAATTGGTTCAAACAACCTGCTTGACGAAGAGCCTCCGTTTGCTATTGGTGATGGTGATGGCGACTTATACGGCTATGTAGGCGGCGTGCACAACCCGCGTGGCCGCTTCGTATACTCTAAACTAACTTACCGCTTCTAAAGCCTTTAAAACGAAAAAGCGCTCAACGGCATTGCTTCACAATGGCATGCCTTGAGCGCTTTTTATCTATACGTAGAATTTTTTGCAACGCTTACAATCCGAAATGAATGAGCACCAAATTACCTATTGCTGCACACAGCATAGCAAGGAAAGTCAAGATCATACCCGCGAAGCGCTGCCAGCTAACGCCTGAGTGACGACCTAAGCCATAGGCATGTAATACACGGCCAAATAAAAGTGCGCTCCCCAATGCGTGAACAGCCCACACTTGGCCAGTATTAGCTTCAAAACACGCTATCATAATAAGGGTGATGGGTACGTACTCGCTAAAGTTGCCGTGCGCTCTAGTCAAACGACTTAGATCTTCATGGCCACCATCGCCAATTCCCACTTGATGGCGACGTCTGGCGCCAATGACTAAAAACGACAAATACAGGTAGCAAATACCCAGTAAGCTGGCGTAAAACGCCGTGATTGGCAAAACCATGGTCTACTCCACATGTTCTAATTATATCGCGTTGTATTAATCAGCGCTTAATTCAACATTCATGGTTGTCATTAAACGTTATCCGCTAATAAGTTACAAGCAACAAAAAAGGCCGCCTAAGCGACCTTTTGTTGACGTTGTTGGCAATTAACCTAAACGTTCAGCAAGTTCAGCACTCACTTCTTCAACTGGGCGCGTACCGTCAAGCTTGTGGTACTCACAGTTTCCAGCTTCCGCTTCAGCGCTGTAGTAGTTCACAAGCGGCTTTGTTTGCTCATGGTAAATCGCAAGACGCTTGCGCACTGTTTCTTCTTTATCGTCATCACGAACGATAAGGTCATCGCCTGTTTCATTGTCTTTACCTTCCACCTTTGGTGGGTTGTAAACAACGTGGTAAACGCGACCTGATGCAGGGTGTACACGACGACCACCCATACGTTCTACGATTACATCATCAGGAACGTCAAACTCGATGCAATGATCAACAGTGACACCTGCTTCTTTCATTGCGTCAGCCTGAGGAATAGTGCGAGGGAAACCGTCTAACAAGAAACCGTCTTTACAGTCATCTTGTGCAATACGCTCTTTTACTAGGCCAATGATAATCTCATCAGATACTAGTTTGCCTTCATCCATTACACGCTTTGCTTCAAGGCCTAGCTCTGTACCTGCTTTAATTGCAGCACGAAGCATGTCGCCCGTTGAAATTTGTGGAATGCCATATTTGCCCATTAAAAACTGAGCTTGTGTGCCCTTACCCGCGCCAGGAGCGCCGAGAAGAATGATTCGCATGAGTGCGTTCTCCGCTTATGATTTTTAAACTTTTTACTTCGGGCACTTTACACATTCAACACTGGGGTGACAAGTGTAAGCAGTACCGTAAAGTTAATCTTAAGACTAATGGCGAATATATGTTCAGCTTATAGGCACTTTTGTAAATTTGCGCCTACACCCATTCAGTAACTCATCTTATTTAAGATGAATAAGCTAACTCTTAATATGATTAACTTGAAATTTTAGACCGCCAAAATATAGCACAATAAAATGGCTAAACTTACTTTTGTTAGTCGTAGAAATAAAAAAACGGGCATTACGCCCGTTTTTAAATGTAAACCTAATGGTTTATTGCTTTATTTAGCTAACTTCATTAGAAGCGTGTTCAAGTTCTGAACAAAACTAGATGGGTCTTTCAAGCTACCCTGTTCTGACAATGCAGCTTGATCAAACAATACGCCTACCCACTGATTAAACAGCTCTTCATCTTGGGTATCTGCCAGCAGCTTCACCAAGCTATGCTCAGGGTTAAGTTCAAAGTGATACTTCACGTCTGGCACGGTCTGCCCTGCTGCCTGCATAAGCTTCATCATTTGCGTAGTCATGCCATTGTCATCTGCTACGATGACTGCAGGTGAGTCTGTTAAGCGATGGGTAAATTTAACGTCTACGACCTTATCGCCAAGTGCTGTTTTAGCTCGCTCAAGAACACCTTCAACTTGCTTTTCTGCTTCTTCTTGCGCCTTCTTAGACTCTTCGTCTTCTAAGTCGCCTAAATCTAAGTTTCCTTTCGCAATTGAGACAAACTGCTTCTCGTTAAACTCAGTAAGGTGAGACATTAACCATTCGTCAATGCGCTCGCCCATCAATAGCACTTCAATTCCTTTCTTGCGGAAAATCTCAAGGTGAGGACTAGACTTGGCAGCTTGCAAGCTATCTGCTGTCACATAATAAATCTTATCCTGGCCTTCTTTCATTCGCTCAATATAGTCAGCTAATGATACGGTTTGTGCATCAGACTCACCATGTGTAGAAGAGAAGCGTAGCAAGCCAGCAATTTTCTCGCGGTTACTGAAATCTTCAGCCGGCCCTTCTTTTAACACGTTGCCGAATTCATTCCAGAACGACTGATATTTTTCATTGTCGTTCTTCGCCATTTTTTCAAGCATCTGTAATACGCGCTTAGTACAACCTTGGCGTAGCGCTTGCGTTATCTTGTTGTCCTGTAGAATTTCACGAGACACGTTAAGCGGAAGATCATTGCTGTCTAGCAAACCTTTAACAAAACGTAGATAAGTAGGCATGAACTGTTCGGCGTCGTCCATAATGAAAACACGTTGAACGTAAAGCTTAAGACCATGACTTTGGTCGCGATTCCACATATCAAACGGCGCTTTAGAAGGGATATACAATAAACTTGTATATTCTGTTTTACCCTCTACTTTGTTATGCGCCCATGCAAGCGGATCAGCAAAGTCATGAGAGATATGCTTGTAGAATTCGTTATACTCGTCATCAGTAATCTCAGACTTTTCACGAGTCCAAAGAGCGGTGGCTTTGTTTACAACTTCCCATTCACCAGGCTGGCCTTCAATTTTTTCGCCATCAGGGCCTTCACTTTCAGGCACTTCATCTTTCCACATCTGCACAGGAATACTGATGTGATCAGAATACTTACTTACGATAGAGCGTAAACGCCATGCATCAGCAAATTCTTTTTCGTCTTCGCGTAGGTGAAGCGTAATCTCGGTGCCGCGTGTAGGCTTGTTGATTTCAGCAATAGTGAATTCACCTTCACCGTCTGAAATCCACTCAACACCTTGCGATGCATCTGCACCAGCAGCACGAGTTCGCACCGTTACTTTGTCAGCTACGATGAACGCAGAGTAAAAGCCAACACCGAACTGGCCAATGAGTTGTGAGTCTTTAGCGCTATCGCCAGAAAGTTTGCTAAAGAAGTCTTTAGTGCCTGACTTAGCAATTGTACCCAAGTTCGCAATGACTTCATCGCGAGTCATACCAATACCGTTATCGGTAATGGTGACGGTATTTGCTTCTTTATCGACGCTAAGCTTTACGTTTAACTCGCCATCGTTTTCGTAAAGACTGTCATTTTCTAGCGCACGAAAGCGTAACTTATCCGCAGCATCTGCCGCGTTTGACACTAACTCACGTAGAAAAATTTCTTTGTTTGAATACAAAGAGTGAATCATCAGATGAAGAAGCTGTTTTACTTCTGTTTGAAAACCGTGGGTTTCTTTTTGGGCTGCTTCAGCCATAATCCAATATCTCCTCGTTGAATGGATCACGTTTGATGTTAAACAGGTAAGGTCGCTCAACGCACTTTTCAACGTTTAGAACGAAAATTTATTTTTTATAAGGAGATTTATCTTCAATAAAGTTTGATGTTGAGTATATTGTGGGCGAGCGATAAGAGAGAACGTGACGTAGGCCCGCCAGATGCAGACCCACGTTGAGTGTTTTAATTACTAAGAATGGGTATACCCCAATTTACAGTACTATAGTTTGCGGCGACCCGAAAATGCGTGGGTGAGAGTATTACCATCAATATACTCGAGCTCTCCCCCAACCGGCACGCCGTGGGCAATTCGAGACGCATCAACGTTATGGCTTGCACAAAGTTGAGCGATATAATGTGCCGTGGCCTCCCCCTCTACAGTCGGGTTTGTGGCGAGGATAACTTCATTTATCCCACCTGCGGCAAGACGAGCCTCAAGCTCAGTAAGACCAATTTCTTCTGGCCCAACGCCGTCAATAGGAGACAAATGACCCATAAGCACAAAATACTGCCCCTTGTAACTTAAGGTTTGTTCGATTGCTAGTACGTCTTGTGGGCTTTCAACAATACATAACAAGCCACTTGCTTCTCTTTCAGGGTGACGACAAATGTCACATAGCTCGTCTTCAGTAAATGTTCTGCAGCGCTTACAATGATGAATATGCTCCATGGCATTGTGTAATACGTTGCTTAAATCAATTGCCCCAGTGCGATTACGCTCTAATAGGTGGAATGCCATACGCTGAGCGCTCTTGTTGCCAACGCCGGGAAGACACGTTAGTGCCTGAATTAATTCTGAGAGTAGCGGACTGAACTTCATAGTATTTACTGCTTTGGTGCTTTTTCTTTTTGATTCGAGCTTTCGCGGTATTTAATCACGTTCCGCTTTGCTTGGTCGAGCTTAACTTCATAAATGTTGCCCCCAAATAACCCCTTGTACTCTTCATCGGTGAAAACCAGCGTGTTGTCGTCATAAAACGTCACTGCCTCTTTTTGTGTGACTACGCCTAAATCAATACGCGACACATCGCCACTGAAGAAGTTATCGCCTTCAAAATTTTCAAATAACCACAGGCTTGTTGAATCTAACAGCACCAGTTTAGTCCTATCAGGGCTTATTGCAGCCGATGTGATCCAGCATAACTTTTCAAGGGTGGTACAGGTTTTAAATTCGCCGATGAGCTGTGCGTCAAAGTTAGCGGCATGATCCCCCACCTTATACAACTTGGTGATGCCATCGAAGGGTTTTGTTCTATTTTTTGTAAACAGGTAGAGGTTACGCTTGTACTCTACAAACGCTTCCAAATCGTAGTTCTTGTCTTTCGGTTTTACTTTTCCTTTTCCCATTTCCGGGTAAGTAAACTTAATGATTTCTGCTTCTGTGGTATCGGTTTTTATGTCAATGGGGTTTTCAATTTTATAAATCGTTAACCAGCGTCGCTTGTTGTCATTGTTGCCGAAGTCTCCCAAAAAGAAATGACCGAAACTGTTTTGTGTCATGTCTTCCCAGTCGACGTTTTTGGCATTTGTAACTGTAACTTCCCTCTCAATAGTTCCATCTTTATTGAGCATATAAAGGATGGGTCCATCGCCACTGTCGTTAATGGCCCAAAGCCTTTTGTATTTATCGTATTCTATACCTGAAATTTCCTTAAGCTTCGGGTCGACCGTTACTGTTTTCATTTTAAACAGGTCGTGAATACTCATAAAAAACAACACAGTTGCGATGGGTAGTAAAATAACCGTGGTGATAACTAAGCCTTTCCTTAGCACTACTAAAACCTCTATTTTAACGAGTTAACTTTCGCGATTAGCGGTTAACTGAACACGTTGAGTTTTCTGAAAGATAAAAAACGCAATGATACAACGATCATTCAACTATTTGGGACACTTTTTCTACGGAACAACGGTTAAATGAGATTTTACTGTTAATGTCGATGAGTTGGGCATGCGCTCAATATTTGTAAGCTGTGTATCAGCCCATAATTATCAACGTATCATGCTGAAAACAAGCCTAACCTTTATCAGTAAGTAGACGTTGACGTTCATCTTTATTGAATACGGTTTCATCGTGCTTTATGAATTGTTCAATGATTGACTGCTCATGGTCAGTAAATGCAGTTTCAAAATTTTGATGGCCAACGCTCACTGTAGCTTTTTGCCCATTTGCTAACTTTTCGTTAGCCAGCGCTAACTGACTAATGAAATCATTTAACGATATCCGATTGTATGTAAAGATCCCGGGCTTACTCAATGATGCAGGTGTGAGTAAGTCATCATGTTCAAGCATAAAGGCGTGTTTGAAAATTGCTTGAGACTTTGTGAAGCAGGCAGTAGGGCTGCGCAGAGTAGCAGCTTCTGGAAGCGCTTTAATACGGATGCTCTGACCATTGTCTGCGGTTTGCCAAGTTACACCACACACACTAACACTAAATGCATCTACCTGATTAGCAGTTTCCTTTCGCGCTAGCGTTGAGACGGTATCCAATGCTTGAAGCTCAGCAAGAACTTGAGGTAAAGACGTCATTGAGAGCTTTTCAATTGTTATCTTTCCCGCGTTGGACTGATAAGTAAGCTTCAGCGTGTTCTCTAGATAGTAGACTTGGCCTGTGTCCTTCCAAAGGGATACAGCGGTATTATTGATAGACGGATTTTCGACGGCACAATCACGTTGGGCCTGAAAGCGTTTTAACATTTTTGCTAACACAGCGTCCTTCCTCATTTCGAACTGCCACATTCTATTATTTGTGTTCCTTTGCTATGCGCAAGCTAAATGACTGAATGTGACAGTGTTTTAATGTTACGGAAGAAAGGCCTGGTTGAACTATTGCTAAAAATACTTATTTAAAACTGATAGCACGTTAGATTTTACGTGCGTATACCGACACCACAAACGTTAATGATAACTATTATCATATTGTAAAGTGTGCGAGAATGGCAGCATGGCTTGATGACTAAGTAAGTAGGAAAACGAATGCGAAATCTTATAAACGCAACCGTAACCCAAGTTCACCATTGGAATGACACTCTGTTTAGTTTCAAAACAACGAGAGAATCATCTTTTCGTTTTGAAAGTGGTCAATTCGTTATGATTGGTCTTGAAGTAGATGGTAGGCCACTGATGAGGGCCTACAGCATCGCAAGCCCAAATTATGATGAGGAATTGGAATTTTTTAGTATTAAGGTGCCAGATGGTGCGCTTACTTCTCGCCTTCAAAATATAGAACCTGGTGACCAGGTAATGATTAATGTTAGGCCTACAGGTACGCTCGTGCCTGGTTTCTTGTTACCCGGAAAACATCTTTATTTGCTCAGCACTGGTACAGGTCTAGCACCATTTATGAGTATTATCAGAGATCCTTTCATTTATGAAAGCTTTGAAAAAATTATATTAGTTCACGGAACGCGGTGGCGCTCTGAACTTGCCTATCAAGACGAAATTGAGCACCAACTTCCTAACAACCCTTATTTCGGTGACGAAGTGCGTGAGAAACTCATTTACTATCCTACTGTTACGAGAGAAAGTTATGAGAAAAACGGTATCGCTCATGAAGGACGGATAACGAAGCTAATTGAAAGCGGAAAGTTGCTGGATGATATAGGTATGCCTGAATTAGACACTGAAAATGACAGATTCATGCTATGTGGCAACGACAACATGCTACAAGACCTTATGTCTATGCTAGACGGCAAGGGCTTCTCGAAAGCTAACTCGCGTCGTCAGGGGCATTATGTAATTGAACAAGCATTTATAGAAAAGTAATGCGCAACGCATTTGCCTGACCATCGGCAACATTTTAAGTTTTCAATAAAAATCGCCGGCGTGTTGCCGGCGACTTTCTATGATTTCACTCGCAAAATACTTGCAAGCTGTATCGCTTCTAGCTTTACATAATTATTTAAAACGGCATTTTGAAGCCAAATGGGGCTTCGTTGCTGATTTGTGCTGAGATGTTGTTTTTAGGGGGCTGTAGCGTTTTAGACATCATTTTCATCACTCTACATTACTCTTTATTACTTTACTTTTGGCCCCTATTTGGCCCCATGTAGTAGCGCCAAAATACCAGCTTAGAGAAACAAAAACACCTATTGTGCCATCATCTACAATTATAATACCGCGAATACCTTCATCTCTCCATGATGGATTGAGCAAAGTGTACTAATAACTAAAGAAGCTTCAATCAAGTCCTCTTTCCAGCTGGCTTAGCTTTCACTTCTTTATACTTTTTCACTTTTCTCTTGAATGCTGCAAGATCGATATCGGCCATATTGATTGATATCTGCCCAGTCCCATGAACATGAGAAATCAATCGGTCATACTGTTGCTTATAAGGCGCTTGGATTGTTGAGCCACCGAACTCTCCGATATTACAGATAACCACATGCTGGTACATATGCCATTGAAGGGCCGAGGCCATGTTATCAAAAGTCGTCACATCACGGTTATGTGCAGAAACCACGAATAGCTCAGTTTTGTCTCTAAGGTCGGCAGCTAAGTTTATGTCCGTAGCATCGTAGCAGATGGCCGCCGAAATATTGAATGGGCCTTCATTATGGCCTTTAATTTCTAATATATGTTGGCATGGACGGAAACTAGAAATCCCTAATGAGACCTCGTTAGCCGTCATATGTTGTTTACCTTGATCTCTTAGAATCCAATGCCGACCACTCTCTCGATAGTCAGGTATGAACCAACGACCAATGTTTACTAATTTTCCGTGATGGTCTTTGAAAACTAATCCAGCAAATACTATTGCTTTGGTTTTGTCAGCTAACCGCTTTATCAAGTCCTGGTCATCTATATGTACTGATACTTCTGGAAAAACAATCAGGTCTGCGCTGCAATCACTGTTTTCACTATCAGCAATTCGCTTAGCTTCAAGTGTACGAATAGTTAGTCTGCATATTGCTGCAAGATGCGCTCTATGTTTAGCCCGTATCTTGGGGTTATTTAACTCAACATCAGAGGCACTAAAATCCGTGGTTTTTGGCACGATTTGTTGAACCGTGACGATCCTAAAGCCCCTATCGTCATTTTGTGGGCGTTTGACTTCGGTAGGTATAGCTGGCAATGAAGATGTCTCGCAAATCAAACTGTTCAGTTTTGATAACCTGCCTTCCAGGCACTCTCTGAACGACTCTAAACTATCGATTCTATTTACATCGTTACTCTTTACAAAGGTTGACTCGAATCCAGGCCACTGAAGACAACGCATGAGGAGATCAGAAAACCAATCACTGACTGTAGAAAACTCTCCAACCAGCGCTTCAGGACTATGAATCATTCCCATACGTCTTTTATACCAATTACTCCTAAGTCCTTTATATGTATTCGTTTTACCCTCTTTCCACAGCGTTCCGGTATAGTCAGCCCCCCCTAATACAGCAGCTCTGAGTAAACAGCCTATCCAGTAAAGCACACCTTTATCGCTATCAGCTTCATTATCAATCCAGTCTGGGATTGCAAATCGTGGGTCTCTTTTGCATACCTTAGGCTTACAATCAACTCTATCTACATTTGTTTGCCAGATTTCGTTCCATTTGGCACCACCTATATCTACGCTTATACCAGATGGAGAACTTTCTATTATGTCTGGCTTATCGTCCACTAACTGAAGTAAACCTAGAGCTAACTTCAGGACACCGTGCTCGATTCTGAATCCATTCAGTTCTGAACTGATTACTTTTGATAAAATTTGCTTTCTGGGCTTTGGCAGCGAGCTTGACAGTGGCTCCGCCCATTTAAAAAAGTTTGTAATAGAAGTCTTCTTTTTCTTCTTTAATTGCCGCCAAATTGCTGACCAAAAAGGGCCTCCCCGCTTAGCAAAAACTTCTAACCTGTCCCTTGCGTCGTTAGCAGACTCACTGGTAATCGCTTCAAGCAAAAGTGCCGCATAAGTATCAAAGTTGCCCGTTATTTGGCCCGCGACCTCATACAAAGCAGCTCGCTTTGCAGAAAAATTTAAATTTGAATTAGCCAATATTTTGTGTAATTCGACTTGGATGGTATCTTCTTCAAAGTCTTTTAGTACAGGCTTATTGACAACCGCTAAGAGCATTAACGCTTGGCGAACCACAAAGTCATGATTTATAGAGTCCGCAGCAATAACCTTCTGAGCATACTTAACGAGCAGTTCTATTACAGAAAATGGCTTTAAGAATGATGGGTAGTCAACGACTTGAAAATATCCATTAAAATCACTCGCACACCTGAAGAGATCTGCTAATAAATAGTCCATCATCCAAGCGGTCACTAAATCAGATTTGCCTGACTCTATTGAGAAACTACTTCGAGCGAACACCGCTTCAATAACAGGCTCAAATAAATCTTCATCAGGAAAAATTTCCAACGCTTTTCGTAATACAAGCCCTAAAGAAGGGTCTTTCATCCACGCATAAATGAGTTTTTTAGCTAATAACTCATTCTCTGCCTCGCTTTTTCTAAACTCTAGCTCATCACCTTCATAGGTCATTTTCCGTTTACTTTTGACAATGCTCTCTAATCGATTCGCAGCAAAACGTTTTAAAGTATCTGGACGCACGTCATGGTCAAAATTAGCAATCGCCAACAAAGGTGAGTCAGGAATATCGTCGTTCAGAAAGCCGAGAGTTTCTGGCTCTACTGAAAGTAAGTTTTCAAGAATTCCAGAGATTGACTCAATAGAATCCCTGTCGCTCGGGCCACTTAAGTCACTTTGAATGAGCTTAACCCTATTAGACATACTTCTATCATTATCTAAGTCTGAACGAACATTTATCTTGGTCTTCTCAAAATTAAGCTCAAGTTTCTTCCCACCAAAACTTTTGAGTTTATCGTCGATGAACTTATTGACCGTTTCTTTAACAACGCTAACAGCATCACTTTCGGCTGAGACGACAAGTCTTATATCATCCACGTAGCGACAATAGTCATGTAACACGATATTGCTTTTAGCATTTAACGCGTCACCTAAGCGCCTTCCTATCTCTTTATCAAACTCGTTTAAGTAAGCATTAGCAAAGAAGCCTGAGGAAACTAATCCCTGAGGCAAACCGAGCGCAATATCTTTTTGCTTGAAGCCTATTTCTTTGGCTCTGCTTTCGTCCTCTTCTCGCCACTTCCAACCGAATACAGCACGAACTCTGTTCCAAAACTGCGATTCAGGCTTCTCTGAATTGTGAAACTGATTTGATATCTTAATCAATCGCTCTATAAGTAGTTCAATATCGATGGTGTTGTAAAACTTAGATAAGTCCAAATTAACGATGAAGACTTCTTCGTTGCCAGCAGTTACGTTCGCAACTTCTCTTCCTAACACCAATGGCCGCTTAAGAAAGTTCTGATAGTCAGTAAAGAATTTTCGATAAACCTCACTGTTACCCCAACGAAACCAAGCTTTGCCATCTTTATTCCAATCACATAAAAGTCGATTTCCGTAACTATAAATTCCCTTTGAACGTGCTTTTTCGAAGTTTGGCTCGGAACAATCTCCTTGAGCTGTTTCTACAGCATCAGCGAGGCACATCATCACTGCTGTAGCCCAAGTTTGATCTCTTACTTGAATATGAGCCAGTGGTCTCAATGGGATTTTCTTTCCCCGCGCATCTAAGGGTTGCCAGCCTCTTTTGCTGATCGTCCAGTGCTCGCTCTTGGCGGCGGGTACTAACTCCAACTCAGATATTGATTTATTATCTTCTAGTTCTTGTGCCCAAATTTTTGCATTTTCTTCGATACAAAGAGCAGAGGTATCAAGCTCTAGCGTGTCTGCATACCAGTTAAAAGAGCGAATATAACTATGTGTTTTCTTCCATGCTTGAGCGATTACAACTTCATCGGTTAGATAATCAACAGTTGGTTTTAGCGCTCTATACTTTTCGTTTATTAATCTCATCAAAATCCCTTATTCACTCTCAGTCATCATCCATTCATTGCATCAGCTATCTTTACCTGAGTAGATCTCGCGCTAGCCAGTTTAGACTTCAAGCTGTCACAGATACTCAGCATCTCATTTGCTTTTCTCACGATTTCTAATTGCTCATTTTCAGGAATTAGAGGAAACAGTGTCATTTCTAATTGCTTAGTTGAGATGTGAGGAACACCGTTACTTCGGCCAGGATTAATTGAGCTAATAAACGTATCTGTCTCCAGCCATTTTGAAAGGAAAGATGTTGATACTCTGTCACCTATACTATGAAATTTAGCGACACGTTGAAGCAGTAAACATGGCAGGTCTGATTGATTAACTATCGCATATTTCAAACCTGTATTTATGATTGGACGGTCAAGCGAGATAACTATATCCCCCTCGGCTAGTTCAAAATTATCAAACTCATCTCGCATTTCAAAAGGAATACAGACTTTTTCAATCCAGCGAGTCTCTCCGTGGCCTATATTGATATTTCGCAGAAGCTTGATACCGTTGTTACAAAACCAGTGACTTTTAAAAGCGAATCCATTCAAGAAAGAATAGATGTCCCCTAATCTAGTCCAACACCATGAATTCGGTATTCCAAAAGGTTTTTCACTTTCAGAAATTGACGGCAATGGCTTTAGTTTTTTAATTTTCTTTTCTTTAATTAGCTGTTCTTTTTCTGCGGCGATGCGTTCGAGGAGTATTGATGCGGGTTCGTCGTTGGGGTCTTGTTTTACCAATTTGCCCATTACTGCGAGTTGCAGAATGGTTTGTTTTAGCTGGTCGATGCTGTCTTCTGTGGTGAACAGCACGTCAAAATGTGCGCTGATGCGTTGCCAGCTTTCGTTTAGCTCGTCTGCATCTTTTGCGTTAGTGAGCGTTTCTAGTAGTGATTTAACGAGTGTTTGATGCGCTTCGATATTTGATTCAGTTTGTGATTCAAGCTGATCGCAAAGCAGCATCAACTCATTGACCTTAGCAACGATTCGGTTTTGCTCTTCAAAACTTAACAGTGGTATTAATTTGGGTGCAATATCATTTTTATTAAATCCGTCCTGAGCGGAACGAGAAACCCCGCCAAAAAATGATTGTCCTAACGGGCTACTTAACAACAAAAATATGAATGATGGAGTGTAAGCTTTAAAGTCATTGTGAATTTTTACTAAAGCTACATTATAAGCTCCTTCTTTACCCCAAAATACCTTACCAACAGATGCTCCATATCTTCCCACCATAATATCGTCTTTAGAACAAAATTTAGATGCTTTTTCTTTCGGAATGTAAACAGGCTGTGGATTCGGGCCAAGGTCTCGTATTTGAATTAGCTGCACGTACCCCTCAAGCATCGTTTCACTAAAGAAAGATTTTGGAGGTTGACCGCCACCGCTAAAGTCTAATAACTCAGAGAACCTACACCATTGCCAGCTGGGAGGCAATTGGAAAGGTATTTCATCACTCGATATAGGAGGGAGTGATTTGGCTTTTTTAACCTTTTTGTCTTTTATCAGTTGAAACTTTCTTTCTTCGACCTTTTTTAAAATTTCACTTGCAGCCTCATCATCACTATTTTGCGAGACAAGCTTTCCTCGAATTGCTAACTCTAAAATTAGCTCTCTAAGCTTTTTAATCCCATAAAGCTCAAACTTGTTAGAACTACCCCGTCCTGAAGTCGATTTGGTTTTAATTGCCGATGTCCAAATATCCATGTTTTCAGTAATGATACTTTCTACTGACATTACGCTTTACCCTCAGAGCCTGATGACAGAGCTTCTGCCAGTATGCCTTTAAGCTGGTCACGTAATGCCTGAATTTCTTGCTGCTGTGCTTCGTATTGCTGTAGCAGTTCGTCTGGATCGTGGCTTTCTACTTCACCTACATGCGGGTTTTTAATATCCAGGTTGAAGTTACGTTCGATAACATCTTCAATTGAAACTTTCCAGGCCTGCTCATTTTCTACACGGCTGGCAAAGCCATCTGTTTCTGTACCCCACCATTCTTGTTCGGTTTGAAATTCTTCAAACTTCATTGGCTTGGTTTTGGAGTAGTTTTTTACGCCTTCTGGGTAAGGATGTTCGTAGAACCAAATCTCTTTGGTTGGCTTCCCTTTGGTGAAAAAAAGCAGGTTGGTTTTAATACCTGTGTAGGGGTTAAATACGCCATTAGGTAGTCTTACTATGGTGTGCAGATTACATTCTTCTGTCAGCAGCTTTTTGATTTTGGTTTTAACACCTTCACCAAAAAGCGTGCCGTCTGGCAATACCACTGCGGCGCGTCCGCCGTCTTTCAATACTTCGATGATGAGCTGTAAGAACAGATCGGCAGTTTCACGCGTTTGCATATCTGAGGGGAAGTTCTTTTCGATACCGTCTTCTTCGGTTCCACCAAATGGTGGGTTGGTGACGATAACATCGAACTCACTGTCCCAGTTTGAAAGTGGGCGGTTAAGCGTGTTGTCGTGCCGAATTTGCACGGGTACTTCAATACCGTGCAGCATCATATTTGTAGTGGCTAACAGGTGTGGTAATTGTTTTTTCTCTACGCCGTGAATTTGGCTTTGCAGGGTTTTATGGTCGGCTACAGTTTTTACGTATTTGGATTTTACGTGATCAACGGAACAGGCCAGAAACCCGCCCGTGCCGCAGGCGGGATCGAAGACTTTATCACCCAGCTTTGGGTCTACCCTGTCTACAATAAAACGGGTTACCGCACGGGGCGTATAGAACTCCCCTGCGTTACCTGCACTTTGCAGATCACGTAAAATTTGCTCGTAGATGTCACCGAATAAATGGCGCTCTTTTGAGTCGGTAAAATCGATTTCGTTTAGCTTATTGATTACCTGGCGTAACAGCGTACCGTTCTTCATGTAGTTGAAAGCATCGGAGAATGCTTCGCGCACGATAAAACCTCGCGGATTCTTATCGATTGGCGCTGTTAAGTTTTTAAGCGCTGGGAATAGGTCATCGTTCACAAACTCCATTAACTCATCGCCCGTGATCCCTTCATCATCGGCTGCCCAATTGCGCCATAGGTATTTAGGTGGAATTGGCTCACGGTAGTCATCCATTTCGAATTCCAGCTCTTCTTCCTGCGCATCGAATATTTTTAGGAAGAGTAACCATGACATCTGGCCTAAACGCTGGGCATCACCATCAACGCCAGCGTCTTTTCTCATAATGTCCTGAATGGATTTAATAACGGTACTGATCGACATACTTTTTTTATTTCTCTGATTCTTTATTTTGCGGCCTTAGCGGTGCTCAGGCTGATTTATTTGGTGTGGTGCTGTAGATGGCTTTTTCCAGTTCAGCTATGGCTGCTTCATATTCTTTTTTGCCACCAAAGCCTTTTTTAGCAATTTCGATAGGACGGCCAAACTCTACAACTTTACCTGTTTTAAGGGCGTCCTTGCTTTCCAAGGCTTCTACGCCCTCATCGCTGTATTTATTCAATAGCTCATTCAAAACGGCCTGCGCCATTTCGCTATACTTGGTGAAGTAGTTGCGTTTTTTAACATTGTTTGCGCGTTCTTTGCGCGTTAGCGGAGGCTGGTCGAAAACAACGTGACATATCATATCAAATGGGTCTAATTCTTTCCCAATTTCTGCTTCCAATACTTCCCAAATAACACCTTCTGATGCTAATTCATCTATGATGACTTGTTTGCGCTCTGCGCTGTTCCAGCGCTTGATGAAGTCATCAAGGGATGCAAAAGATTTAGTGAGGGTCTTTTTGGTGTAGTCTTTAAATGATTCGGTAACGAGTTTGCCGTCTTCATCATAATACTGAACACGCTCCCCTACTTTCTTCACTGCTACACCATTGATGTGGTATTTGGTGACGGTGGTTTCTTCATCTTCGTCCCAACCTGTTTGTGGTGAATCTCCACCTTCAGAGAAATCAAAGTCATCATCGCTGCTAAGACTATCGGGGCTATCTATAGTGCCTTCGGGTTCACCCTCTGTGTCGTGCCCGTCTAGAATATCGTTAAAATCAGAATCTTCATCATTGATATCACTGGGCTTAGTGTTGATAACTTTTTCAGGAATACCGTCGAAACGCTCATCTGCAAAAAGCTCTGTGGCCTTTTTGAAATCGAGGATGGTGAACCAGAGCTTGCCAAATTTATCATCGATACGGGTGCCTCTGCCGATGATCTGTTTGAACTTGGTCATACTCTGAATGTTCTGATCGAGCACAACCAGCTTGCAGGTTTTGGCATCAACACCCGTTGTCATAAGTTCTGATGTAGTTGCGATAACAGGATAATTGCGTTTGGGGTTAATGAAGTTATCCAGCTGGCCTTTACCAATGGCATCATCACCTGTGA
Source organism: Alteromonas sp. R7 (assembly GCF_055755235.1). Lineage (NCBI taxonomy): Bacteria > Pseudomonadati > Pseudomonadota > Gammaproteobacteria > Alteromonadales > Alteromonadaceae > Alteromonas > Alteromonas sp. R7. The sequence goes on along the minus strand of NZ_JBVTQX010000003.1, from coordinate 24,980 downwards.
TCTTCATGACGTACTTATCATTTTTGGCATACTGTTCTGGGTTACAGTTAATTAGCGCCCTGCGCATTCGTTCGGCATGGTCGATGTCGTTACAGAACACAATTGTTTTTGCTAAGGGATCGGTACGTTTCAGGTAATTAGTAATTGTCTCTGCTACAAGTTGAGTGCGCTCATCGATGACCAAAGTACGGTCAAAGTCTTTCTGGTTGTAAATTCGGTCTTCTACTTCATTACCATGCTTATCAACCTGCCCTTTGGTTGGTCGCCAACCTTGCAAGTCGATATCCAAATCCACACGCACTACCTTGTAAGGGGCAAGAAAGCCGTCTTCAATGCCTTCCTTTAATGAGTACATATAAACTGGCTCACCAAAGTAGTCAATGTTAGACACTTCATCGGTTTCTTTGGGTGTAGCAGTTAATCCAATTTGAGTAGCAGAGCTAAAGTATTCAAGAATTTCGCGCCACGCACTCTCTTCTGATGCACTGCCTCTATGGCACTCATCAATCACGATCAGGTCAAAGAAATCGGGATCGACTTGCTTATAAGCCTTCTGGCTTTCGTCGGGGCCAGTTAATGCCTGATATAGTGCCAAGTGAACTTCGTAAGCGGGATCGACTTTTCTGCCTGTGATTTTAGTCATTGCCTGACCGAATGGCTGAAAGTCATTAATACGAGTTTGATCGACTAAAACATTTCGGTCTGCCAGAAATAAAACACGCTTCTTCGCTTTGGCTTTCCACAAGCGCCAAATGATTTGAAAGGCGGTATAGGTTTTACCTGTGCCTGTTGCCATTACCAGCAAAATCCTGTCTTTGCCTGAGGATACTGCTTCTACGGTTTTATTAATTGCTTGTAACTGGTAGTAACGCGGAGACTTACCAGAACCATCGTCGTAGTAGTCTTGCGTGATAATAGGTAACTGTGATTCTTTATAACCTTTATACGCACAGTATTTTGCCCACAACTGTGAAGGCGTTGGGAAGTCTTCTAGACCAATTTCGGTTTCAAGTTGCTGCGGATTCGTTTTGTCGTGAAAGATAAAGCCATCGCCATTACTGGCGAAGATGAAAGGGACATCGAGTAACTTGGCGTAATCCAACCCTTGCTGCATTCCTTTGCCGATTTCATGCTTATTGGCTTTGGCTTCTATAACGGCCAAGGGCATTGAGGGTTTATGATAAAGCACGATATCAGCAGATTTTACCTTTTTACGGGCAGCGACCATACCGCGAACGACAACTTTACCATCACGCAGTTTTACTTCCTGCCGGATTTGGGTCATATCATCCCAACCAGCCTGCTTTATAGCAGGTATGACGTACTTAGATATGATATCGGTTTCTGATAGCGCTTTTTTATTCACTGAACTCATACGTACTCCGTATACAGTTCACGTGAAGGGCCAAAGACAATTCTCTAATTGAGAACTGAGTTGATTCCCTTCAGCGTGACGAGATAGTCCTTTTGTGCGATGCTTGCGTGCATTCGTCTCTTATTAGACAAAAGTATCAGAACACCGCCTTATTGTCACTCATACGTACTGTAATCGGTTGTGCGACGATATAGTCTATTTTAAATAAATAGCTGAGGGTATATAGCCCCCTTTACTCGCGACGGCATACTTAATGTTCTTCATAGTAATTTGATGCTCTACACCAAAGTGCTTAAATATATCAACGAGGTTTTCAAAGACTTTATTCTTTTCTTCAATCTCAATCAGCATCGTTCGGTGAGGGTAACTGTAATCCTCCAGATAAAAACTTATTTCTACTAAGTATTTGTATTGCTCCGTGTAGAACAGCCTTAAAGAGACAAAATTAGAGGTCGCAGGTAGCAGGGATTCATTGGTGACACTTTTTTTGATTGACTGAGCATCAAATTTAAGCAGACTTTTTTCATTAAAAGGCTTCTCTAAACGGAACAGATCGTTGCCTTCCCATACGCATTTCCCGATAACCACATACTCTTGATTAGGTAGTTTTTTGCGATTCAGCGTTAGCTTTCTACCAAATTTAAATCCATCGTTAACCTCAAAAATATGCGCAAATGAGTTAGACTGGCAAATTCTACTCAATTTAAATAACGCAATTAGTTCGAAGGTGTGCTGAGTTGGGTTGTAATAGTCCAAGTTCAAAGTGAAGCTAGGCTCAATTTGTTTACAGATACCGCGTAGAGTAATGAAATCCGAATTTGGAAAATCCCATCTGACTTCGCTACCTATTGCAATAGGCATAGTCACATCTTTTTGGTAATAAAGGTTTTCATAGAACTCTCTATTTTTGATTACCTTTTCGTCACTCAGCAAACGAAGGGCAGTATCGCACCAATGTTGAAAATAGGTGTGTGAAAGGAGTCGATTAAGTAGCTTAATTTTATGCTCTTTCACCAGTCGATTATTTTTTTGTTCAGTTCCAGAAGTATTTTCTCCCCTTTCTACCATCGGAATATGCACATAGCCTTTAACTAGCCTTTCATCAACGTTTATGACATTTAATACGCTAGTTATAAAGCCCTCAGAATTTACCAGCGCAACAACACTCGCTAATTGATTGAGTAAACCGTTATCAATAAATGCTTTATTCACATTGCTAAGGCCTACTAACTCTGCCTCTACCCAGTGACCGTCCGAGGTCGAAGGTAAGCCATATAATTCTTGTATCACCTCCGACTCTTTTTCCGACAGCCGACGTCTACCAGACTTAATTTCACTAACTCGTGAAGGCTCTAAGTTCAAATCTTTGGCGACTTGACCACTACTGGATATCGAGCACGCGTGTTCAATATAGTGTTTTGATATCTGCTTATTTAGTTTTGTTTCAGTTTCTTTCACAGCTTTCTCCTCGTTTTCGTCACCATACAATTGCAAACAATGAGTTACGTTAAAAGCGTAATTTATGTGTAATTTTTACACTTAAACAAAAAATCAAGTAAAACACTAAATCAATCCGAGAAACCGCTGACGCGCTATTCATCGACTTTTACATACAGATAAGCTCACGAAGATAGCCGTTAACGAAAAAGTTCTCCCTGTTTGACCCTTTTTAAGGCTGAAGACATAAAAGGAGAAATACATGAAATGTAATCGGCAATTTTTTATTGCATTGTTTGACGTACTTAGCTCACAACTAATCACGATTGGAGACATTCTATTTGTGATTTTTGTTGTCCAGCTAATAACTCAATTCGAAGTGGCAGAGAGTTATCCGTTTACCGGAATGAAAGGCTATTTGCTAATTTTGCTTATCTATTTATTATCGCTTGCTTGTCACTTACAAAGTGCAAGGCTGCGAAAAAAATAGAACGTTCTTGGAGCACCCGCTGGGTGCTCTTTTTTCGTCTAATTATTTGTCCATTACCACCCGCAACTTGCTTTTCGCTCTCATCGAAGATGCAAACAACGTAATCGGTACGATTATGTAAAAAAGCTTGAGCAAAGCTCAATAACGACTGCGCAGATAATAGTTTTGTGAAACAGAACAATTATCGGAGCCGGAGGCAGCATCGCAGATTTAGCCAGATTTCATTTTGCTTATGCAAAATTGCTTGTAATTACGGAGTAATTGCAAGCAACTGAAACACCAACGGTGTGAACTCTGCGATGGGGTATTCAAAGCGCAGCTTTCCCTGAGTAGAGCTTGGTGGAATGTGGCTAAATCAGCGGTAGCTGACTCCGAGCAACGCTTCTGTCGAATTCGCGTAGCAATGAGTGCCTGAGCAGCGACGAGTCGCGTCCGCTCAGGCTTGCAGAAGTGTTGCTACAACGAAGTTGTTTGTGTTTTTCGTCAGAAAATCACTATTGCTAAGCACACTGCTTAGCGTTGCGAAGCTTGGGCATAGTGCAAAGCATTGTGCCCCACCCTGCCTATTTATCCTCGTGTGAATCTATTTACTTTCGACGTAAAAATACAGGAGAAAATATGAACTACGTTGAAAGAGCAATTGAAAAATCACTGGCGCATATCATTATAGCGGGAGCTTCAGATCCAGGTACTTTGGGTATGCAAAGAGAGAATGCCGTTCTGGCAATTCTCGGGGCTTTTCGAATTTCCAGTAAGAGCGTATTACAGCGTCACTTGGGACTTAGTCGAGAGGCAGTGAACAAACTCGTAAATCGCATGAAGAAAAAGCAGCTGATTACTTTGCACAGTTCTTTTGCAAACACTGATAAGGGATTTATTTTACTCACCTCACAAGGCATCAGAGAAGCTGAGTTTCTGTTGAATAGAGAGCTGCACCTTCGTTCTGATGCGAGCAGAATCAATGAGCGAAATTTAATACATGATCTCTCAGTTCAAATAGTAATTTTGGATTTAACGAAGCGTCAAAAGATCACTGGATTCGCATCAGAAAAAGACCTCGCGATACTGCTTGAAAATCGAGGCAATGACCAGCGATTGGTCGATGGTTTAGTTGTAGATGCCGACACAGGGTGTACTGTCGCAATTGAAATGGAGACATCTAATGCAAAGAATAAGGGGAACGGCAAGCTCCGAGAGGGTATCCTCACTAAATATCTACAAGAGCTTGAAGACACTAATGGCTTATATGAGTTCGTTTACATGTACAGCCACAGACAGCGTTTTTTGACTCAGATCGAAAAGGCCCATTCGAAGTTGTTTTCAGCTAATCGCTCACAGTTCTCTCGTGAGCAACAAACTTTACTGGCGAGCCGCATTAAGTTTAAAGCTCAAGAATGTAATGTTATTTACGAACTCATGTTCAATAGTAAACGTCAGTTAGGCGACGACAAGTTAGAGTTAGTTCGGAAAGATTCATATCTACAACAGTTAGAAGAACTCGAAAAGTTAGCTCACACAACAGGAGACAGAGTTATTCAAATCCGCCGTGACGGATTCATAGAAGCAGGAAAGTTAATGGGGTTGATTGAATAACAAAAACTCAGTTTGACCTATAGGGAGCCTGATGGCTCCCATCTTTTGTCCTCTATTGCTTCGACAACAAACGCAAATCGCGATGATTATTGCTCATCATCTACAGCCAGCACCTCTAGGCTGGCTGCGAACCGTGACAAAAGCGCAGCCGAGGTTTACCGCACTTTCAATATTATTCCCATATGACTGAAGAATATGGCTAAAGAAAGTAAGACTGTGGTTCTGCATACATAAATATGTAGTCACCGTCCTGGATAAATTTCTGTTTACAGCGCTTTGTGTATCCCTATCTGTCAAAATTTTTCAAAATTCATCACAAACGAGGTAATCATGTCGATTACGGACATCAAAAAAACGAAAGCTCCAAACCTTGGGACTACTTACTTCCGTCTTGAACGTCTAGAACGTACGCTTCACATTGCAATACGCTGTAAATACAAGACTTATAATTCAGAAATCATTCGCCAAGAAATAATTTCAAACCATGATATTGACTGGGAGGAAAGAAGCAAAATTGTAAAACAAGCTGAAGAGCTAGCCGAAAAGTTATGGGACATAAAACTGTCAGCAACAGCCGCATTAGAACCATACATACCACATGATATGCGCTGTGACTTTGAGAATGATGCAGCAGAGGGACTAAATGAATGTCTAGCAGAAATCCGAGCTACTAAGGAGTCTATAGCAGCACGTTACGAGAGTTGGTAGGTAGACGAATAATTCGCTTACAAAGCCCCTAGTTAGTTAAAGGACTAACTAGGAGTAAAACAAATGAGAATATACTATGAAAGCCTTTTCAACGCGTGCCTGAAACTAAGCGGGAAGTGGATGTCGCTGAGCAATGCAATAATTGCTATTGCGACAGTCAATACACTCTGGAACGTTGCATTTTTGCTGCTGGATTATCCAGAGTTCATTGTATACCAATCCCTTTCGAATAGACTGTACCTAATCGCTTTCGGGTGTCTTGGGGTCGGTATAGCTCTAGCGTTAATTGCGTTTTTTGCTATGCGAAAATTGGAAGGCGAATAATATTGAGCACCCGTGAGGGTGCTTTTTTAGTTCAACGCGTAAATGCCACAAGGCTTTTAGGTATTTAGCTATAGTAACTCATATCTGATCTCACAGTTTCGATGAAAAAGTTTAGACGCCATCTGACAGGCTGCTGGGAGCGTTAAGCGGACATTGGTCATACCTACTTCGTTGATCAGTTTTAGACAAAGTGCGGACAGTCAACGCCCGCATAATGGGCTAATACTTGTAGAGTCCCGCCTCTTTTCGAATCTACTCAAACCACTGGAGTTGATGACTACACCATCCAACGAGATTTTAACTTTGCGGCATAAGTGTTAAATCAAAAGAGAGCTTGAACATGCAATATGTTGAGGCAAAAGCCTCTGTAAATCTGATTTCAAATTTTAGCACTAAAGATAAGGTTGCCTGCTTATCTTAAAGATTACGCAATGCGCGCTATTTTCAGAACAACCATTCGATATAGGTAAAAGCCCGACTCAAATACAGCTGTCACTATTTCTTATCTATAGCGTTTATACTTCTTATACTCAAACACACCCAACTTCTAATAGATAAGGTTCTTGAGGCCAAAAGCTGTAATTCAAGAACTTGCGCAAGCAAGTCTGCATCATAGAGTTGCCAGTTATTGGTGACTTACGTTGGTAAATCGTTTTCTTCTGAGCTTAATGAAGTTATGATTAATCCGGTCAAGTGGGCCATTGACATTTAAGGGAATTAATTTGACAGGTTCATCTCATACAGAAAAAACTTCGGCTGCTGGGACAATCGCAGGATTCGATTTTCAGTACTATTTCTTTCTTTACAAGCTACTGAATTTGAAAAAGAATGAATCTATTGGTTTTGAAGCTCTAGATGATGTGCATACTAAGCTAGATACTGAGCATCAAGTATTAATCCAAGTAAAACACACTGTACAAAAGAAGGCTAACAATGATGCAGCCAACCTAACCGAATTAGATATTGACCTCTGGAAGACTTTGAACAACTGGGTATCCGTCATTTCCGATAAAAATGACGGCAGACAAGATATAGATGCTCAAAAACACTTTGTCGAAAAAACCTTCTTTGTGCTGGCAAGCAATAAATCATTCACATCTACGAACGAGTTTCTACAAAAACTTCATCAGCTTCAAAGTAACACGATTTCAAATGAAGAGTTTGTAACATACCTATCTGATTTAGCAGCATCAACTAAATCTGAGGACATAAAAAGATATATTAACAAGACTGTAAATTTAAATGTCGATATTCTTATAAGTTTTTTAATGCGCATTAAAACTGAGTTAAATATTAAAGATATTATTTTAAATTGCAAAACAGCCCTTGAAGAAAAGCACGTAAACCCCTCTGAAATTGAAACTCTATTCAACCAATTAGACTCAGTTGTTAGGCAAGATATTTTTAAACACTTCTCAAGCGGCCAGAAACTGATTTATTCGTTTGATAAAGTCAGCCTCATTTTTCGACGACACTTTGATATTGCAAGAAATCCTGAGCTTAAGATACGCAAATTTGAAGGCGGACTTCCCGATAATATAGAAGAGCAAACCTTCATAAAACAGCTTCTAGCGATACAAGATATAGCCCCCGAAGAGAGGGAGCGGATTGAACGGTTTACTCGTTTCAGATTGCTACTTGAAAGTAATATTTCTAAATGGGTTGATGAAGGTCAACTTACTTCAGAAGAAGTAGAAACATTCGAAAACGATATGATTCTAAAGTGGGATGACGAGTTTAGAGCGGCTTATAGAGGAAAATCCGATCCGAGGGAATACATCGACATATCAAATAAGATATTGAAATCAATGCGTGATAAAAACCTTGAAATTTCAGGCCAAAAGTTATTGAGCGATATGGTGCATGGTGGGTTTTACAGCTTATCAGATAGACCTCTTATAGGTTGGCTAAAGGATTGGGAAAAGAGATATAAATGAGAACGGAAACGTTAAACAACGTGGCATTCGCTTCGCTTGCTATTGCTATCGTTGCAGAAAAGGTTGAAAAAATGGAACTGACAAAAGCCCTGCTTATAATGCCAATTCTCGCAAATAAGGAACTAACGTCTTATCTAGCCAATGGCAGAACCAAGATTAAAAGTCTTGATAAACTCATTATTGACAAGCTTCACTGTTTCTCCAACTTCAATAAGCGTTATTACGACAATCTTTCGACTTCAATTAATGCTATTCAACTCTTGTCTGAAACGAATGTTATATCAGTCGAAAATTCAATCATCAGCACTAAAGAAAAGATTGATTACGCTAGTTCCATGGGAACGAGACTCAAATTGACATATAAAGCTTCAGAAAATATCGCTAAATTATTGAGCCAAGAGACATCGAACCTGTATTTAAACTTAAGGATTGAGTTATGAAATTTGCTATTAAAAAACTTATTTTGTGGATGAATGATGAAGCTGGCTACATAAGAGAACTAGAATTCGAAGAAAACAAAATAAATGTTATTAGTGGTGAGTCAAATACAGGCAAAACAGCAATTCTCCATATAGTCGACTACTGTCTGTTTTCTTCTAAGCATAAGATTGCTGAGAGTAAAATTAATGAGAATGTTGCTTGGTATGGCTTGAATTTTCTAATTAATGACAAACATTACACTATTGCCAGAAAAGCCCCACACAGAGCTACTGTATCCGATGAATATTACTTCTCTTCTGTCGGCGAACTCCCAAAAAAACTATCCTCGAATATGACTGAGAGCGCTCTTAAAGAGTTGTTAGAAACTGAATTCAATATTGATAAAAATGTTACCATTCCCTTTGGAGGTAAAGCACTCAAGGCAAACAGCAAAATATCACTTCGATATTTTATGCTTTTTTGCACTATTTCAGGAGACATAGTTCAACACAGTGAAGTCTTTTTTGATAAGCAGAGTGACAACAGATATAGAGAGGCATTGCCAAGAGTTTTCGATTTAGCCGTAGGTATCGAAACTGTCGACAACATAATCAAAAGAGATAAGCTTGCTTCTTTGCAGGCCAAGCTTGCACAAATAAAAAGAAAAAATGAAAAAATTTCCGCAAAAAAATCTGCGTTTCATGAAGAATTGCAAGATATTGCAATGGAAGCGAAGGAATATGGTCTGATTGAAGAAGGTGGCGATACCCCTGATTCTATTAGCGCTCTTCAATCCGTTATTGATGATGGAATAAGTAATGTTTACAAAGAACAGGCTAATAGGCGCGATCAAATTGAATCAGAAAAAAGCCTGTTAGAAAGACGAATTAGAAACTTGGAGAGGTTTCAATCCACTTATAGTGAGTACAAGTCAAGTCTTGGCAAGATAGAGGACAGCCTAAAGCCTGTTGAATACTGGCAGAGCAAGAAAGAGATTGTTAAGACTTCCATATTTGAGCTTTTAATTGACTCTCTCGAAGATGACCTATTGCGAATTAAGCAATTAAATAAAAACAGAACCCCGATTGATGGCAAGACATCTGATGAGATTGCCCGATGCAAGGTTGAGATTGAAAAGCTTGAAGAAGAAGCTCGAAAGATTCCTAGAGAAGCCAAGAGCTTCAAGGACGAGCGGGATAAGCTCCTTTTCCTAGGGCAAACAAAGAACAAACTTGATATTTACGCTCCTGAGGAAAACGAGCGCACTGTAATTCCAACCTCTGAAATTGAAAAACAGATAAATTCAATACAAGTTAATGACACTTCTGAAAACCGTGAACTGACGATTAAGGTATTGGAAGAAATCATTCAAGGCTATATGGTATTAGTTAAAACATCGCTGGAAAACTACGGAGACTACCTACCCGTATTCAATTACAAAGACAAAAAACTCGATTTTAGAAAACCAAAATCAACTTTTATCGAAGCAGCGGGCAGTAGTTCCAATGATATGTTCAAACATTTATTTATGTTCTTAGGTCTACATGAATTAATCCTTGAAAATGGAGGGATGCATGTTCCGTCACTTCTACTAATTGACCAGCCGAGCAGACCTTACTATGGCGAAGAAAACAACTTACCCGAGACAAGGCTAGAACATTCAGATAGAGCAAAAATAAAAGATGCACTCAGGTTGCTAGATAGCTTCATGGAGAATGTGTTAACTGAGATGGATTTGCCTTTTCAAATGATTGTTTTTGAGCACATCCCCACAGATTATTTTGAAGGGTTGGAGCACTTTAATCTATTAAAGGAATTTAGAAACGGCAATGCTCTTGTACCCCAAAAGTATTTTGATAGTTTAAACTATTCGAAGTTCTAATTTTGGAGATGGTGCTTGTATTTCTTCGCCTTGAATACTTGGGGGCTATTTCGTTATTGTTCCCAAGTTATTTCGCACAACCACACCAAAAATTGGATTGATTCATCTACTAGAATTATTAAGCATTTAAGTGATAGATAATTCTTTTAGCTAATCCACTAATGTCTTCTTCGTAAACGTCCGATAATCCCTCCTAGCGTTTCCCAACTTCAGGAGGAGGTCGCCACCCATTGCTACGGAGTAAGACTCAACCTTCGTGACTTCACGCTTCACCTGAACAAACTTGCTGCTTGTTCGTTGAAGCCGAATATCACGACGTCCGGTATAGTAAGTTTGAACGTTAATCTGCTGATGACGACAAAACTCTACCGCAGTGAAACCGCTCTGTTTTTGTTGCTTAAATAGATTGAGCCAGTCTTGTACTTCTCTTCGTTGATGTTGCTGCATGGTCACTCTCCTTTGCAAAGCGAACACCATGCCGTAGCTAACTTGTGAATTGAATGTGGTAATTACCAGACGGCCACTCTCAACAAGTTGATACAGTAGAGTTGTTTCGGGCCGGTGGCGTTTGTATTGCGATGCTTGCTGTAATGCCCGCAAAATAGTTAATACTTGAACGCTTGGGTCATTGTTGCAGTGTGGCAAAAATAGGTAAGGTGGTCGACTGGACTCTCGAAAGTATATAGTCCAGTAATTATAAGTATGTCGAATCAGTCAGGTTGAATGCCGGCATTCGATCAGCCCAATAGAGGATTCGAGCGGAGGTTATGCGCTCATATTTACATGTCAGAGAAAAACCTGAACGTCGATTATCGCAGTAAACCAGTAATAGTCGTGAAAGTAGTCGACTGTCTCCGGATCACTCACAGCAGAAATAAGTGTAAAAAAACTGACTGTCAGATTTGATTGATACCTATTATTCGAATCTGACAGTTCAAGTTGAGACTGATTCAGTTTTAGCGACTCTTTCTTCTTGCGAAGAAAAATCCTGAAGCTAATGCGAAAATGCCAATTGTAGTAGGCTCTGGAACGCTTACAACATCACTATTATTTTCGGCTGACGTACCTTCTCCTTTAACGTTGACAGACTCCCCGCCTTCGCCTCCAATGTCTTGTTCGCCACCTTCGAAAGAATAGTTACCATCTCGGTAGCTTAAATCTAAATCGCCTCGAACGAGCGCTACACCATATTTGCGATATGCAAAAGATCTAGCGAATGTATCCTTGTTAATATACGCATTTCCGGTGTTTTGATTACCATTGAATACAGTAAAATCATCGTACATTCCTGCGAGGCCGTACCTACCATTCCCGTTATCATCGCTACCGAAAATAGCTTCCGTCTTTTCTAACCTATCACCATCCAGATAGTCCGAAGCTGATCCGACAGTGGTATAACCGAATAAAGTTTGAAACTGTACATCTAATTCTGAAACCGGAGATAGCTCATCAGTCCAACCAGTTGACCCCTGCTGAGAGACGGATTCGGATTCAACCCAGCTTAATGCTGGAATAAAATAATTAAAGAGTTCTGTTACCTCTGCTACTGATGCGACCCGCCAGCCGTCGTGACTAAAAGCAGCGAGCGCCGAGTTTATAGACATTCCTTTAGTCGATGTCCATTGCATCCAATCCATTCCCAAGCCCGTTACTATTTCAGAGTGTTCTCCTTTTGAAAACTCACCATAGCTAATTATTCCAGCATTGGCAGTTAATGGCAGTGAGGCCAACAATGATGCGCCAAAAATTTTTACTAACGTTTTCATTTCATCCCTTAGTCTTATTTTTATAATTAACGATGCTTGCCTAACTCACATACATAAACAGACACGGCCTTTGTAGTCCGCTACTATCAAAACGTGTTTTCGGAGCAATCATGAATTTTTTCTTTTTTGAAATTAGAGCGGGAAGGATTTCAAGAGGAAGACTACAGAGCGCTTTCATCAAGCACCGATAACGACGATTTGCAACAACTGTTGCAAATCAAGTGAACTAGCCTTGCCTTCCTCCTTGATATTGAGCCTTTCCTTTATCTAGCTACTCAACAAAGCAGACCTACCCTAATAAAGTAAAACATATTTTTAAACCATTTTGTTACTAACAACACCCAAACGACTCAATATTGTTATTTATTCAGCTTTTTTAACAACTTGAAGTTCAATTGCTCCAGCCTTTTTATACTCCTAAGCAATTTTAACTTTTGCGAACCTTTATCCGAAAATTTATAGCTTGTGTATGCCGCGAGTAATCCCAGCTACTAGATTTGATAGACGAATCCAAAGGAGGATTCTAATAAAGTTGAAGTATATTTTTCACCCGCACGCTCAGAAATTGTCATCGCCCTTGCATAAAAAAAGGGCTGCAAAGCAGCCCTAAAGTAGTTCGATCTGTTCAGTCCATTCATCAATAGCTTCAGTAGAAAAATACCGATTTTTTGAGACTCCAAACGTATTCTCAAATTCGTCAGAGTCAACAACGTCAGAGTTGATGAAATTGACGATTTGAATCTCGAATAGCAAAAACAATAAACATCGCTCATGAGGTTCAAAATACTTCTTTTTAAACCCCTCTGGCAGTTGATTTGCTAGAGCATCTGATAGAACAAATCCATTAGTAACGAAAGATTCGTCTTTATGCTCGTATATATAATCGAGGGTATTTGGGTCAAAGAACCAGCACAGGCGGAATTTATCCGGCCACTCTGTTCGTGTTGAACGCTTGAATTGATGAATAAACTTGATATTCAGATCTTGTGTATCTGTTTTATTGCTCATTTTTAAGTCCTGATAGTAAACCTCAGAACTAACTAGTCCCTCCTCTGGGAGATTTTATGGAGAGATGACTCCTGACAAAGAATTAAGCATCAAAAATTGAATATTTAGAGGGTGAGGCGGATCTACTTAGCAATCACATTGCTGCTGAGCTATCGCAGTCAATGAAATTGAAAATAGCAGATTTTTCCGTAAATTTCTAGTGGTGGAAATACGATTTAACCGAGGAATATATGACGCTGCTTTCAAAAACACTTTTCGACCATTGCGACGTTGAAGTTAGCCTATCGCCAGAGACAGAAGACAATGACACACAAGATTTTACGACAGTAAACCCTGCAACAGGCCTGCCCATGTTGAAAGGCTCGATGATAGATGTAGCGGGCAATCCGCTCGGTACTGATTTTACAGAAGAACAGACCTCCTCATACAGCTTTCAAAACATCGAGAATCACATGACTGACTCTTTTAGTTGCGATTTGATTCATGCACATTCAGAAAACATATTTGAATGCGACACTTCGAGCGATCTTATATCAGACAGTTTTGACAGCAACTGGGACAATGGTTTTGATGAATATTGAAAGCAGAGGTTAAGTGCGGAAATTCGGTCTAAGACTCACAGAAAATTTTAAAGCCAGTTATGCCATTTTATTATTTATATATACCTAAAAGGCATACACAAAAGCACGTAATTTTTCTGAAAATTTTTTTTGTTTTGTAACCTGATATCAGTTTTATAAACAAAGAGAAAAAGCCTTGACCAACCTAACTAGTGTAAATATCGCCGAGGTAATGGACAACCCTGAAAAAATCGAATGGATTCTGAATAAGATCGCTTTCCTAGAGAGTGAACTTGCGAAGCTCAAAAAGCCACAAAATCAGTGGCTAACTTTGGAAGAAGCCGCAGCTGAACTAGGTAAAAGCGTAAGTGCAGTTCGCCAGCGAGTGAAGAACAAGGATAAGCCTATGCCCGAAGGCAAGGTGTGGAAGCAGGCTGATAAAGGTCACGCGATATCTGTAAACGTAGCAAATTTTAGGAAGTATATGTAATGTCTCAAGCCCAAACTAACGAGAATGACCCGATTAAAGTGGCACTAGACGCAGCCAAAGGGGTTTCAATCCACAATGGCAGCCTACGATTGCAATTTAAGCTTCCAGGCCAACTTCGACATACTCGAAAGTCGCTTGGCTACCCGCCAACCTTGGGAAATATTGAGATAGCAAAAACCACACTAGGAAACATAAAAAAGGACATTACAAACGGCCTCTTTAAATATGATGAGGAAGAGTTTTGGTCTAAGCACTTCCCTACTAATGCACGTAACCCAGGCTCGCCAATCACTGCTGAAGCTTGCTTCAAAAACTATGTTGAAGAAAATGATTCGGTACTCTCCGACTCAATTACAGAGAAACTTAATACAGCTCTTAATTGGCTCTCGCACTACAGACTCGCCTCGAAGCCACTTGGACATCTTACTAAGACCGTCCTGAAAGAACTAAGAAAAAAGAGCGTACAAGGCAATAGCAAAACCAAGTTTGCTGGTTGCACGGTAACGACGGTCAACGAGTATAGCAGTACGCTACGTAGAGTGCTGGATTATGCTGTTGAAGAAGGGCACTTGAAAGAAAATCCCATGAGATTAGTACCTCAGTTGAAAAAGGACGACCTTAATTTAGAGTATTATGATCGTTACGTTAAGCCTTTCACAGTGGATGAACTAGACTGCCTTCTTGCCACAATCCATGTTCCATCAGTGAAACAGATGGTTAAATTCCTAGCCTGGACGGGTCTTCGGCACGGTGAACTGAAGGCGCTGGCATGGGAAGACGTCGATCTGGAAAACAAGAAAATTATTGTTAAATACAATCTCACGAGAAAAGGTAAGCTAAAACCACCAAAAACCAAAAGCGGCTACCGCGTGGTAGAGCTTCTTCCAGCAGCATTAGCGGTGCTAGAAGAAATGAAGGATGAGTCCGCAGCTCTTCCGCCTGTAACTGATAAAATTCATTACAAATACGGTAAATTTGATATCGTCGAAAGACGAAGAGTCTTCTTAGGAAGAGCTAATCAACCTTACAAAAGACCAGAACTTACAACAGCCCCAAAGCAATGGGAAAGGTGGCTGAGAGAAGCAGGTGTCTCTTATCGCGCTGCGTATCAACTTCGACATACGTATGCGAGTAGGATGCTTACGGCAGGATGTAACGAAGCTTGGCTAGCAAGTCAAATGGGCCATGCGAATACAAATATGATAGCGACGATATATGGGAAATGGATACCTGAAGACAACCCTAACTATATAGCGCTGTTGGCAAAAAAGTTAGGGCAAGACTACTCACAATAATAAATATAGGGGCTGTGCAGCTATGTCAGCCCCTAAATTTAGATAAGTAGGAAAGTAAATATAGTTATTCTTATTGCCGCCAAATTAATTACCTAACTCACTTATTTCGCACAAGATTCAATTCTCTAAATCCCCCCTACTCCGCGCTACATGCTTTTGGTAGACTTCAGATTAAACTTTTAATTAATGAAATTTTAGAACTAAGGAAAGTTTCAAATGTCACTGCGACTTATCCGCACTTCAGCAGTTGCGATTTGCCTATCAATCTCCTCGCTATCAAATCATGCCTTTGGTCAAGATTCAGAAAAACAAGAAAGTCATTTCTATTACAATAAAAATGACGAAGCTGGTTTGGAATGGTTCATTCGGAGATACAAAGATAACGATCCTGCCGGACTAGTGAATGAAGCTGAACAGCTCTTGGCTGAGCTAAAAAAAGCGAAGATGAAGCTAGCGGAAGAGCAAAACGCTAAAGCTGTAGAAAAAAGTTTCTTATCGATATCTTCTTCGAAAGAAGCTAAGGAATTCTTGAGCGACCCGAGAAATTCCGCCCGAAAAGATCTTCTTGCTAAAGCGCGAGGGCTTTTGAGTAAACTAAAACTTGAAGAAGCGAATAACGAACTCCAGCAGCTCAACTCTATTACTGACTATCAAAGTTTTATTACCAATCACTCATCGAATGAGTTTAAAGAACTGAGAGCTATTGCTCAGCACAAGATATTCTCGATAAAAACTCAGGCGCAAATGGCTGAGTATGAATCGCTCGAAACGATCTCTGACTATATGTCCTTCATAAGGAAGTATGAGCAGTCTGACCATAATGGTTTCATCGCTCAAACTAAAGCTAAGGTTGCAGCGCTTCAGAATCAGACAGTTCGATTCAGAGAACAACTCGAAGAGGGAGACGATAGCCACTGTGGACTTGTAGTCCTAGTGAAAGACAAGGTAGTGCAGATTGAAACAATGGTAGGACTCAAATATATCAAACGCGAACAAGTGTTTCCGCGTGGCTTTGAAGAGTGTAAGTTCGTCAACAATATTTATCAGAGTCCAGCCGCTTAAAGACTATCACTCGAATCTTGAATCAAAAAAAGCTCTGGAGGAACCAGAGCTTTTTCATAAGTATCACTTGCCCCCTGCTTGACCCCATCACATTTTAAACTGCTAGAGACCAATAAAAACGCGGGCTAAGCCTTAAAACGGCATTTTGAAGCCAGGAGGTAATGGCATTCCGCCAGTTACATCACCCATCTTCTCTTTGCTAGTTTCTTGAACTCGACGTACCGCGTCGTTAAATGCTGCAGCAACCAAATCTTCAACCATATCTTTGTCGTCGTCCATCAATGACTCATCAATGTCTACACGACGCACGTTGTGGTTGCACGTCATGGTTACTTTAACCATGCCTGCACCCGCTTCACCTGTTACTTCAATTTTGGCTAGGTCGTCTTGTGCTTTTTGCATGCGCTCTTGCATTTGCTGCGCCTGCTTCATGATATTGCCCATTCCACCTTTAAACATAATTTTTGTCTCGCTTCGTTTTGGTGTTAATAATTCTGCTATCGCGCTTTAACCGAATCGGTTAGCACTGACGCATCGAAAGTCGATAGCAATGCTTGAATTGTATCGTCGGTTTTAATCACCGAGTGTGCATGCGCATAGCGCATGGCATGAATCTCTTGTTGTAACGCAAAAGGTGTAGATGCTGGTTCACCTAACGTGATATTTACTTCAACGTTTTCACCCAACCCATGATGGATTGCATCAACCAATTGCTTTTTCGCACTATCATTTAATAAATGCGTCTGACTATGGTCAATTTCAAGGGACACTTGATTGCCCGCTCGAGAAAATGATGCGTGCAGCACCAATTGTTTGAGTAGACCAGCAACTGGCATTTGCTCAACTAGATTGCTCCATTCGTCAATTTGGCTAGCGTGAGTTAATTTGCTTCCGTCATTTAAGTACGCTTTTAACTGCCCGTCATAGGTACTGCTAAGCGGCGTATCAAAATTTAGAGCATCCCGTGCAAAAGACCGATCTCCCGCACTTTCCATTTGCTCTGGGGAATTGCCGTAATTGGAGCTGCTATCTGAGGGAGCTTTAACATAGTCAGCACCTTCAACGTGTTGAGATGGTTGATTATCGTAATCAGTAGCCCAAGGTGGCATATCCTCAACCGGTGTTTCCGAGTTTGATTGCGCCTCAGATTCGTCATTTGAAAAAGGCATATCCTCTTCAAATTCATCAAGCGAGAAATCGCTCGTGTGGTTTGAGCTAGAATGATTCTTTTCTGACTCGCTAGTATGCATAGCGTCAGAAGAATGCGCGAAAGTATTACCTAAGGACGAGCCTGAATTTGTACTTTCCAGTTGAGGAGTGTCACCGCGCGCAACACTATTATCTTTATGTTCTGAGCCGTTATCTATACGCTCCGGGCTGTTCTCTCTACGCTCTGGGCTATTATTTAGCGGCTCAGGGCTATGGTCTTGCAGCTCACGGCTGTTTTCATGCCCAACGGGGTTTAAATCGCCCCTCTTGATTTCGTTATCAGCGCTAGCCTGCCCTGCACTATTATCGCTACCCTTGTTAACTCCATGTGCAGTTTGTGAAGTACTCAAAGCCTCGGCTTTACTTCTGGTAAAGCGCGCTTGAATATCACTTGCACTTTCGGTCTTAGCATTTGCTGCGCTGGTACTTTTTGCCTCTGCGTCTTGTGCTTTTCTTTGCTTTAACTTTTGACGAAGTGCCAACATATCAGCCGTAGAAGTCAGCTGCTCTTCGGCGGTTAACGAGGACGGTTCGTTCTCGTGTGCCAACGACTCGCTGTTTTTGTCAGAGCCTTTGGCGTTATGAGA
This sequence comes from Alteromonas sp. R7, assembly GCF_055755235.1. Lineage (NCBI taxonomy): Bacteria > Pseudomonadati > Pseudomonadota > Gammaproteobacteria > Alteromonadales > Alteromonadaceae > Alteromonas > Alteromonas sp. R7. The sequence continues at coordinate 6,837 of NZ_JBVTQX010000003.1, read as the reverse complement.
GCCCTCAGCGTCATAAGAGTCCTCAGCGTTATGAAAACCTTCAGCGCTTTGAAAACCTTCAAAACCTAAGGAGCCATCATCTTCTGACGAAGGTGGCATATCGTCCATGTACGCATCTAACGGAGGTCCATCGAAATGTTGCGCGGCTTCGTTATGGGGCGCACTGACTTCATTTGGCGTTGGTTCAAGCTCTGCAACAACGCTTTCTGTTTGTACCGCTTGTACCGCGGTGTTTTCTACGTGTAGTTCTTCAATAGACGAAGTTGGAGCTGGCTTTACGGATTCATCATCATGTGAAGCATCACGCTCAAGTGCTGTTGTTTGAGTCGTCGTTGCACCTGACTCTGCATGAGGTAGCGCCGACAGAGTATCACTTCCACTCAACTCGCTTTCATCAGCGGCTGCGTGTTTCTGCTCTTGCTGTGATTCAAATGGAGACGTCGATTGTTCTTGCTGCTCTTTTTCAATTATTGATGTCGCAAGTGAATCAGGGGTAGATGGCGCACTTTCTAACGACTGAGCAGAGGTAGATTCAACCGATAGATGTGAAGGCCTCTCCTCCTGCACATTGGTTGCAGAAGTTTCGCTTAACGGCGCTTCCTCCTGCTTACCGACGTTTCCCGGGCCACCACTGGAAGAAGCATGATCTACAGGTAAACTATGCTCACTCCTCCCGTTTTCAATCTCGCTTGCGGTGTCGTTGATAGGGGTATTTGGAGCAAACGACATCATTCGCATCAATGTCATTTCAAACGCACTTTTTCCATCCGCAGCAAACGGTAAGTCTTTTCTTCCTTGCAGTGCAATCTGATAAAGCAGCTGCACTTGCTCAGCTGGAATAGTTTTCGCTAATTGAAATATCGCTTTAGCCGACGTGGTTTCTAGCTTACATGCTTCAGGCACCCATTGCGTTAACGCTATTTGGTGCAGCAGGCTAGCCAATTCGCTGTGTACGTTGTCATAATCGGGGGCTTGCTCTGCGATGTCATTGACCAACTGCAAGACATCAGCAGGGCTTTTACTTACCACAGCATGAACCACTTTAAGCAACTGGTTCTTGTCCATCAGCCCCAGCATATCGGTTACCACCGATGCCAACACTTGATTTCCACCCTGTGCAATCGCTTGGTCAGTTAAACTCAGCGCATCACGCATACTGCCCTGGGCGGCTCTTGCCAAAAGCGCTAGCGCTTGTGGCTCAAACGGCAGCTGTTCATGCTCTAAAATATGCTGCAGCTGTCCAACAATCTGCTCCCGAGACATGGCTTTCAAGTTAAACTGCAAGCAACGGGATAAGATGGTTATCGGAAGCTTTTGAGGATCGGTGGTCGCCAGTAAGAACTTAACATGTGGAGGTGGCTCTTCCAGCGTTTTTAACAGCGCATTAAAGCTGTGTTTTGAAAGCATGTGTACCTCATCGATAAGGTACACTTTGTAACGCCCGCGAGTGGGTTTGTATTGCACGTTATCAAGAAGCTCGCGAGTATCCTCAACTTTGGTTCTTGATGCAGCGTCAATCTCTAACAAATCAACGTAGTTCCCCTGCTCTATCTCTTTACAGGTGTTACATTGACCGCAAGGATTTGCCCCTTGTCCTTCTTCGCAATTAAGGCTTTTCGAAAAAATACGTGCAATGGTAGTTTTACCTACGCCTCGCGTACCTGTAAACAGATAAGCGTGGTGTAGACGATCGTTATCCAAAGCATTTGAAATGGCAGAGACAACATGTTCCTGACCCACAAGTTCACTGAACTTGCCCGGTCGCCACTTCCTTGCTAGTACCTGATAACTCATTATTACGTATTTCGCCTTTTGCTAGTTATGCTTTATAGCGATTATTCGCCTTCAAACTCACAAATAGAGTAGCTTTCTATATCAAGCGTACTCAATTTCTTCTCGCCACCTAGGTCCGGTAAGTTAATAACAAAACCTGCATGGTTTACTTCACCGCCTAGTGAACGAATTAGTTTCGCAGAAGCGGCTATCGTCCCACCAGTTGCAAGTAAATCGTCAATAAGAAGGACTTTATCACCTGGCTCAATGGCATCTTTATGGATTTCTAATGTATCCATGCCATATTCAAGCTCGTAGCTCTCGCTAACTACTTCACGAGGAAGTTTGTTGGGTTTTCTCACTGGAACAAAACCAATGCCCATTTCGATGGCCAATGGCGCACCAAAAAGGAACCCGCGTGCTTCAGTACCTGCTATCTTGGTAAATCCCATACCTTGATACTTTTCTACAAGTAACGAGATACAGCTACTAAATGCTTTGTGATCTTCTAAAACGCTGGTCACATCTCTAAATAAAATACCTGGCTTTGGATAGTCAGGTACGGTTTTCACTACTGATTTAATATATTCTGCAGTCACAATTATGCCTTGAATGTCTGCGTTATAACCAGAAGGTGAACCAGCCGGCGATGATATGCATCAACGGGAACGCGATTAGAGTTACTAGCGATGCTAGAAAGTACCACTTGTTATAGACTTCTTTGAAATCTGAATTGTCAGCCATTTGCACTACCTAAACAATTTTGTGAACAAAAAAATGGTGCTAAATGTTAATCGAAAGCAAGCCCGATTGACAGCGCTAATATGATCGATCGCTCACTTTCAGACCAGATCCTGGCGAAAGTTTAATATAAAGCAGGTAAATAGTAATAGTTACCTAAGATACTGGAAGCAGTATTCCTTTTTGTAACATGTCAGTGAGGGTCTGGTTCATACCATTTATAAGCACGTTTGAAGGAATTTGGGGAAGTTGTTGACACAACGACTCAGCTAATTGTTCTATTTCCATTCCCAGTTCATTTTGTTCCAGCGTGTTGACTAAAATAGCCGTCACCGGATTAACATGAGCAAATTGAACGTCAAACTCACGGTCTCTGTAAACAACGTAGAACTGCTGTTCTTGGGCAGGTTGCTCTGGGATATAATCCTCACCAATTAAATGGACTTCAAACTGATATGCCGCCAACGAGGCATACGGTGACACTCTAATGGCGGAAACATTGTTTTCTTGCTGATAGAACTCAACATTATCTTCATTTTTTCTGATACTAACGTCAAGCTCAAGCCACTCATAGTGAGCAAGCTCCGCAGCAAAGTCAGGCAGAGTAATATCGAAGTTTTGCTCTGTTGAAAGGTACTCAACGAACTCTTTACTTATTTCAGCAAAATAAGGAGAGCGGCATTCGTGCTCAATAAAAAACTGACGCACAATGCTCTCCCACCCTTTCTCACCATACTGTTTTACTATGATGGATTTTAGAACCGGAAACCCGGTGCTGACGAAGTTGTCGATGTTATTAAAAAATAATGATTGATAGATTTTCATCCGACGAGCGTGATCGGCGTTGGTACCGCAATATGTTTGGGGATCTTTGATCGCATCAACGAACGTTTTTTGAGTGGTTTGAAATGACTGAGTCACGCGACACTTCCTTTAACCTTTGACGCTTGAACAGCTTCGCATTTTGCTTGAATTTGCTTAATTTTCTTCACTTCCGCTAATAATTCGCTTAACGGGGGAATATTAAAATCACGCTCTAGCAAAGTCGGAAATACGCCGTGAGTAAGGTAAGCATGCTCCAACAGCGCCCAAACTGGCTCAATGACATCAGCCCCGTGAGTATCAACTTTCAAATCCTCTGCTTCATCATAATGACCAGCAATATGGCCATACACAATTTTGTCTGAGGGCAAGCCGTTAATGAACGCTTTCGCATCGTATTTATGGTTGATACTGTTAACGTAAACATTGTTTACGTCGAGAAGCATTTTGCAACCCGATTCATTTAGTATGCTCTTGGTAAATTCAAGTTCATCCATCTCTTGGCCTGGCGCAATGTAATAAGAGACATTTTCTAAGACCAGCGGTCGTTCGATGATATCTTGAACTTGAACAATTCGAGATACTACGTGCTTAATCGCGTCTTCAGTAAAAGGAATTGGCATCAGATCGTACATATGCCCGTTGCCAGAACAAAAGCTTAAGTGCTCGCTATACAATGCAATATTGTTTGCATCTAAAAATCGCTTAACGGTTTTTACAAACTCGACATCTAGTTTGTCACTACTTCCGATAGACAAAGATAAACCATGAGTTGTAAAGGGAGCTTGCGAAGACGCTTGCTGAAATTGTTCTTGGTACTTCCCACCAAGAGGGATCCAATTTTCAGGGGCTACTTCCCAAAAATCGACTTCAGATGGCAATGTAGGTAAAAGCGCTTTTAGCATTTCCCGACGAAACCCAAGACCTGCGCCACAGATGTTTTTCATATCTTCCCCTTTACCGCATGGGATTGCACAATTGTAACGTACGTTACTAGACAAAAAAGGCCATCATTCGACAGCCATTTTTTTGCTAAGCGTAACTCGTGTAGCCTTCATCATTCTTTTTCAAGCTACACGATGATTTTTGAATGGCGGTTACATGCTACCGCATTTGCCTTCGCCGCACTTGCCTTCTTTACCAGCTTTCTTGTCGCCGCCACATTTACCTTCGCCGCACTTGCCTTCTTTGTCAGCTTTCTTGTCGCCGCCACATTTGCCTTCGCCGCACTTGCCTTCTTTGTCAGCTTTCTTGTCTCCGCCGCACTTACCTTCGCCACACTTGCCTTCTTTTTCAGCTTTCTTGTCGCCGCCACACTTACCTTCGCCGCACTTGCCTTCTTTCTCTGCTTTGTCGCCGCCACATTTACCTTCGCCACACTTGCCTTCCGCAGCGAATTGGCTGTAACCAGATTCTAATGCTTGCATACCAAATGGATTTACATCTGCTACTGCAACAGTTGACGCCAAAGAGCCAATTACAACTGCACCCAACGCTGTCGCTACTGATGATTTTTTGATTTGTTTCATTGATGTACCCTCAATAATATTAGTCATGTTTGACGTACAGTAAGCACGTGTACTTTAAAAGACCCTGTGGGCTTAAAGGATATTTCACAAAAATTAATTTTTTTACAATTAATTTTTATGACATTGATATTAAAAGGTTTTATATTAACAAAAGTGTATCTGTATACTTTTACAATAAGTTAACAGGAAAAGTTAAGTACAGTACCTACAAAAAGTACAGGGTAAACGCGGTGAAGCAACAATTTTATCTAGGTCAATGGCAAGTCGATGTAACCAGCAATACTCTATCTCTCGGCAAGCTTAAGAGGACTATAGAGCCGAAAACCATGGATGTTCTGCTGCTGTTGTGTCAGCAAAAAGGAGAAGTAGTATCCTCTGACGAGATCGTCGCTCAGTGCTGGCCTAAACATATTTGTTCACTACCTCGAAATTTAGCTTTATATAAAAGCGTATCAGCCGCTTGCAACAAAGAAGTTATGTTCTCATAACAAAGATTTTCATTCGCTGCCACTCCCATATTAACTGTGAGCTTTTTATTTGACACGAGTATGAAGTGCCTGACACTGAGTGGGGCACGGAGCCGCCCGATTCGTATAGGCAACAGTTGTGCAGCTTGGTAAGGAAAGAGTTATTTATTCGCACTTCGATAGGATTCTAATATTGTAGAGTCACTTATATATGTAGTAACCAGATTCAAACTATCAACAAGTTCATCTTTGTACCTGCTGTGATTTGAAACTGCCAAATAGGAAGGTACGGTCAATTTGTCTGAAATACTTACCTCAACCAATCGACTACCTAAGGACTCTGTATAAAATTGGTAGGGTTGTTTGTAGCTAATTAGATAAGACGTTCTTCCAACATCAAAAAGGTGAATCGCGTCGCTACTTGTCGGCATATCAAAAAATTCAAAACCTTCTTGCTGAAGTGCCTGTCGAATACCTAAATAGTCATAGCCGCGAATTGCCGAAATTGACTTATCATCCGCAAGTTGTCCGTTATGTAGAAGTACAATAGATAAGTAAACAAATGGAGCGTCTATAAATGTAGCGTTCTGATCTAACGCTGAAGTACCTCTGACATTAATTGTGAGATCGACCTTCCCGGTCTTCACACGTTCAAACAAACGAGCCGGAGGCATGCATTCAACTAACACGTAATAATTCATTTTAGTCAATATGGCTACAGTTGCATCTATCGCTACACCATGACAACGCGAAGAGTCGGGTTCTTTAATCACTAATGGCGGAAACTCAACGACACCAAGCGTAATAGACTTTTTTGTTTTTAAATTTTCTTCAGAGCTTGCGCAATACGCCCAAGAAATAAGAATTAAGCAATAACCTAAAAGAACCTTACGTTTCACATTTTTACCGATTTATTCATTGATAAATTACTTATATAGGATTTTGCGAATAAATAATAGGAAGGAGATGTTATTACTAGATCTCTCCCAGTCAAAATATGCTTACAGCACAAGCACACAAGAAATGGGGTCAGAGTACATTTCTCTGATTTAGCGGCACTGGGGGGTAAGGGAATGACTATGTTCTGATGTTTAAAGTAATAAAGTACTCTGACCCCAATTTAAGGTTTTGCTGAGGGAATGGGGATTAATGTACTCTGACCCCATTATTTTTCTTTCTTCCAAACGCAAAAAACCCGCCGTTAGGCGGGTTTCTTTAATTGGGACCTGGCAGTGTCCTACTCTCACATGGGGAAGCCCCACACTACCATCGGCGCTAATACGTTTCACTTCTGAGTTCGGAATGGAGTCAGGTGGTACCGTATCGCTATGGCTGCCAGGAAAAACTGGTAACAATCTAGAAAACTGGATATCAATTCAATCAGTGAGTAACTACTTTTCACTCTACTTGCTGCTCATTTTTCAGAGCTTAGCTTGTCTACAACACTCAGAAGTCTAAAGCTTCTTGGGCGTTGTATGGTTAAGCCTCTCGGGCAATTAGTACAG